>NZ_BAAJPA010000014.1:0-145949 GCF_057552235.1 Kistimonas ophiarachnellae | reverse complement strand
ATTTCGCTTGAGTTTCAATGATTCAAGCACAGCAAGAAAACGCTCTTGTAGCTCAGTTGGTAGAGCACACCCTTGGTAAGGGTGAGGTCGGCGGTTCAAATCCGCCCAAGAGCTCCAGATAAAAGCCCTGAAGATTTCTTCAGGGCTTTTTTTATGTGTAAAAATAAAATACTTGGAAGAACATGGAAACCGGTTGCTGTCTGGCAGCATTGTTTGATTGCATAAACGATTGTTTTCCCACCTATTCATACGACACTTTTTCTATCCCTGCCTACACTTGCTCATGCTGAAATCCTAAACAGGCGGAGTAATCTATGAGTTTGAAGTCTATAAGTGGCCGTATGGCACTAGTACTCCTTGCCGCCAGCATTGTTGGCTGTTCAACAACATCAAAGCAGTCTTGGTGGCAATGCGCTATCGCAGGTGCAACTGTCGGTGGTGCAGGTGGTGCAATGTCAGATAAGGAAGCGGCTACATGGGGAGCCGTGGGTGGAGCATTGATTGGTAGCCTTATCTGTGCGTTAAGTGGTCAGGAAGAGCCTAAAGTGACTGATTATGATCGTGATGGTGTTGCTGACACGCACGACCGTTGTAAGAACACACCCGCCGGTGTGCCGGTTGACCAGTATGGTTGTCCGATTGTCGTTGATAAGGATTCTGATAAAGATGGCGTGATGGACAAGCGCGATCGTTGTCTGAATACACCTCCTGGAGTTCCTGTCGATGAATATGGTTGTCCGTTGCCGCCAGAACGTGTACTCCATGATGTGACATTCAAGTTCAATTCCAGTGAGTTGACCGATCAGGCCAAAGCCATTCTGGATAAGGAAGCGGCTTACCTGAAGAAATACCCCGGTACGCATTATCAATTAGTGGGTTATACCGACTCCACAGGTAATGCAACTTACAATGTCTGGCTTTCCAGACAACGTGCTGATTCTGTAATGAACTACCTGGTGCAACAAGGGGTTAAGAGTAATCGGTTAACGACACTTGGTATGGGACCGAAGGACCCCATTGCAGATAATGCTACCCTGGAAGGACGCATGAAAAACAGGCGGGTAGAAATAGAAATGGTTAACCGTTAGTCATCACTGATAGTTTTTTGATAGTTGCCGGAGAAGCATTGCTTTACCGGCAATTGTCATAAACTGGCTAGGGGGATTGAATATAAGCACGCGCGGCTTGTTGGTATTTCGCCTGCGGCAATAATGTTTTCATTTGAACAAAGGTTTTCATAGGCGTATCAACCAATAGAGCGTTGACTACCCAGTCAGGAATATTGCCTCCAGGTTCGATATGCGCGGTATAACTGATTTCCATCGATCCGCTTTTGACGGGGGTAATTGACCATTCACCGGTTAGGTAAGGAATGCGAACATAATTATTCTTTTCCGGAAGATAATTGGGCAGACCTTTCATTGAAATCTGTACAGAGAGTGTTTGGGGATCCTGTTCCAGTTCGCTGTAAATAATGGCATCACGGTCTTTGACGGGCCAGGGTAGATCGTTGATGCTGTAATTATACACTTGGGTTGGAGAGACGGTTTGTAGCCGCTTTAGTGAAAGGCAGCTGTATAACCAGTCAGGCCCGGCATTGGTGTCTTCCAGTAGTGCAACTACACCTGTCAGTGTGCTATCGACAGTAGTGATTGCCTTAAAGGATTTCAGTGTGGAGCCCGGAACATCCCTTGTGTAAACAGAAATACCTTCATTCTCTTTTGCCAGGTCCCATGCGATAAGCGAGGGTGAAAAACAGAGGGTTTTGCTCAGTACTAATATAGAGATAAGTGCTTTCATTCTTCTTTTTATTCACTTTTTGTTCGAACCATCTCAAGGATGAAACTGTCAAATTATATACCTTGGATACGAGTTTTTAGTTAGCTTAATTGACAAAAAGGTTATTGAACAGAAGCTGTACGTAGAGAAGCTCTATGTAAACCAAACTTGTACAGCGTGATCTGTAAGAGTTTTCTAGAATAATTTGGCGGTTAAATATATAACCATCATGGATAAGGGCTGGTTCTCATCAGTAGCATGAGCCAGATTGAACGCGTTGACCCGGGGTAAGCAACAGCATGTACCAGACAGAAGACGTCCTTACGCCAGAATTTCTCCAGCAGGGGGCTGATGCCCTGAAAGCGACGATATCCGGTTGTTATGGATTGGATGAATCCGAATGGCTGTCGCATCTGATGTCATTGGCGGAGCCGTCTTCAGGGGAAATGTCAGCGATTTCTGAGCGTGCTACCCGGTTGATAGAACAGGTACGTAGTCGGGATGACGCCATCCTGATGATTGATGCCCTGTTACTTCAGTACAGCCTCGATACCCGGGAAGGCATATTGTTGATGTGTCTGGCGGAAGCCTTGATGCGCGTGCCAGATGCCCAGACCGCCGATGCCTTGATACGTGACAAGTTAAGTGTGGCCGACTGGGAGCAATATCTTCGAAAGAGTGATTCCTTATTGGTCAACGCTTCAACCTGGGGGTTGATGTTGACGGGTAAGGTGGTCACGCTGGATGAAACCGTGGATGGGTCACCGTCTGGTGTGATTAACCGCCTGGTCAACCGCCTGGGTGAGCCCGTTATCCGTAAGGCCATGCACCAGGCCATGAAAATCATGGGGAAGCATTTCGTACTGGGGCAAACTATCCAGGAAGCCTTGAAATACGCCCGTGAGTACCGGGAGAAAGGGTATACCTACTCCTTTGATATGCTTGGTGAAGCCGCACTGACAGCTAAAGATGCCAGTCTCTATTACGATGCCTATGCGCATACAATAGAAACCATCAGCAATAACCATACTGATGGCGAAAATGTGTCAGCACCGACGATATCCATCAAGCTTTCGGCACTGCATCCCCGCTATGAAGTGGCACAGGAAAAACGGGTGATGTCTGAACTTTATGATGCATTACTGGCATTGCTGCAGAAAGCGCGCTCAAACAATGTCGGGATTACCATTGATGCAGAAGAGGCTGACCGTCTTGAGCTGTCGCTAAAACTGTTTGAGAAGCTGTATCGTCATCCTTCCCTGGCAGGATGGAATCAGTTTGGTCTGGTGGTTCAGGCATACTCAAAGCGTGCACTTCCAGTGCTTTGTTGGTTGGCGGCTTTAGCCCGTGAGGTTGGTGATTGTATCCCCGTCCGGCTGGTAAAAGGCGCGTATTGGGATAGTGAAATCAAGCTGGCGCAACAGATGGGCTTATCCAGCTATCCCGTATATACCCGAAAAGAAGCGACAGATGTCTCTTACCTTGCCTGCGCCCGTTTCCTTTTGAGTGAGACGGTTTCAGGGCTGATATACCCGCAGTTTGCTACCCATAATGCCCATACCGTTGCCAGTATTCTGACCATGGCAACCCATCGGCAGTTTGAGTTCCAGCGTCTGCATGGTATGGGAGATGCACTCTACAATACCCTGATGGAACAGGAAGCGTTAACCGTGCGGATTTATGCCCCGGTTGGCAGTCATCAGGATCTCTTGCCTTATCTTGTCAGGCGGCTACTGGAAAATGGCGCGAATACATCCTTTGTACATCGGTTGGTAGATGCCAAAACACCGATTGCAGATCTGGTCAAACACCCCGTTGCCGTGTTGCGAAGTCACGCATCACTGGCTAATGATCGTATTCCTCTTCCGCCAAATATATATGGTGCCTCACGACTTAATTCGGCAGGTATCAATATCAATATCGAATCCGAATGGCAGCCATTTCAGGACGGTATCAACGAGCATTTGAAGACAGTGTATTCGGCAAGTCCCATTATTAATGGACAACGGATCATGAATGGACATTGCCATTGCGTACAATGTCCTTATCAGCTGCAAGAGAAAGTCGGAGAAATCTATTGGGCGGATACGCAGTGCGTCCAGCAAGCCATTGATGTTGCAGTCAATGCTTTTCCAGCCTGGAGCAGCAGACCGGTTGATGAACGTGCGATTTGCCTGGAGCGTCTGGCTGATTTGCTGGAATTCCATCAGCATGAGCTTGTTGCGTTGTGCCATCGGGAGGCCGGGAAGACTATACAGGACTGTATTGATGAAATCCGGGAGGCGGTTGATTTTTGCCGATACTATGCTCTTCAGGCAAGAGAGCACTTTGCTGTCAATGTTCTAAACGGTCCGACGGGTGAGTTGGATGAACTTTATCTGACGGGGCGTGGTGTATTTGCCTGTATTAGTCCGTGGAACTTCCCGTTGGCAATATTTCTGGGACAGATCTCAGCGGCTCTTGTCGCCGGGAATACGGTGATAGCCAAACCTGCCGAGCAGACCGGACTGATTGCCTGGCGAGCGGTTCAGCTGATGTTGGAAGCGGGCTTCCCAGCAGGTGTCATACAATTCCTGCCGGGTGATGGTTATACCGTAGGTGCGGCCCTGGTGGCTGACGAACGCTTAGCGGGAGTGGCGTTCACCGGCTCCACCGAAACGGCAAAACAGATCAACCGGACATTAGCGGCGAAAGAAGGCGCCATTGCTACGCTTGTGGCTGAGACGGGTGGCCAGAATGCCATGATTGTGGATTCGACTGCGCTACCTGAACAAGTGGTTATTGATGTCGTGCATTCTGCATTTGCCAGCGCGGGGCAGCGCTGTTCTGCGCTGCGTGTACTGTATCTTCAGCAGGATATCGCCGATCGCATGATTGAACTGTTAAAAGGGGCAATGGCTGAGCTGTCTGTTGGTAACCCGGTATTGCATGAAACGGATATTGGGCCGGTTATTGATGCAGAGGCACACGATCAGTTACAGACCCACGTCAACAGTATGAAAGCGTCGGCGGTGTTGCTGGCTGAAACGCCATTGTCGGTGGATTGTCATAACGGGTGCTTTCTGGCGCCGGTTGCTTTTGAAATCCAGTCCATCAAAGAGCTGGAAAAAGAGCATTTCGGACCGGTGTTACATGTTATCCGTTATGCAGCGAGTGAACTTGACCGTGTGATTGATGAGATTAACGGGACAGGGTTTGGCTTGACGCTGGGCATTCATACACGCAATGAAGCGACAGCCGCTTATATTGATCGTCGTGTCAGGGCGGGTAATGTCTACATCAACCGTAACCAGATAGGCGCTGTTGTTGGTGTTCAGCCATTTGGTGGGCAGGGGTTGTCAGGGACCGGCCCCAAAGCGGGTGGGCCTCATTATCTGCTTCGGTTTGCGACGGAGCGAACCCGTTCGACTAATACAACGGCTGTTGGCGGTAATGCAACCTTGTTGTCACTGGGCGCAGGTGGTTGATCAGGCCTTTTGCACGTAGTGATATAAAGAACGCGGGGGAATATGTTGTTTTTAAGTGATTTTTACCCCTGCGTTTCCAACAGGTTTTTCTGAATGGCAGGTTTTCGCAGTTTCCAGATTTGTGAATCCACTATGTAATGGTGGAAATTGATGGTCGCGTAAATCAGCAGTGCCAACGGAAGACCTGTAGTAAGCGATGTGGCTGCAACGATGGCTTCCAGGTTGAAATACAACACCGTCGATAGAGTAAAACAAACGCCCATATAAATCAGGAACCGACCGGGTTGACTCAAAAAAGAGATGGTACGGTGATTTTCTTCAACGCCTGCAGCATAACGTTTGCGGTTAAACAACCAGACAAATCCGATGTATTGCGCGTTATGCCATATGTTGATCGTCAACCAGCTGCAGTTAATATCATTAATGGCGACATAAGAAATGGTGTAAATAAAAAAATGGGTCAGTACATAGCCGTAATAAAAGGGTGTAATGTCTTTTCGCAGTAGTGCCCTGGTGCCGCAAATCATCCAGTAGACAATTGAGCCATAGCAAAGGGCGAGTAACGCGAAACGGATATTTTCTGGCAAGGTGGCAGTCCAGATGGGAATCCCCAGGAAGTGACTGTGGCCAGCGCTGATCATATAGGTAAAGGTCGTAAGCGGTACGAGATAAAAAGCGATGCGCTGTCCACGATGAGTCGCGAATGCCTTGCATTGCCCTTTCATGCCATAAGACTTCGCCACCCCTTCACTCTGGCGCGAGTAGTGGTACCACTGCCAATAGAGGTAGACACTACCGATAATGACTGCACTGGTCAGTGAATAAAGGGCGAAAACGGCTGTGATTATCAGCAAGGGGAGGGGGATTAAAAAGTGCCAGTGTTCCCTGGCGCTTTTTTTGTCAAAACCTATCCGTGTAAACGTTGAAATAACATGGTGGTAACCGAGAATCCACAGGTCTGCCATTAATATCCATTCAAACCAGCCAGGTATCAAATAGGCGCACAAACCGGAAACAATGGCTACGAACGGAATAAAATAAATAAAGTAATAATCGCCACGGATAGCCGGAAATAAGTGTTGCTGTGAATAGGGGGGAGCTGTGTGCATAACGTTTTGAATCATCCATTATTCATTCTCGACAATATAGCATAGCGGATGAATTAGCATCGTTGGATGTGATGCTGACAGGGAAATGGATCGTGATGTATTTACAGGTTCAGCTATTGAGACATAATCTCTAGCACAACATGACGGATCGCCTTGCGTTGCCAGGTGTAGGCAATATGTATTGAACCCTTGCTGTCTTCTATCACCGCTGGATAGGAAAATTCCCCGTGTTCCTCTTCCAGTGTTATGGTTTGATGCCATTGTTGACCATCATAACTGAGTGAAATGACGAGAGGCGTACGCCCGGCAATCACTGGATTGTGAACCAGCAGGTGAATACCGTTTCGCAGTGTGACAGCATCAATGGCCGAGTTGGGGTTGGGGAGCAGGGTGGCTTCCAGTTCAGACCAGCTCTGACCATTATTGTTGGACCAGGTTTGGGCAATGACGCCGGAATGTGTCCTGCATAATGCCTGTATTGTTCCGTTAGGATGGGTGAGTAGTGTGGGTTGTATCGCACCCAGCCTATCTGGATCTTCAACGGGAATGTGAAGTCGCTTTTGATCCGTCTCTATTTCGAAATGGATACGCCAGCCTTGATCTTCAGTGCTGGAGGGGTGGAGGGTGCTGCCATTGGGAAGTGATAGTGGTTTGTTCCTGATGGGACCGAGATAACCTTCGGGATCTGGCTGGGGAGGTGACCAGCGTTTTCCATCAGCCGATAGAGAGTGGAATCCCTGCCAGGTACGTGGAGATTTGCCTGCCTTGTAATAAAGATACAAGTGACTACCGTCGTTAAAGAGTACGGGGTTCCAGTGGGCTTCAGCGCTATTTTCAGGTGTTAGCAAGATGGGTGAGAGCCACTGGTCATGCTCGTAGTGTGCGCCCCAGATGCGAACGTCGTCATATCCCTCCTGACTACCGCCAAACCAGGCTGCCATCAGTGCCCCCGGTTTAATTTCAGTGAGCGTCGCCGCATGGCAGGTCTGTGTAGGGAGCAAATCCGGTGACACAACAAATGTTTTACTGCGTATGTTGAGTTGGATCTCGGAGGGTTCTGTCATGATGGAGCCCTGCAGGAAGATGATAATGACCAGAAAACAACAACTGATCACCAAGGGATAATTTTTGACAGGCATTCATCGCAAATATGAATATCATAGTTACTTATTATTAGATCTGGCGAATTAAATGATTCATCAAGCAAATTTTCTGTATACCCGATTAATTGTCAGGTTATAGAGAAAAGCAGGTATTTCTTTCGATTATAACGGTAATTGTCAGTAATTTCCGCAGTCTTCAGGCTCGTATAAAAAACAGCTACTACATTAGTTAGTCAATATTTAGGTACTGAAACTTTTACTGCGTTTTGTTTGTCTAAAACTCCAGAAAGGAGCTTGATATATGCAGGGAAATACCACCGTTATTATCACATTTGTTGCCTATTTCGCGGTTATGCTGGGGATAGGCTACGAGGCATACCGACGCACGGCTACGTCTTCGGATTATTTTCTGGGAGGGCGTTCGCTCGGTCCCTGGACCGCGGCTCTCAGTGCCGGTGCGTCTGATATGAGCGGTTGGTTATTGCTGGGGTTGCCGGGTTATGCGTTTGTGGCTGGACTCGAGGCTTTCTGGCTCGGGGCCGGTTTATTAGTGGGCACTTGGTTAAACTGGGTACTGGTTGCAAAACGCCTCAGAATCTACAGTAAAGCGCTGGGTGATGCCCTGACTCTATCGGAATATTTTTCTAATCGATTCAATGATCAAAGCAAAGTGCTTCAACGCCTCTCAGCCATATTCATATTGCTCTTTTTCCTTTTTTATACCAGCTCGGGCCTGGTTGCCGGAGGCAAGCTGTTTGAAACTGCTTTCGGGCTGGACTATCGGTGGGCCGTGATAATCGGCGCTGTCAGCGTGATTTCCTATACCCTGTTTGGGGGATTTCTGGCGGTATGCTGGACTGACCTGGTACAGGGTTTATTAATGTCAGCAGCGCTGATTATTGTACCGCTGGTGGCTCTGGAGTTCAGTGGCGGTGTCGGTCATGTCCTGACGACCATGCAACTAAAAAACCCTGAATTGTTGAATATCATGACCGATGTGCATGGTAACTCCTTGAGCACTATTACCATTCTGTCCTTATTGGGATGGGGGCTGGGTTATTTTGGGCAGCCACATATCCTGGCCCGTTTCAAAGCCGTTAAATCGGTTGATGATATGTCTGTGGCTCGGCGGATTGCCGTCACATGGACGGGCTTCTGCATTCTGGGTGCATTTATGGTCGGACTGGCTGGGATGGTCTATGTCGATACCCACCCGGGTATTATCCTTGAAGACCCCGAACAGATCTTCATGCTGCTGGTCAGTAGCCTGTTCAACCCATTGGTGGCGGGTATTCTGCTGGCGGCAATTTTAGCGGCGATCATGAGTACCGCAGATTCCCAGCTATTGGTCTGTTCTACCGCATTTGCCGAGGATTTGTATCGTGACGTCTTCAGGGCGGAGGCTACCCCGCAGGAAGTCCTACACGTGGGACGGGTGTCGGTGATCGTGATCTCCATTATTGCCTGTCTGCTTGCCATGAATCCTGACAGCAATGTACTTGGCCTGGTCTCCTATGCCTGGGCAGGTTTTGGCGCCGCCTTTGGACCAGCCCTTTTGATCAGTCTGTTCTGGAAGCGAATGAGCCGTAATGGCGCCCTGGCGGGTATTCTGGTCGGCGGTGTTACTGTGGTGGTCTGGAAGCAGTTGAGTGGGGGATGGTTTGATCTATATGAAATCATTCCGGGCTTTGTTCTTTCATTGTGCGCTATTGTAGCCGTGAGTCTTCTTGATGGATGTTTGTCCGGCAATCCGCTGACCGGGCTCGATAATACTGAGGTCGAATCAGGCTAGCACAGGCATATTCCGGCGGTTGATTTGGTGCTTTACAAGAAATGCCATTAGTATCCTAGAGAGGGATACGGTTAATTCGCTACGTCATATGACTGACGTGGCAACAGGATGGAGGGGAAATATGGCGCAGGGATTATCCGCAGATGCCATCATGCAACAGGAAGCTCAATATGGCGCCCACAATTACCATCCATTGCCTGTCGTATTGGCCAAAGGTCAGGGGGCTGAAGTCTGGGATGTTGATGGCAAGGTCTATTTTGATTTCTTATCCGCCTACTCAGCGGTAAATCAGGGGCATTGTCATCCCAGAATTATCCAGGCGCTGGTTGATCAGGCATCCGCCCTGACGCTGACATCGAGGGCCTTCTTCAGCAGTGAGCTGGGGCCTTTTGAAGCGTTTCTCTGTCAGACCTTCGGGTATGACCGCATGCTACCCATGAATACCGGTGCTGAGGCTGTTGAGACAGCCATCAAGCTCTGTCGGAAATGGGGCTACCAGAACAAGGGGATAGCCCCTGAAAAGGCCACAATAGTGGTTTGTGACGGGAATTTTCATGGACGCACCACCACTATCATCTCATTTTCCAATGATCCTGATGCCCGCAATGAATATGGTCCTTATACCCCGGGGTTTATTTCTATTCCTTATAATGATGTCGCACGCCTCGAGGAAGCCCTGAGCCAGCCGAATGTTACCGGTTTCCTGGTTGAACCGATCCAGGGAGAAGCGGGGGTGATTGTGCCGGATGACGGTTACCTGCGTCAGGTCCGGGCATTGTGTGATCAGTATAATGTCCTGTTCCTCGGTGATGAAATCCAGACCGGCATTGCCCGAACGGGGCAGTTACTGGCGGTGGATCATGAGCAGGTTCGACCGGATGTCCTGATTCTTGGAAAGGCGCTTTCCGGTGGTGTATTCCCTGTTTCAGCGGTTCTGGCCAGTGATGACGTGATGCTCTGTATCCAGCCCGGGCAACACGGCTCGACCTATGGCGGCAATCCCCTTGGCTGCCGTGTAGCGACGGTCGCCATGGAAGTAGTGCGAGATGAGAAACTGGCTGACAATGCCCAGCGGCTGGGGCAGTTGTTCAGGGATGGCTTGTCGCAAATCCAGCACCCCATGCTGAAGTCCGTCAGAGGAAAGGGCTTGCTGAATGCGATGGATATTGAACCAATGGATGGGGCTGAAGCCTGGGATGTGTGTTTAAAACTGGCAGAAAATGGTCTGTTGGCCAAGCCCACGCACAGAGATACCATCCGCCTTTCTCCGCCACTGGTCATCAATGACGCACAGATTCATCGGAGTTTGTCGATTATTGAGGATGCATTGAAGGCGTTTTGAATGGGAATGCACCTCACCGGGAAAACCGGTGAGGTGCAGACTGATTACTGCTGCAGCATATAAAAGGGAAAATAAATGGCTGTGGCAATGAAAATCCACAGCGCGATATCACCGATTCGCTTTTCCACCCTGTTCAGCCGACGCCAGTGTTTGCGGGTCACATCCTGTTCCTTGTGCATTTCAGATCCATTGGTATTCAGTATTGTTGAAAAGGATCAGAATACGAGGGGCGAGTACAAGATTATTTATTCATTGTTCGGCGCCTGCATATTACCAACCGCCATGACAACCCTGCTTTACCCGCCACCCCAAAATTCCGATTGAAGAAATATCGGTATGTCTGCCCATTGCTTGAGTCCCCGGGATGGTCTGAATCAAATCTTTTTTTCATGACGCGCTGTAGGCTGTGTGCTGGATTTTTTTGAGGCGTATTGTGAACGTTGTTCTCTATCTGGACAGGACAATACACCATTGTGTAAGAGGCAAATGAATGGTTCTGGAGGCCCTCAATTTTACTGCCGGGGTGACGCTGCCCATTTTTGTCATGATGTTTATGGGGCTTGTTCTCCGACGCCTACGGGTCATTGATGACCATTTCATGGATATCGCCTCCCGGCTGGTGGTCAATTTTGGTCTGCCGGCGGTCCTGTTTCTCGGGACAGTAAGCATGGACCTTGGTCTGGCGCTGGGCGCCGTTTGGCTCGGTTATCGTGGCACGCTCCTGGGTGTTCTCTGCCAGCCCTACAGCAGTGGCCAGTTACGTCATGGCCCGAACCATGGGCGGTAATGCCCAGCTGGCAGCCTGCATTGTTGTGCTGCGCTATGGGCATTACCTGTAATCAGGGATGGCGTGAGGTGTTCGCTTGTGAACCTCCGCATCGCGGTAGTGGTCATTGAGCCAGCACCGGGGCAGGCTTTCGCCGGACAGGAAGCGGAGACTGCTTTTTCGGAATTGCTCAGGCTCGGCGGGATCTTCACCCCACTGAATACAACCGGTCACGTTAGCTTCACAGGGGTTAAAGAGTTCTTCGGGCTTGAGGATAGAAACCAGCTTACCGCTGTCCTTTAAGGATAGAAACATAATGTTGCTCCCGGAGATTATGCAGGGTGCAAGAGCACACGATTACTGAAGGGGTTGGTGACGGATGAGCTGCTGCCTGCAAGCAGGATATCCGGATAATGACGAAAAATGTGTTGTTTGATTTTGTGTGCCTGCAACGGATAGAGATCAACCATGATCAGGCAACACCCCTGTTCGAGCGGCTGCCGGAATGGCGTCAGGCGGTAATTAGGTTTTGACATGCCTGCCAGCCCACCGGACCAGGCCCCGAACAGTCCGCAGAAAATGGTGAGTAACGCCACCTGCGGTAAGGCAAACGTGAATGGCAATAATTCCAGCGTTCCTGCGACCGTTGAAATCAACAGACCGCCTGACCCACCAATGAGCGCGCCTTGCTCACCCGAATGAATGATGTCTCGCTCTTCCAGTAAATTGGCTTCGTGCAGGTGATTATGCGTCAGGCTGTCGGGATCGTTACAGACTACATGCACATGCCATTCACTGATGCCTTCCGCATGCAGGTCTTCCGTTATACGTTTGGCCTGTGCCGGAGAATGAGTGAGGTAATACAACCGGATCATGGTTACCTCCATCGGATCACACTGTGCTGAATAAGTGTAGGTAGATGTTCTGTTTGTGGTGGTAAGAATACCTAGAATGAATGTTTCTATAAAAGAAAGGGTTGATGCCATGCGTCTATGACATCAACCCGTATCTTATCTTATTCGTGTTTTTGGTGAACGGGAGGCTTGTTTTGACGGGAGTACCTGCAGGCTCTATTCGTTTATTACCGGTTGAAGCGAGCCTGTTTTTAACAGTTCACCGAACCGTTTTTTCTTCTCTTCGTCTGACAGGATGGGAGAAGCCGAAACGTCACTGGCGCAAAGCGGTGACAGATCGGGAGCGGCGAGCGATTCATCGACGGGACGGGTCATGGCTTCTTTGCCCATGATGTAAGTGTCCATCACATCCAGCGCTTCCAGGAGTCCGAGATGTTGCTCGTCAGTCTGCGCGTTGTCTTCAAGTTTGGCGGCGATGTTGTCGCGTATTTGCTGAAGTCGTTCCAGCGGCGCTGATTCTCCGTGCGCTTTTAGCCAGTTAGCGGCGGATTCACCATTGGTTGCCATGTAGGGGCGCTTACCTGTCCGGAAAAAGGACAGATTCTACCACACCCCATTCCTTTCAGTCGTTGGCTATTGCCAGTGCCTTGTTGGAAACAGCTATAGTGTTTTTCGGTAATTACCGATCGGTACCCCCCGTGATGATGCCTACAATTGCGCCTTTTTCCTTTAGCCCCGTGAGGGATCATGCTGCCATACGACGAGTCAATGCGGATACTGGCTGAAAAGCTCAGACAGTGCCAGTCAGGACAGGGCTGGTTTCGTATGGAGCAACCGTTACCTGCGATTGCGCCGCTGGCGTGGCTGCAGGGGGTTGATGCAACCTGCCGTTTGTACTGGACCGAGCGCAGTGGTAATCGCAGTGTGGCCGGCGTCTGCCCCGAGATAAATGTGACGCTTACAGGGTCAGGGTCGCTGGGCGAGGCCTTTGCCCGGGCACGTGACGTACTTCAGGCACTGCCTGGCGCCCATTTCTACGGCGGGATGGCTTTTGCTGACCGCACCTCGGTGCAATGGCGTTCATTTGGCTATGGTCGTTTTATCCTGCCGCGCTTTGAACTGGTTCAGCAGCGCTCTGAAACGGTGCTTGCCTGCAACCTTTATTTGCCCGGTGGTGAGGAGAGTCGGAAAAAATGCCATGACGCTGCCGCCTGGCTGGAAGCCCAGGCGAGCCGGATCGTGTTGCCGACTACGGATGTTTACAAAGCGCCGGGTATCGCTGAGCGGGACAGTGTCCCGGATCAACAGCAGTGGCGCTATGGCGTGGAACAGGTGCTGGCTGCTGTTGCCGGCAAAGCGCTGCATAAAGCGGTGCTTTCACGTGAAGTGCGCTTGAAGCTTGCCGACTCCCTGCATTTGTGGGCATTCCTGCAGCGCTGGCACACTGAAAATCCTCGCAGTTATCAATTTGCGCTTCAGGTTGAGAGTGGCGAGTGCTTTTTCGGTACGTCACCGGAACGGTTATTTCGGCGGCAGTCACGCCTGCTCTGGACAGAAGCGCTGGCCGGTACAATGGCGCGCGGCGGCAATGTTTCTGAAGACCAGCAATTCGAACACCTATTGCTCAACGATGACAAGAACCGGCATGAGAATGCGCTGGTACTGTCGCATATCCGCGATGTTTTGGCCGGACTCTGCGAAAGTCTGGAAAGCGACCGTGAAGTTTCAGTCATCAAACTCCGACATATTCAGCACCTGATTCACCGTTTCAGGGGCGTGATTCGTCCGGGGGTCACAGACTATGACCTGCTGACGACATTGCACCCGACGCCGGCTGTTGGTGGCAGTCCATGGCATGAAGCACGACAGCTGATTACGACGTTGGAACCCCATAGCCGTGGTTGGTACAGCGGGGTATTTGGCAGCATGGGACTCAATGAAACCGAGTTCGCCGTAGCGATCCGCTCAGGGTTGCTTCGCGGGCGTCATCTGTCGCTTTACTCGGGGGCCGGGATTGTTGCGGGATCCGAACCGGATGCAGAGTGGCAGGAACTGGATAACAAGATTAATACCGCCTTGGCGTTACTGGATGGATAATGGCTTTTAACTGCAAGTTGTCTGATATCAACAGCCTCTGGTGTGCGTTGATCATGGAAGAGCTGGTGCGCAATGGCGTAGAGCATTGCTGTATTGCACCGGGATCACGTAATTCTCCCTTAACCCATGCGGCAGCCGCACACACCCGGCTGAACAAGCATGTGCATTTTGATGAGCGAGGGCTTGGTTTTTTTGCCTTGGGCATTGCCAGGTCCACCCGTAAACCGGTTGCCATCATCACGACCTCGGGTACAGCCGTGGCCAATTTATACCCGGCGGTTATTGAGGCGGCCATGATGGGGATTCCGCTGCTGATTCTTTCTGCAGACCGGCCGGCGGAACTACTGGATACCGGTGCGAACCAAACCATTAACCAGACGGCGATTTTCAGCCGTTACCCGGTGCAGGAAGTGCAGCTGCCGTGTCCTGATACCGCCATCGCACCGCAGTGGCTGCTGTCAACATTGGATCAGAGTATCACCCGTGCACGGACTTCGGGCGTCGTTCATCTCAACCTGCATTTGCGCGATCCATTGTATCCAGGTCTCCAGAGTCCAGATTGGTCGGCCTACATGGAGCCCGTAACAGACTGGATGAAGGCTCATCGTCCCTGGACACAATACTGTCTGTCAGGTCAGCGACTGCCTGATGAATCGCAGGTCCTGGTAGATCGCTTGTTTTCACCCAAAGGTGTTCTGGTCGCAGGTCAGCTGGCGTCTGACGACGCACAGGCCGTAGCAAGACTGGCTGAAAAGCTCGGATGGCCCTTGCTGGTGGACGTGCAGTCTCATCTACATGGGCACTCGCTATCCTTACCCCATGTTGATCTGCTGTTGAACAATCCCACTGTTTGTGAACTGCTTGATCAGGCGGATACGGTACTGCAGTTTGGCGGTCGACTGGTCAGTAAACGACTGTCGCAGTGGTTGGCGAATGGACGACGAAAGCACTATTGTTTTGTCGATAGTGGCGTTAGCCGACTGGATCCGGCCTGTAATCAAAGTCTGCGTTTACAGGCAAATATCAGTGAACTTTGTCGTTTTCTGGAAGCAGCGTTGCCTGAACGGCGTGAGCCGGGTGACTGGTATGCCCAGCTGATGGACTATGGCATCCGCTGTCGTGCAGCGCTGGTTCGGCTGTTGCCGGCAGAACTCAATGAGATGTGGGTTTCCCGTCATATTGTTGAACAGCAACGTAAAAACGGGTGCCTGTTCATTGGCAACAGCATGCCGATCCGCTTGATTGATAGTCTGTCTGATGCCCGGCTCCATGGTGAAGTTTTTACCAATCGTGGTGCCAGCGGTATTGATGGTTTGATCGCGACGGCATCGGGCGTGGCTGCCTCAGGTCGACAGGTGACCTTGTTATTGGGCGATCTTTCCTTTCTCCATGATCTTAATTCACTGGCCTTATTGCGTGATCTCCCTGTGACCCTTGTGCTGCTGAACAATGATGGCGGCAGTATTTTTAGCATGATGCCGGTTTCCCGTGACGGTGATTTTTTCAAACACTATTTTCAGGTCAGCCACGGTTTGAATGCAGAACAGGCGGCAGCCATGTTCGATATCCACTATGAGACACCCGTTGAATGTCAGGCTTTTGCTGAGTGCTATGAACAGGCCAAGGCGTCTGACAAACCTGCAATCATTGAGGTAAAAACACCACCTGCTGAAGCCACTGATATGTTGCGACGTGCACTTGTCATGGCGAGTGAGCTCTGATGACGCTGGCGTTTCGCACTGAAGGTGATCCAGTAAATCCTGCGCTTGTTATGCTGCATGGCTTTTTGGGAAATGCTGCGGATTGGGTGCCGGTCGTTTCCCTGCTTAAACGGCAATTTTTCTGTGTTTCTATTGATTTGCCCGGACATGGAGATAGTGCGGCTGTTAGTGCAGGTTCGGGGTTTGATGACTGCTGTGCCCAGATCGACACTACGCTGAAATACATCGGCATTCACGCATGCTGGCTGGCAGGTTATTCACTGGGTGGTCGAATTGCGATGCATTATGCCTGCTGTTATCTGCCTAACCTTGAACAGCCTGATGCCATTAAGTTGCATGGGTTAATACTGGAGTCAGCGCATCCTGGTCTCAAGCATGAACCGGAGCAGTTGGCACGCAAAAAACAGGATCACCGCTGGGCACAGCGGTTTCGCAGTGAGCCTCTGCCGGCCGTTTTAGATGACTGGTATCAGCAGCCTGTGTTCTCTGATCTCTCACCGGTTGATCGGCAGGCAATGGTTGATCAACGATTGAATAATAACGGTTCCTCGTTGGCAGATATGCTGGAGATGACCAGTTTATCCCGGCAGACCTGCTTTCATGATGCGTTATGCCAGCAGTCATTGCCGGTAATGTACATCTGTGGTGATCGGGACCATAAATTCCAGTCGATTGGGCAACAGTTCAGCGACTGTCCGACGATGACGGTACATATACAGGAGCAGGCTGGCCACAATGTTCATCATGCCTGCCCGACGGCTTACGCCGATACTCTCCTGGCCTTTTACTCCTCCATGACAGAACGGAATTAGATTATGAATGATGTATCAATTAAGCCCGCCCTTGACTGGCAGGACTGCTCTGAAGGTTATGACGATGTGCTTTATCACAAGGCGGAAGGCATCGCCCGCATCATGATTAACCGTCCAGGGGTGCATAACGCTTTTCGTCCGCTGACCGTGATGGAAATGTCCCGGGCCCTGTCTGACGCTCGTTATGACAGTGAGATTGGCGTCATCATCCTGACCGGGGCAGGTGGTAAGGCATTCTGTTCCGGTGGTGACCAGAAGGTGCGTGGTGATTCCGGTTATCGTGATGATCAGGGCGTGCACCATCTGAATGTGCTCGACCTGCAGCGTCAGATCAGAACCTGCCCTAAACCCGTAGTGGCAATGGTGGCAGGCTATGCCATTGGTGGTGGGCATGTGTTGCATATGCTCTGTGATCTGACCATTGCGGCGGATAATGCCGTCTTTGGCCAGACCGGTCCGAAAGTCGGTTCCTTTGATGGGGGCTATGGTGCCAGCTACATGGCGCGGCTGGTAGGTCAGAAAAAGGCCCGGGAAATCTGGTTCCTGTGTCGGCAGTATGATGCAACGGCAGCCCTTGATATGGGGCTGGTGAATACGGTGGTTCCCCTGGAACAGCTGGAACTGGAAACGGTCCAGTGGTGCCGTGAGATGTTGCAGAATTCCCCGATGGCATTGCGTTGCCTGAAAGCGGCCTTGAATGCGGACTGTGATGGTCAGGCGGGTCTGCAGGAACTGGCTGGTAATGCGACCATGCTCTTCTATATGTCAGAAGAAGGACAGGAAGGACGGAATGCCTTTGTGGAGAAGCGGGCGCCGGATTTCAGTAAATTTGGTCGTAACCCCTGATGTTGCTTGAATCGGCAACGATCTACCGTTTTCGGCTGCCGTTTCGGCAGCCTCTGACCCTGAAAGGCCATCGACTTCAAACGCGTCAAGGACTGATTCTTCAGCTGAAAACCGGAGACGGTCAGCGGGGCCTGGGCGAGTGTTCGCCACTCCCGGGATTCAGTCCTGAGTCGTTGGATGATGCCCAATCCCAGCTTGAAGATGTGCTCAGGTATTTGATGAGACAGCCTGATTGTCTGACAACCGTCATTGAATCGGGAGCCCGTGGTTGCATTAAGCGTATGCTGTTTTCCTCTGTGGCTTGCGCTGTGGAAGGTGCGGCCTTAAGTCTTGCCGGGCAGTTCAATGTCGCACCAACATCGACAGCAGTTTGTCCTTTATTAATGGGGACGCCTGATGAGGTGCTGGCTCAGTTTGTCCGTTTGCCAAACAGTGCAGAAATAAAGCTGAAAGTTGGCAGGGCAAGAGTGGATGATGACATTGCCGTAGTAAATGCATTATGTGAGCAGGCTTCACCGTCGCTGCGAATTCGTCTGGATGCTAACCGGCAATGGTCATTTGCAGATGCAGAGCGATTTTGTCGTTCAGTCAATGCTGAGCGCATTGCCTTCCTGGAAGAGCCCTTGGCAGATTATCAGCGATTGTCTGAGTTAGGTGATTCGACCCGTTTACCGCTGGCCCTGGATGAGTCCCTGCAGGTCCCTGACTGGCGCTTCTCTGTCTTCCCTGGATTAGAGGCTTTAGTCATTAAGCCCATGTTGGCTGGTGGCATCGTCAAAGCACAGCAGTTAATCAAGCAGGCAAGGGCGGCGAATCTGCGTACGATTATCAGTGCTTCTTATGAGAGTCCGTTAGGCATCAGGCAATTGGCTTGCCTGGCGCATCTTGAAACCCCGGGTGAATTACCAGGATTGGATACCGTCAATGCCTTTTGTACGTCATCGGTTGAAAGGTTTGAATATTTGCTGAGTAATACTGTTAGTCAACAAGATCCTGTATTGGAGGAAGTATGGCGTTGTACCGCTGCCCATTAAGGCATCAGGCGATTCACTCACCGGATGCAGTGGCAGTTTGGCTGGAAAATGGCCGTATTACCTTTTCTCAATTAGATAGACTGGTATCCGATATTCAATGCCAATTGATAGCAGCAGGTCTTCAGGCCGGTAGCCATTTGGCTGTTGTGAGTGGTAATAGCCTGACTATGTTACTGCTACTCCTGGCTTGTCTGAGATCGGGTATCGTATTTTGTCCTTTGAACCCGCGTTTTCCTTCAGCGCAGCTTGAAGATTTGATGAATTCGCTGGATTGCGATGGTTGCTTTATAGAGGACAGTGTGTGTTTGCAGGGGCTTTCCTTGTCTGGAGTCGCCAGAATCGCACTTGTGAATCCTCAAACTGTCTCGCCTAATAATCCTGCAGCCGCATTGCAAGATATAGCATTAGATGCTGAGCGCCTGTGTGACCTCATTCTGACATCCGGTAGTTCAGGTAAGGCAAAAGCGGCAGGTCATTGCTACAGGAATCACTACTACAGTGCCGTGGGATCACAGGAAAAGATTCCATTGGGCAGCCATGATGCCTGGTTACTGTCTTTACCTCTGTTTCATGTTGGGGGGTATGCCATAGTTATCCGATGTCTTGTGGCAGGGGCTGCCATTGTCCTGGCACCGGAAATGGCAATGAAGCAGGTATTGCATCAATTCCCTGTGACACACTTGTCTCTGGTAAACACTCAATTATTCAGACTATTACGCACTGAGAATGTGCTGTTGTCAGACACAGCGCTCAAGGTCATATTGATGGGCGGTGGTTATGTATCGTCTGATCTGGTGGCGGACGTCAAGACGCAGGGTATTCATATTCTGACCAGCTATGGTTTGACGGAGTCCAGTTCCCAAGCCTGTACAGGAACGCCTGTTTTTCTTGATGACCAGCGGCTAACGTCCGGTCAGCCCTTACCGTATCGACAGGTCAGAATCAGTCACCAGGGAGAAATTCAGGTTCGCGGAGAAGTGCTCTTCAAAGGCTATTACCAGAATGGCGGTCAATGTGATCTGTCGCTTGAAGAGGGCTGGTTTGCTACGGGAGATCTGGGTTATTTCACCGATGACGGTCAGTTGGTAGTGACCGGAAGACGCGACAATATGTTTATCTCGGGTGGCGAAAATATCCAGCCGGAAGAGATTGAAAAGGCATTGTTAGCTCTGCCCGGTGTTCGTCAGGCGGTCGTAGTGCCTGTGTCTGACCGGGAGTTTGGTCATCGGCCAGTGGCCTTTGTTGACAGTGATACACCGGATGATAATTTGAATTGTTTACGTTCAGGACTTGCGTTGCGCCTTGTGCGCTTTAAAATGCCAGAACGGATATATCCATGGCCTGCAGAAATGATGAGTGGCGGACTGAAAGTCAATCGACGTGTGTTTAGGGAGTTGGCGGAGAATCGTCATCGACTCCCGCAGTAAACAGGCGGTAACGATTCCGGGCTGATCTGCAGGCAGAAAACTATAAACGTGTATCAGCTGTTATTGAGAGCCCGTTAACACTGGGGCGGCTGATCCGATCAGGCGGTTTACGATATGAAAGCAGGGAATTCCGGCAAGGTGCGGGCGTTTATCGCCTATCGCCTGCCTCTGGATGTTTCTGCAGCACTCTATAAAAAGGCCCGTCACCATGTTGGTGAGGATCTGGTCGAGACGCTGCGCTGGGTGGCACCACAGGATTATCATCTGACACTGCGCTTTCTGGGCAGTTGCACGGAAGATCAGTTACAGCAGATTTCTCAGGGGCTTCATGAGGCCCTGCAGGATGTCGATGGTTTTCGCTGCATGACCGGAGAGGTCAACTACTTTCCTTCCACCAATCACCCGCGCGTTATGGCGCTTATGGTGCATTCGGGCAAAGTGATGGAAAGACTTTATACATTATGTGATGAACTGGCGGTTGCCGCGGGAATCCCGAGTCAGTCCCGCCACTTCAGGCCCCATGTCACCCTGGCAAGATTTCCAACAGATACGCAACGACTGTCCATGTCTGTCTGGCGCCTGCCGGGCTTTCATCTCACCGTACGGGACATCGCCTTGATACGCAGTGACTTGACGCCTGAAGGTGCTCGTTATTCAGTGATGGAAACCTTCTCGCTTGAGCCTGCCTTGCAGGGGGCCGTCGCTCAATAGGCGACGGCTGCTGCAGAATACTCGGCTTCAAGGTCAACGCGCCAGGGCAGTCTGTATTGCTGCATTGCCTGAAGCAGTTGATCTTCACTCATGGTCCGGAAACGGGTCGTGAGTAAAGTGCGTTGAATTAATGCCAGTTCGCGCTCGCTTAACTGACCGATTTCCGTATTTTCAAAGATACCTTCCTGCATCAGGTTTTCGCGCCATGTATGGCTTTCTGTGGATGCCATGACATGTTCCGCCAGTCGGCTGGACAACTCATCAACATTGAATAGCTTTCGTAATCCCATGATTGGCTCCTTGCTCTCTCTTTCGGTACGTTTCTTTGACTTTAATCGGGGTAGCGACGTATTGGTGTAGCCGTTATGTTCTTCTTTGTTTCCTCTTGTTACTGGTCATAGCATTCGTTATCAACGATTAAGCAAGTGATATGCCACTATTTTGGATGTCAGTATTTGGGTTTCCCGTCTTTGATAAGGGTCAAGGTTTCTGCCGGGATAGCCCGCTACCATGCTTCGCTTAAGAACAATGGAGTGAAACATGGAGCTGGTTTGCCCTGCCGGTAGCCTGCCGGCCCTCAAGGCTGCCGTTGATAACGGTGCGGATGCGGTTTACATCGGTTTTCGTGACGACACCAATGCCCGTCACTTTGCCGGTTTGAATTTCAATGAGAGCAAGGCGGTGAAGGCGCTTGAATACGCCAGGATGAAGGGGGTGAAAATCCTGGTGGCGATCAATACCTATCCGCAGCCTGCGGGGTGGTCACGCTGGGAGCGGGCCGTGGATATGGCTGCGGATTTACGGGTCAATGCCATTATTGCGGCTGATATGGGCGTGCTCGGCTATGCCAGGGAGCGCCATCCTGATATTGGCCTCCACCTGTCCGTTCAGGCCTCGGCAACCAATGTTGCCAGCCTCTCGTTTTATCAACAGCGGTTTGGCATCAAGCGTGCGGTATTGCCCAGAGTGTTGTCCGTTAAACAGGTGGCAGCACTGGCCGAAAAAAGTCCGGTCGAGCTGGAAGTGTTTGCCTTTGGCAGTTTGTGCATCATGTCAGAGGGGCGGTGCTACCTGTCCTCTTACCTGACGGCAGAATCCCCTAATACCGTTGGCGCCTGCTCGCCTGCGCGTTTTGTTCGCTGGTCTGAAACCGCCAATGGGCTCGAATCCCGGTTGAACGATGTGCTTATTGATCGTTACCAGGCCGGTGAAAATGCCGGCTATCCCACCCTGTGCAAGGGACGCTTTTCGGTGCAGGGAAAGACCTGCCATGCACTGGAAGCGCCCACAAGCCTGAACACATTGGCGTTGATTCCGGAATTGACCCGGATGGGCGTTTCCGCTGTCAAAATTGAAGGCCGACAGCGCAGCCCGGCCTATACGGCTGAAGTGACCCGTGTCTGGCGTGAGGCGCTGGACAGCTACCGCAGCAATCCCACAGGTTATCAGCCGAAAGATGAGTGGATGCGCTCACTGTCCCATCTGTCTGAAGGTAGTCAGACAACCCTGGGCGCCTATCAGCGTGCCTGGCAATAATGCCCCTCAAGCAACACGGTCAAGGATCTGTTATGGAAATTACACTGGGGCCGGTACTGACTTTCTGGAAAAAGCAGGCCGTACTGGATTTTTACCGGGAAGCGGAAGGCTGGCCAGTCGATCGTATCTACCTGGGAGAAACCGTCTGCGCCAAGCGCCGGGAGTTGCGGCTGGATGATTGGCTGGGGATAGCCCGCAACTTGAAAGCAGCAGGTAAAGAGGTCGTCCTGTCAACGCTGACTTTGCTCGAAGCGGCTTCCGAACTGGCATCCCTGCGCAAAATCTGCAGCAATGGCGAGTTTCTGGTCGAAGCCAATGATGTCGGGGCTATCCAGTTATTGTCAGAAGCTGGCGTGCCGTTTGTGGCAGGGCCGGCCATCAATATTTATAACGCCTATACACTACGCGAGATGGTCAATGCAGGGCTGCAGCGCTGGGTGATGCCGGTCGAGCTGTCCGGTGAGGCGCTGGCATCCATTCTGAATCAAGCGGATGACTTAGGTATCCGGGAACAATTTACGACAGAAGTCTTCAGTTACGGTTATCTGCCACTAGCCTGGTCAGCACGTTGTTTTACGGCCAGAGCCTATGACCTGCCCAAGGATGACTGCCAGTTCCGCTGTCTGGATCATCCGGATGGGCTGGCTGTTTTCAGTCAGGAAGGGGAGCGTCTGTTTACCCTGAATGGGATACAGACACAGTCAGGCCTGTGTAGCAACCTGTTGCCGCAATGGAAAAACATGGCAGAGATTGGGGTGGACGCCATGCGCATCTCCCCAAGGGAAACCGGTACCGGTGAACTGGTTCAGAAACTGCGCGAATCCATGACGTCCGAATTGACGGGTCAGTTACCGCTGCAGTCCGTTGATCAATGTAACGGTTACTGGTTTGGTCAGGCGGGGATGAACAGCACCTTGTCCTGACAAGGTGCTGGTGTTTTGGTTAGCTGGCCAGTGACACCAGACGGTCACTGGTCTGAAGCAATTGCTTAACCAGCTGTGGCAGCTGATCAAGATCAATGCCATCAAGCATGTTCTTGATGGCGAGACCCAGTTCGGTATTGCCTTCAATTACCAGCCGACGCTGGAAAAACAGGGTGTCAGGGTCTTCCCTGCGTGAAGCCAGTGCCAGGAAGGCGCTGCTCTTTCCGCGAATGGTTACGTCACAGGGGCGGGGCGAGCCCAGCACGAGCTTTTCATCAATGACTGTCAGGTAGAAATCCAGTTCAACGTCGGTGACTGACAGTTGCAGCCAGTGATCTTCCAGGCAGTCAAAATCCCCCTCAGACAGCGGTTCCCGAAAGGTGTGGTTCAGCGCCTGTGCCAGGGGGCGGTTGCGCAGTGACCATGGAATCACCTGCAGCGGCTTGAACAGCCAGGCGACCGGTGGATGGGGTATCCGGCGAAGTGTTTCAGGTAATGGCATTATTGCTCTTCCAATTTGAGATGCTGGTTCAGAATGTCCGGTGTCAGAAGGTAAAGTTCATCGAGTAATTGGCTGTGCAGTGAACCGGGCCCGGCGGCCTTGTCTGCAGCTCGTTCCCCAGCGATGCCCAGTACGGCCAGCGCGGCAGTCACGGCGGTCAGGCCATCGGCTTCGACGGCAAGAAAGGCGCCGGTCAGGGCGGTGGCCAGGCAACCTGTGCCGGTTACCCGGGTCATCATCGGATGGCCATTGTGCAGACGGACCTGTTTGTAGCCGTCGGTGATCAGGTCCGTGGCGCCGGTGATGGCGATGGTGGTTTGCCAGGCCCGGGCGGCGGTCATGGCCAGTGATTCGACCGCTTCCGGTGTATCGGTGCTGTCAACGCCTTTTCCGCCTAAGTCGCCGGTATATAGCGCCTGGATTTCTGATGCGTTGGCGCGTACCACGTTGGGCCGGTACTCAAGCATCAGCCTTGCCGTTTCAAGGCGGAAACGGGTGGCGGCGGCGCCAACAGGATCAAGCACCCAGGGCTTATCCGTATTATGGGCATGGCTGACAGCGCATTTCATGACCATGCCGGTGCGTGCGCTGGGTGTGCCGATATTAATCACCAGTGCGTTCGCCAGGTCAACCATATCAACGGTTTCTTCAATGGCATCAGCCATGATGGGAGACGCACCGAGTGCCAGCAGACCATTGGCAGTGAAATTCATGACCACCTTGTTGGTGATGTTATGCACCAAAGGGCGTTGTTGTCGTACAGCGTCCAGGGCGGTCGTGATCCGTTGCTGAAAGGTTGGGGCTGTCATGGCGGACTCCGGAAGCTGGGCGAAATAGAGAGGCAGTTAACCGGTTATATAAACCTGTCGGTACTCGGGTGCGCGATATTCTAGCAGTGCTTGAATTGATACACGCTTGATTTCGATCATAGGGAATGTGATTGATACGGATACCGTCTTTTTTGTTTAGCGAAATAAACTTAAAAGTAATCAAAAAATGATAAAAGTGCTGTTTTAAGTGCTTGAAAAATTACTAAAACACTAGGCATGCGTTTTTTAAGGATTAATTATCACTACTGCCCATTTTCTCTATTGCGAAGTGCCTAGTGCAGCGTTACAGTGCCTGCGTCATCAAGAAGTATGAAATACACGCTGTCGATCCTCACGACGGTGGCTCCTTCTACGACAGGCCATTTCTGGCGTGCCCGTTCGGGCGATATTGACAACACATTTTGTGAAAGGGATTCCGGTCTCAGGGGCCGGGCGTTGTAGCTTTTTTTCGCAGGGTTAATGTGATGACTACCAAGCGGCGGGAAACCTTGGCAGATACCTTTGCCATGATTACCTTTTTCATGGTTGCCGGCATGGCCATTGAAATTGGCCTGTCCGGTCTGAGTTTTGAACAATCGTTGCAATCCCGTTTGCTGAGTATTCCAGTAAACGCAGCCATTGCACGTCCTTATGGTGTCTTCCGTGACTGGCTGTTACGGGTAGGGCGTGTGGAAGAGGGTGGTTTTTTCCGCCGGCTGTTTCTCGATATTGTGGCTTTCGTACTGTTCCAGATTCCGGTTTACATTTTGCTGGTGGCCAGCACCGGTGCCTCAGCAAACCAGATTGTGGCTGCCTGTATCGGCCAGATCGGTGGCCTGGTATTCCTGGCGCGGCCTTATGGTGTTTACATGCAGTTTTGCCGTAAGATCGCCATCCGCTGTTTCGGCGGCGCCCTGGCGCCGGTAACTGTCCAGGAGCGGTCTGCCTGAGTCTGAGCTGGCAGGATGATCGAACAACAGCCGCAGGTGTCGGATGATGCCTGCGGCTTTTTTGTATGTATCAGGGAGCCATCATGACGCGGTGGGAGCAGCAGACAGCGGCGTTAATTCGTCAGGACAGCCTGAGGATGCGCTGTCTGGAAGCAGCCCGGTCACTCATGCTGCCAGACTGGTTTATTGGCGCCGGTTTTTTGCGTAATGCGATCTGGGATCATCTGCATCAGCGTTCAGGCGCTACGCTACTCAATGATGTCGACCTTGTGTATTTTGATCCGGATGATACGCGCCCGGAAAGCGAACAGGGTTTTGAGGCACATCTTCTTGAACTTTGCCCTGATGTGAAATGGGAAGTCAGGAATCAGGCCCGTATGCATCTCAAACATGGTTTGCTTCCGTTTCAAAATGCCAGTGACGGGATTGCCCACTGGGTTGAAACGCAAACCTGTGTCGGGGTTCGCCTGATACAAGATAACCAGTTATGTTTTACCGCCCCCTATGGGCTGGCGGAAAACTGGTCGCTGCGTGTATCCATGTGTGCGCGTAATCCGAGACCGGCTCTCTTCACGCAACGTGTCAAAGAAAAACAATGGGAGCGGTTATGGCCTTGTCTTCAAATTGACTGGCCTGGCTGTGATGCTTAAGTTTCAGGGAAGTAATGGTATTTTTTGCTCAGATATCACCTGTTTATGACTCGATGAATAACCCCTCTAAGCCTCTCGGGCGATGAGTGTAAAAAAACGTGGAATATGAAAAAAGAGGATGAATGATCTGAGTAAGCCTGTTTTTTGTGAAATATTCCTTTTATGGCCAACCCCTTACAAAACGATAACTAGGTAATAACACCTATAACCATTCGTTTGACTACGCATTACATCCTGTTATATTCGGGTTCCAGTCCAAGAGAGAAGTATGCGACTGGTCCTGTCTCTGGTCTTTTTTCTGGCTGTCTGTCGGTCGATATAGCCTGATTTTTCGTACCGTCACCGGACCGGTCGCCTGCTCATAACTAAATTTCGAAATACAAACAATGAGCACCAGGGGGAATGCATGTCTTTGCTGGACGTGAAGGATTTGCGTATCGAATTTCCGTCGCGACACGGTACGGCCGTTGCTGTGCAGGATGTGTCGTTCACCGTCGGGAAAGGTGAAATCCTGGGGCTTGTCGGCGAATCCGGTGCAGGTAAATCCACCATTGGTAATGCCATTATTTCTTTGCTGAGTCCGCCGGGGCGGGTCGCCGGTGGCCGTGTGGTGCTGGACGGTCAGGATATTAGCGGTTTGCGTGGAGAAGCGATCCGAAAAATTCGCGGACGGCGCATCGGTTTTATTTTCCAGGATCCAATGACGTCGTTGAATCCGTTGCTGACCATAGAAACCCAGTTGGTTGAAACCATTCTGGCTAATCTTGATGTCAGTAAGGAAGAGGCTTACCGACGCGCGATTGAACTACTGGAATCCGTAGGGATTCCGGAACCCCAACTTCGTATCAAGCAGTATCCCCATCAGTTTTCCGGTGGTATGCGTCAGCGGGTTGTTATCGCCATTGCCTTGTCTGGCGAACCGGAACTGATTATTGCAGATGAGCCTACCACTGCACTGGATGTTTCCATTCAGGATCAGATTCTCAACCTGATTCGCAAACTCTGTAAGGAGTTGCAGGTGGGCTGCCTTCTGGTGACTCACGATATGGGCGTCATTGCCAACGTGACGGACCGGGTCGCCGTCATGTACATGGGGGAGATGGTCGAGGTCGGACCGACCATGCAAATCCTGAAGGCTCCCTCACATCCGTATACCAAAAGCCTGATCAGTGCGGTACCCCGGAGTGATATCCGGTTACGCCGTTTCCCCCGGGTGGAATACATCGAGAAGGTACAGACCCGTTCCATTGATGTGAAAAATCACTGGTTGGGCCAGCGTGAGGCCCTGCCGGAGGGTCAGGAGAAGGTCAAACTACCCGATGATGTGCTGCTGGATGTCCAGCATGTGAACCTGCGGTTTGAAACGCAGTCAGCCTTTCTGGAAAAGAACCGGCAGTATGTGCAGGCTTCCAATGATGTCAGTTTCAGGATTCGCGAAGGGGAAACCTTTGGATTAGTCGGCGAGTCTGGTTCTGGCAAGTCAACCATTGCCCGAGTGATTGCCGGTTTATATCCAGCAGATTCCGGCTCGGTGATTTACGCGGGAACTGATTTGACCACACTGAGCGAAAAGGCCCGCAAGCCGTTTCGTCGTGACATCCAGATGGTGTTCCAGAATCCCTATTCCAGCCTCAATGCCCGGATGGTGATCAACGACATCATCGCTGAACCCATCCGTTTTCACGGATTGGCGGACTCTGAGCAGCAGACTCGTCAAATCGTTGCGGATTTGCTCGACCATGTTGGACTCGGTAGTCAGGCCGGAGTGAAATACCCCCATGAGTTTTCCGGTGGCCAGCGCCAGCGGATTTCCATTGCCCGTGCACTGGCGACCCGACCGCGCTTCCTGATCTGCGATGAACCAACGTCTGCACTGGATGTGTCAGTACAGGCGCAGATTCTTAACCTGCTGCGTGACCTGCAGGATGAGCTGGGCCTGACCATGCTGTTCATCAGTCATGACTTGCCGGTCATCCGGCAAATGTGTGACCGGATTGGTGTAATGCGTCATGGCACCCTGCTGGAAGTCAACGACACCGAAACATTGTTCTGCCAGCCGGCCCACGACTATACCCGTAACCTGATCAGGCTGATGCCCCATGTGGATGGGTTATCACGGGAAGGTCTGGATATTGAATCCAGCATTGCCGTGATGCAGGACGCCAACAGCAACCAGGCAGTTGCTGGCTAAATAAAAGAAAACAGAGCAAGGCAATAACAACACAACAAACCGTCCGAAAAACGGGGGAACAATGAAGACAACCGTGAAAAAACTGGCTGGCGCGATGCTGGCCCTGTCGCTGACGATAGGGGCGAATGCCGCCACCCTGAAAATGGCGTACGACGCTGACCCTGTGTCGCTGGATCCTCATGAGCAGCTGTCCGGCGGTACACTGCAGATGTCTCATATGGTGTTTGATCCGCTGGTGCGCTGGGATCAGAATCTTGAGTTTGCGCCTCGATTGGCAGAGAAGTGGGAGCGTATTGATGATCGCACCATGCGATTCCACCTGCGTAAAGGCGTCAAGTTTCACTCAGGCAATACGCTGACCGCCGAAGATGTGAAATGGACCTTCAGCCGTCTCAAGGCAAGCCCGGACTTCAAGGGTGTTTTTGGTCCTTTTAGCGCAGTCAATGTCGTTGATGAGTTGACGTTTGACCTGGTGACAGAGAAGCCCTATCCGCTGGTACTGAATGCAGCGACCTACATCTTCCCGATGGACAGCGCGTTCTATACCGGTATGGATGACAAGGGTCAGCCAAAGGACCTGCTGAAAAAGCATGCGGATACCTTTGCATCACGCAATGTGTCCGGCACCGGACCTTACACAGTTAGCTATCGTCAGCAGGGTGTCCGGGTCAACTTTGACCGTTTTGATGATTACTGGGACAAGCAGTCTCCAGGTAACGTGGATGAGATCATCATGACGCCCATCAAGGAAGACCCTACCCGGGTAGCGGCACTGCTCTCTGGTGACGTGGACTTTATCTATCCTGTCGCGCCGACTGATCACGAGCGACTCAAGAAAAGCAGTAATACCCAACTGGTCACCCTGCCCGGCACCCGTATCATCACCCTGCAGCTTAACCAGAGTCGTGTTGAAGCCTTTAAAGACAAGCGTGTCCGTCAGGCAGTCGTGTATGCCATCAATAACGAAGGCATCGTGAAGAAAATCATGAAAGGCTTCGCGACGGCAGCCGGTCAACAGGGTCCAAAAGGCTACGTGGCTTACCAGGATGACCTCAAGCCCCGTTATGACCTGAAAAAAGCCAAGGCGCTAATGAAGGAAGCCGGTTATGAGGATGGCTTCAGTGTGACCATGATGGCGCCCAATAACCGTTACATCAACGATGACAAGACGGCTCAGGCGGTCGCCAGCATGCTGGCCAGAATCAACATCAAGGTTGATCTCAAGACCATGCCCAAAGCGCAGTACTGGCCCGAGTTTGATGAACGTTCGGCGGACATCATGATGATCGGCTGGCACTCTGACACCGAAGACTCTGCCAACTTCACCGAGTACCTGACGGCCTGTGCCGACCTGGATACCGGCTGGGGACAGTACAACAGCGGTAACTACTGCAACAAGCTGGTCGACAGCATGGTGCGTGATGCCGGCAGTGAGACTGATCCGGCGAAACGTGCGGAACTGCTGAAGCAGGTTGAACGCACCCTGTATGAAGAAGCGGCATTCGTTCCCCTGCACTGGGAAAACCTGGCCTGGGGCGCCGGCAAGCATGTTAAGGCTGCCGATGTTGTCAACGTGATGAACTTCCCTTACCTGGGTGACCTTGTCATCGAAGAGTAATGGCTGACTGACTGCCAGCCCGGTGGCTGGCAGTCAGACTGACCTTCCGACGGCATGCGCTGCGTCGTTTATGCCATCCGAACCCTGACTGATAAGTGATGGTTTCATGCTTGCATTTCTTGCCAGACGCCTGTGGCAGGCGCTTATCGTGATGTTTGTTATCAGCATCATCAGTTTTTCAATCCAGGATAACCTGGGGGATCCGCTGCGCGAGCTGGTTGGCCAGGCGGTATCCGAGGCGGAGCGTGAGGCGCTGCGTGACGAAATGGGCCTGAATGACCCCTTCCTGGTGCAATATGGCCGCTTTTTGAGTAAGGCCGTCCAGGGCGATTTGGGCACTTCGTATTTCTTTAAGGAACCGGCCCTGGAAGTGATTCTTGGCAAGATGCCTGCAACCCTTGAGCTGGTATTTGGCGCTACGATCATCATTGTCCTGTTGTCGATTCCCGCGGGTGTTTACTGTGCCATTCGTCCGGACAGCTGGTTGACTCGGGGGATTCTGGGATTCAGTCTGCTGGGCATATCGGTCCCCGTTTTTCTTACTGCGATTTTCTGTATTTACCTGTTTTCCATTGAGCTGGGTTGGTTGCCGTCCTACGGTCGCGGTGAGGTAGTGCCGGTGATAGGGAGCTGGGAATCCGGTTACCTGACCCGTGACGGATTGCTGCATCTCATCCTGCCCTGTATTTCCCTGGCCAGTATCATGCTGCCGTTGTTTATTCGCCTGATCCGTTCGGAGATGGTGGAAGCGCTCCATACCGAGTATGTGAAGTTCGCCACCGCCAAAGGCCTGAAGAAAGCACGCATTTACTTTCTGCATGCCTTGAAAAACACCATGCTGCCGGTCATCACGGTCGGTGGTGTTCAGATCGGTACCATGGTCGCTTATACCATTCTGACGGAAACGGTTTTCCAGTGGCCTGGCATGGGCTTCCTGTTCCTGGAAGCGGTTAACCGTGTTGATACGCCGTTGATTGTCGCCTACCTGATTGTGGTCGGTGCGATCTTTGTCATCGTTAATACGCTGGTGGACCTGATCTACGGCCTGATTAACCCAACCGTCAAGCTGACAAGGAGCAGCCAATGAGTGATGCCATGATTGCCGGCCAAACGACAGCTGCACAGGTGTCGGCCCCATTGTCCAAGTGGCAGCGCTTTCGTCAGTCCACCTTCTGGTACAGCTTTACCCGTGACCGGGTGGCAATGGTCTGTGCCGCTATTTTTGTCCTGCTGGTGGCAGCGGCCCTGCTGGCGCCGGTGTTGGCACCGACCAACCCCTATGATATTTCCACCATCGATATTATGGATTCGGAAATTTCACCGCTCTGGGATGAAGCTGGTGATGAGCGTTTTCTTCTGGGTACTGATGCCCAGGGGCGAGACCTCTACAGTACGATTCTCTACGGTATGCGTATCTCCATAACCATCGGTCTGTGTGCAGTATTGCTGCAGGCGTTCTTGGGGGTGGTGATCGGTCTGACGGCAGGTTATGTCGGTGGACGGGTGGACAGCTTCCTGATGCGGGTTGCTGATATCCAGCTATCGTTTTCGACCATGATGGTCGCGATTATTGTGCTGGCCGTGTTCCAGGCTTCTTTCGGTACGGAACTGTACAGCAAGCTGGCCATGTTGATGTTGATTCTGGTGATAGGGATTGCCGAATGGCCACAGTATGCCCGTACCGTTAGGGCATCTGTACTCGCTGAAAAGAAAAAAGAGTACGTGGAAGCGGCGCGTGTTATGGGATTTGGTTCCGGACGCATTATGTTCCGCCATATTCTTCCTAATACTCTGTCGCCAATTCTGGTCATTTCCACGGTGCAGATTGCCAATGCGATTATCAGCGAAGCAGCGCTTTCGTTCCTGGGATTGGGGATGCCGGTATCTCAGCCATCTCTCGGTTCACTGATTTCCAGTGGGTTTGAGTACATTTTCTCCGGTTCCTGGTGGATTACCGTGATTCCCGGCCTGGTGTTGATCCTGCTGGTGATGGTCATCAACATTCTGGGGGACTGGCTACGGGATGTAATGAATCCGAAACTGTATAAAGGGTAATTGTTAAAAAGCCCGGTGTTCCAATCGACTCGGAACACCGGGCTTTTTCAGGTTTATTCGAAAAATCTGCTTGATGAGCGTTGGCTTTAATGACATCAGTTTTGTGATCGAAAGGCGGCCAGCCGTTCGCCCGGTAAGGGAGACTGGCTCAGCGATTTGTCGCTGCCCTGGTAAACCTGACCAAACCGGTTGTTAATGAAATCCTCAAAGTTGGTATCTTCCTGTCTGACCAGCCCTTTCTGGGGCAGACGGCCCTCGACCAGTAAATCCAGCATCGCACAGATGCTAGATGCCGTTGTCGTCTGGATCGCACTCCAGAAACGATCTCCGATCTTCTGGCCATAGAGTTTGCGGGTCCAGGTTTCCTGAACGAGGCGGTTATTAATCTCGCCGCTCACATTGACGAAAACGAGCACCACATCCTGCAGTGTGATGGGTAGGGCATCTTCCATAATTTCCTTGAGCAGATCCCGACGTTCTTTCAGGCGAAGGTCATTCAGCAATAACTTCATGGCATCCCGATGGCCGGGATAGCGAACGGTACGGTAATTGAGATTGCGGACTTTGCCGTGCAGGGTTTCGCAGAGGGTGCCGAGCCCGCCAGAGGTATTGAAGGCCTCGTAGTTAATGCCATCCAGGGAGAAGTGTTCCAGCTGTTCCAGGGGTTGCACTTCTTTCAGCTCGCCCTCGACAATGGCTTCGCAGGGTTGGCTGTACTCATTGAGCAGACCTTCAGTGGACCAGGTCAGGTTGTATTTGAGTCCGTTGGAGGGGTAGGTCGGCAAGGCGCCAACCCGCATATGGACATTGTCCAGGTGATCAAACATGCTGGCCAGGTGATGGGTAATGATCGAGATAAAACCCGGCGCAAGGCCGCATTGAGGAATGAAGGCAGTTTCTGCCTTTTCCGCCAGAGCCTTGACCAGGCGGGTGTTGGCAACATCTTCCGTCAGGTCAAGGTAGTGACAGCGATGTTTAAGGGCGGCTTCTGCGATAATGGCGCTGAGGTGGTAGGGGCCGGCAGAAATGACAGCGTATTTCCCTTTCAGCGCCTTGGATAAGGCGTCGTGGTCATAGACATCCAGTTGTAATGTACGGATGGCCGGATATTTGGGTAACTGGTCGAAGCCTGCCGTATGGCTGTCGGCGACAGTGACTTCATAACCACCCTGGCCCGCCAGGAGTTCGCTGATCATGGCGCCAATCTTCCCTGCGCCGACAAGAAGTATCTGTTTCATTACAGCATCCTACCTGTAGCTGGTGAACGGAAATCGTGAAATATAACCCTCAGTATAGGGAGGTTCTGGGGCCGGAATAGCTTATGGCTGGCAGGTTACAGGCGGATGGTTCTCTGTATGGATGATTTAGCCTGTCTATGTGCGTGATTGTTATAAGTAATTGTTTTATCGTAGCGGTTGGTTGCATACTGGCGCACAGAAAAGTGGCGGTTCCTGCCTGCGGGCTGGTCCCTGCCGTGATAACAGTTTTGAGGCATTCCATGAAACGGTTTACTATCTTCGGTCGTCCTGGTTGCGGTTACTGCGTCCGTGCCAAAGAGCTTTGTGAGCAGAAAGGGCTGCCTTTCAAGTATGTTGATATCTATGAAGAAGGTATCTCCAAGGAAGACCTTGAAAAAACCGTTGGCCGTCCGGTAGAAACGGTTCCCCAGATTTTCCACGGCCAGGATTACATCGGTGGCTTTACCGAACTGGACGCTTATGTGAAAGAACAGGGCCTCTGATCGGCGCTGTCAGGTAACAGACACTATTAGTGTGTCTGTTACCGATAGACAACCCATTGACACCCATTGTTTCTTTTTTTCGGGTGTCGATCTGTAACAATCGCCAGCTCAATAACATAATCCAGAAAAGCATGGCCACAGGTTCTTCTCTCGTCATCCGTGCCGGGTATGACGCACTTCAAAAAATTCAAAACGATGGTTTTTCCTTTCATGATGTCGATGTCATGGCGGGTGCTTCCGGCGGTCCCAAATGGTTTGTGCTGACGGGACTCGATAAAGCGATCATTTCGAATCTCCTGCCAACCCGGCAGTCCCCGCTTCATCTTTTGGGTACGTCTGCAGGATGCTGGCGGTTTTCCTGTTTTGCTCAGGCTGATCCGCTGTCTGCTCATCGACGTTTTGAACAGGGATACCTGCATCAGCGTTATTCCAAACAGGCGACGGCTGCGGAAATTACCGAAAAGTGTCGTGCGCTTATCAAAGATATGTTGGCAGACAACGGAGCCTGCGAGATTGTTGCGAACCCCACCGTTAAATTAAACCTGATTACGGCCCAGTGTCATGGACTGGCAGCTTGTGAACAAAAACACCTGCAGGCTGCAGGTCTGTTAATGAGTGCAGCAGGTAATGCCTTGTCCCGACGCCATTTGGGGCGTTTCTTTACACGGGTCTTGTTTCATCATCCGGACGAGCGCCCACCATTCTGGTCGCTGGATGATCTGCCGACACGGAATGTCCCGATCAGTACCGGGAATATTGAAGATGCCATCGTGGCTTCCGGCTCTATTCCGCTGGCTTTGTCAGGAGTGCGCGATATTCATGGTGCAGGCCCCGGCATGTACCGCGATGGCGGTGTCACGGATTACCATTTCGACCTGCCGTTTAACCAGGGCAATGGCTTGGTGTTTTATCCGCACTTTTATGACCGCGCGATACCGGGCTGGTTCGATAAATCACTGAAATGGCGCAAACCCTCCGCGGACAACTACCGGAATGTGGTTATGGTGGCGCCGTCACCGTCGTTTGTCAGTCAGTTGCCTTATGGCAAGATTCCTGACCGGAAAGATTTTGTCCGCATGGATGACCAGCAGCGCATCCGGTACTGGCAAATCGTGATTCGGGAAAGCCAGCGTTTGGGGGATGAGTTGCTTGAGCGACTGGAAAAGGGTGATCTTGCACAGCATGTGCAGCCATTCGCATGAGTGATTGGTTACAGGATACTGATCTCCCCGGGATTCAGCTGCAGTATCATCGCTGAGCCGTATTTTATACCAGGCAGAGGCCGGGTAATGATTTCCAGAATATCCGGTGACTGGAAATGGTCTGGCTTGGTTTCCGGATGCGGGTAGTAGACGTAGCCATCGGCCAGATGATCCATGTGAGTACCGACTTTGCATCGGAAAAAGGAGAAGTCTTCCATTGGCATGGCGTCACACCATTTAACACCGCGAAAACAACGATAGGGTGTGACAATCCGGTAGGTTGCAGGAGTAATAGAGAGATTCAGCGTGCCCCGGTAGAATCCTGAGAGATCAAGGCCGAGTGCCTCAAACAGCGGGAACTGCCAATTCAGGGAACCTTCTGGAAAGCGCGGGTCAGGGTGTTGCCCGGATGCTACACCATGGCCGGGTGTCACGGTTGCGGAGAGGGTTTGCCATTGCATGGAAGGTTTGCCTGTTAAGTCCTTGAATGCATACCTGTCACGGGGGGGAGAGAGTATGATTCGTGATTGTGTCCCGGCAGACGCTGCCCGTGTCTGCGCAATTTACAATCATTATATTGAAGAAAGTACCGCCACCTTTGAAGAGCAGGCGATCACTGAGAACGTCATGCTTGATCGAATTCTTTCCATACAGACACGGTTTCCCTGGCTGGTTATCGAAGACGCTGGTGTCGTCATGGGCTATGCCTATGCCAGTCCCTGGAAAGACCGTTCTGCGTACCGTTATACCTGTGAAACCAGTGTGTATCTTGCTAAAGAAGTGTCAGGCCGGGGGCTGGGTTCGCAGCTGTATGAGGCTTTGATCGAACGGTTGACGGCCATGTCCATGCATTCGGTCATCGGTATTGTGTCCCTGCCTAATGCGGCCAGTGTCCGGTTGCATGAGCGACACGGGTTTGTCCAGGTGGCGCACTTGCGTGAGGTTGGCGTCAAGTTCGGACGTAGGCTGGATGTAGGTTACTGGCAGCGCATTTTACCCGCGGTTGATCAGACGATGTAATTGTCTGTTCCCGTCGTACCGGGGATTAGTGATACAGATGGCATAATCAGCATGATTCTTTGCTGAAACGCAGCTTTTTCTTGCGGATGATAAAACCTTATGATCCCGTCATTTTACGATGATCAGGTAGGGTTTGTTTTGGCCGTTCTTCTGAGTGCATTGTTTCCCGTTTTTGCCCTGATGCTGTCGGGTGGTATTGCCGCACGTTTTTCATTGCTGCCATCCGGTAGCGATACGGCGCTGAATCGGTATGTTTACTTCTTCGCGGTACCGGCCTTGCTGGTCACGGGATTGGGTGAAGCGTCACTGGATCAGATTCTTCGCTGGGATTTCATGCTGGGGTATCTACTGGCGGCAATCGGCGTTTACATCGGTGTGTTTGTCATCGCTCACCGTCTGTTGAAGCGTTCACTGGCAGAAAGTGGGTTACAGTCGTATACCGCGTCTTTCGCCAATACCGGATATATTGGCATTCCCCTGTTGCTGGGGCTGTTCCCGAATTCTCCTGATGCCATTATTGCTGCGGTGATAACAACGGTATTGTCTAACGTCATGCTGGTGCTGGCCCTGATCAAGATTGAATTGCACTATGCCACCCAGGGTTACCGTATCCGCCAGTTGCTGGGGCGTATTATTGTCCGTGTTGTACTGAATCCTTTTATATTGGCGACGATCGTTGGTCTGTTGATCAGTTTGCTGCAGATTTCCCTACCTGCACCCATCAACCGTTTTCTGCATATGCTGGCGGATACCACCTGTCCTGTCGCCCTGTTTGCCATTGGTATGGTGCTGGCGGGGCGATCGTCGGAGCAGCCAGCGACTGTATCAGGTGGTTCGCGGGATGTGGTTAGCCTCATGGTCGTGAGTGGGGCCAAACTCTTGCTGCAGCCCCTGTTGACGCTGATCTGCCTTCGTTATCTCGGCGTCAGTGGTCAATGGTTACGCATGGGAACGCTGCTGGCGGCCTTGCCAACCGCAGCCAATGTGTACGTGATTGCTGAGCAATATGGTATCTACACCAAAGGTTCTGCAAGGGCCATTATGGTCGGCACGTTGCTGACACTTTTGACAGTACCTATGGTCCAAATGCTGCTAACTCGTATGGCCTGAGTGAGTCTCTCCCAGAACGGAGTGCAGACGTTCCTGCATAAAATCCATAAAAAGGCGCACGCGCTGCGGCAAGTGTTCACGACTGTGGTAAATCATGCTGAGCGTACGACACGCGCCTTCCCATTCCGGTAGCAGCGGTGTCAGGGGGACTTTGTCCTTATGCATGGCCACATAGGCATGGGGCAGGTTAACGATGCCGAGTCCTCGACCGGCTGCGATCACTGCGGTAAACATCTCGTTGACATTTATACGCGGCGATTTCTGAATGCGAATAAATTCTCCGCCGGGGTGAGTAAGGCGCCACTCCTTGAGTGGCCAGGTCATGATCAGGTCATGGTTGGCCAGCTGGTTGGGATGATCGGGCAGCTCCCGATCCCGGAGATAGTGATGACTGGCATACAGCCCGTAACGCAGCAGGCCGATGGGCCTGGCAATCAGGTCGGAGTCAGGCAGTTCTCCGCCGACAAAGGCGACATCAATCGACTGATCCAGAAAGGAAGGGAAATCATTGGTCAGGTCTATATCGAGACGGATCGCTGGCCATTCGACGCTGAAATCAGCAAAGTGCGGTGAAAGAAAACTACTGGCCAGATTGATAGGCGCTGTAATTCGCAACAGCCCTTCCGGTGTTTCCAGGGATTGCTGTAATTCCCGGTTGGCTTCTTCAATGGTATCAAGCCCGGTGGCACATCGGTGGAAATAGCGTTGACCGGTTTCCGTCAGCTGCAGGCGACGGGTAGAGCGTATTAACAAACGACAGCCAAGGCTTTTTTCCAACTGGCTGATTTTACGGCTGACAGTAGAGGCGGGAATCCCAAGGTAACGGGATGCTGAAGTGAAGCTACCTTCCCGGATAACCGTGACGAATACCTGTAACGCTTCCAGGTTAACTTCTGACATGGCAGGTAAAACGGATCCTTTCGATTGAACGGGCGCACCTTATCGTCAGGGAGCTGAAAAGGCAATTTGGTGTTCTCAGTAGTGAGGATGTTCCTTTGAATAATCACTCTTCTAGAAAATGATGAGTTGGTCGTTGTTAGGTTATTCCTGGAAGATCCAGAGAAACGGGTTTTCAGGCCGGCAACGAGGGACCGTCTGATGCAGTGATCAATGATCTCTGCCATTATGCCAAGGCTGGCGGTATGAACAATAAAAGCACCGTCACTGTCTTTTGACTTGCAGCGGAACATGACAATGCCAGAACAGCCCATTCTTATATTTGACCAGCAGGATCATATTGCCACTATCACGTTGAACAGGCCTGAGACGCGTCATGCTATTTCCGAGGCCGATATGGTGGAAGCGCTGGTGGCCGCGTGCCAGCGATTGAATGCTGACGACAGTATTCGTGTCGTGATCCTGACCGCTACAGGCAGTACCTTTTGTTCGGGAGGCAATATCAAGGATATGCGCGACAAGAAAGGCATGTTCGCTGGTGATGAGAAAGCATTGATGGAAAATTACCAGCAGGGCATTCAACGCATTCCCCTGGCGTTATCTCAGGTTGAAGTGCCGGTGATTGCCGCAGTCAATGGCGCGGCCGTCGGTGCGGGCTGTGACCTTGCCTGTATGTGCGATATCCGCATTGCATCAGACACCGCAATGTTTGCGGAAAGTTTCATCAAAATGGGGCTGATTCCGGGGGATGGCGGTGCCTGGTTCTTACCCCGTGTCATTGGTATCAGTCGTGCAACAGAGATGGCGTTGACCGGGCGATCCATTGATGCGGAAACGGCCTGTCGCTGGGGGCTGGTATCGGAAGTGGTAAGTGGGGATCAACTGATGTCTCGTGCCAATGCGATTGCACAGGAAATCGCTGCGAATCCTCCACAGGCCTTAAAAGCCACGAAACGACTCTTGAAGCAGGGGCAAACAATGGCATTGCCTGAACTGCTGGAAGCATCGGCCAGCATACAGGCAATGTTGCATGGCACGCGGGATCACAGCGAAGCGGTCAATGCCTTCCTTGAAAAACGGGAAGCCCGGTTTACCGGGCAATAATGCATCAGGGCGTTGCCGGGCTGGTCACACCGCATTGATGGGCATTTGCCATAAAGCCCGGCATACGAGCCGGTTTACCGGTGGAGATCGCGATGCAGGTGTAATCAATATCCGCGGTCACCAGTGTGGCGCCATCGCTGGTGCGGATAATCTGGAAATGGCGGCTGGCATGCAGGCGGTTAGCCTTCGTTAACCAGGTGCCAACTTTCATCAGACTGCCTGAGGTGGCGGCAGCGTGATAGTGAATATGGGTGTCAACGGTGGCCATGGCGCGATCCGCCTGTTGCCAGGTAATCCATGGGGCGCCGAGGTCGGTGATATGGAGCCAGGCGGCCTGTTCCATCCATTGCAGGTACACAGTGTTGTTCACGTGACCCAGTCGGTCAGTATGTTCGAATCCGGCCGACACCGTCATGATAAAGGGTGACGGCAAATCCCATGTCCATTGTGTCTTGCTCACGTGTACAACCCTGGCTTGTTATCAACGCTAACTGGCATGTTAGAGAGAGGTAACATTCTGTACAACCCCGGGGGGTGCGATTGCAGGTTGTGAGGGTATAATCGCACCCATTGTTTCATTGGTATTGATTGAGAGTTATGAGCCTGTCATTACGAGACCAGTTGCTGAAAGCCGGTGCGGTCAGCAAAAAGCAGCACCAGCAAGCCCGTACCCAGAAGAAAAAGGACCGCAAGGCCGGTAAGGAAGACGATTCTGCCGCCAACAAGGCCGCGGCCCAGAAGGCCCGTGAAGAGCAGGCGGCCCGTGATCGGGAACTGAACCGTCAGCGGGAAGAGGAGCGCACCCGCAAGGCGATCCAGGCACAGATCCGTCAGCTGGCGAGTGATCATCAGGTCGCGAAAGAAGAGGGTGAAACCGCTTACCGCTTCAATGATCGCGGTACGATCAAAAAGTGGTATATCTCTGACAAGCAACTGGATCGGATTGCCAATGGTCAGTTGGCAGTGATCGGCCTGGATGACCAGTATTACCTGGTGCCTTACCGTATTGCGGAAAAGATTGCAGAGCGTGACGAGGCGGCCATACTGGTGCTGAACACCCGCAAGGAAGTCGATGAAGATGATCCGTATGCGGATTACCAGATTCCGGATGACCTGATGTGGTAAGACGACGGTCTGAGATGAATAAAAAAACACCGGCAATTGCCGGTGTTTTTTTATTCGGGGCATGATTAAGCCAGCTATACCGTACTAGCTGTTCCATAAAGCATTCCAAGGTGACTGTGTCTTGGCTTTTCGTTTTCAGTGATTATGCAGCGAAATGGCTGTAATTTCTGAAACAGACGTTCTATGACATTCCACTCTTTGTCATATGCCCGTTCCACAAGCCTGCTTCGGCTTTGCGGAATAACGGGCTTCGCTCCCTTGTTTTTTATCTTCTGAGCTGAAACAGTTGAAACATAACCCTGTTCTGCCAAAAGCCGCTATCAACGTAAGGGCTTGATCGAACTCAGAAGCGCTTTCAGGCGTCAGGGTAAAACGAACAGGTTGTCCAACGCATCAACATTGGTATGGATTTTTGTGGTCAGTCCGTCACTGGACTTACTACCATCTTGCTTATACTGAGCCGATTCTTCAGGTTCGTGAAAAAGACTTCCATATTGTCGATGGTATAATCTTCAAGCATACGTCCAAGATTTGCTGGTTATGTAACACCAATCGTCGTTTGCATTTGGTAAGCAATCTTTCCCAGCTTTGTGCAGATCTTCAATAAATATCTAATATCGAATATAAAACGGAACGAACGTTTTAGAAAAAATTGCAAAAACCTCTTTAAAAAAAATGCTTATTTTTTGCCCTAGTGATTAAACAGGTTGAAGAGCATCATTGCATCAGGGTGCTAGCGTGGGGTGAGTACCCAAACACAAAGTGTACGAAAAAAAAAGACGTGCTTAGGCTTCGTTTGTCTGGATATTCGCTGCCAGGTGGAGGGAGTTTTTTGTGCTAGAGAGAATGCTTTTATGTGCAAATGGCGCGTGGATCTGCCTTGAAAAAGAGCGGGAAGATACGCTTACCAATGCACTGAGGTTCTCTTGTTCCACTCAGTCAATTGCCCTGGATGATGTTGGACAACCGCAGTTGTACGACTGGGCAGTTGGCTCCTCCTGCAAGGTTGTGATTGGCAGCGTGACCGGACATGGATTCCACATAAACATCATGGATGGCTATAGGTACTTCGTCCAAGATCATGCGGATGGTGATGACATATGCCTGCTTGGTTTTCGCCGGTGTGCTTATACCGTTCGATCTTTGTGTGGGTTAATAAACAAGGCTCTTAATGGGTTTCATCATGGTAAGCATGATGAAATGTAGAGGCTTACCATGGAATTTAAACAATCTCTCTTGCCAGCAGCGATATCTGCCATTATTGCTGCCAGCATTTACGCTCCTGTCACATTGGCGCTGGAAATCCCGCAGGGTGGTTATACTGTTGGCGCTGGCCAGGAAGTTACCCTGGATGAAGAAGATGCCTTCGCCTTCGGCGCTCTTGAAGGGGAAAACATTTCTGGCAATATTATTAACCAAGGAACCATTAACGGAAAAGACTGGTATGGCATTGATATTGAGGGCTTCATAGCTGGAGACATTATTAATAAAGAGAACGGAGTCATTAAAGGTGACGTCGCAATCGTTATAGAGGGCTCGGCAGGAAACATTATTAATGAAGGATTGATTAGTGGTGGTTGGATAGGAATTTTAGCAGATGATGTTGACGAAATTGTTAATTCATCTTCCGGTATAATTTCTGGAGGTGAGGTTGGCATTTCAATAGATGCGGCAGGTCTGATAAATAACAATGGTTCTATCAGTGGGGGGGAGTACGGTGTTGCAATTGATGGTGTTGGCCCTAATGACGAGACAGCGTCCATCGTTAACGGAGCTACTGGCACAATTTCGGGGGGCATTTCTGGTATCTTTGTTGATCTCAATTTTGGCACTATTCAAAATGACAATGTAATTACCGGTGGTGAGCATGGCATTCATATTGATGGTCATGCTGAACTGATTACCAACTCATCGACAGGCCTTATTGAAGGTGGGAAGAACGGTATTTTCATAGAAGATGGTTTCATGTCGGTGGTTGATGTCATTCAGAATGAAGGCACTATTAAAGGGGATCAAATAGGCATTAATGCTGATGGCGAGGTAGGAATCCTGTCAAATTTGGAAACAGGCGAAATTACAGGAGGTGATATTGGTATATCTGCAAATGATTCTATAGACATAATCAATAATTCTGGCTTGATTGCAGGTGGTTCCATTGGTGTAGAACTTAATGGGGACCTGAACGAACTTAATAACCTTGGGGTTATCACTGGAGGTGAAGTCGGAATAAATATTGGTGGCAGTGTTACAGCATTAAATAATGAGAATCTCATTCAAGGTGGCAGTAAAGGCCTTAGTGTCGAAGGATACGTGGGTCAGTTTCTCAATGAGGGTATTATTCGTGCCACTGCTGATGATGGAACGGCTGTCCATGTTAAAGGGGGCTATCTCGGATATTATGGAGAACCGGAAAGTGGCTTCATAAACACTGGTCTGATAGAAAGTCTTGGTAATAAGGGAATAGCCCTCCATATTGATGCAGATGAATATGGTGAGTACGGAGAGTTAGGTGACGTATTTCTGAATGAGGGCACTATACGAGGGGGCGATTTCGCCGTTAAATACGACAGTGATGTGGAAGATGTACTTGAGAATACCGGTCTGATTGACGGCAAGGTTTTTGGTGAAGCCCTCAGTCTTAATAATAGTGGCACATTCCGCACTGAGCAGGGATCATCTTTCGCAAGCTATCAGGGCAGTGGTGAAATTATTGCTGTTTTGAGCAATTCTACAGCAGCTGATCAGCCTGTTATCGATGTTGAGGGGAAGGCAACACTTGAGGCTGGCTCAGCGGTTTTGGTTGAAGGAAAGAAAAATGATTTCACAGCCACTATCCAGGGAAATGAATATATCATTCTCGAAGCGGGTGAACTGGATATCGTCGATGAAACCCTGAATATTGGAACTAATTCCTCTCTGCTTGAGGTGACGCTGGCTGGCACTGATAACAATCAGATCACTGTCGTGGTAAAAGCAAACAATGCCAGCGATATCATTGGTCAGGCCGGTGCAACAGCAGAAGAAAAAGCGTTTATTAACTCTTTCCAGCATGAAGTCATCGCCAATATGTCGGAGGATGATGCTGTTTACAAAATGTTTGAGGAAGCCCAGAAAGACGTTAATAATCTGAAAGATTTTGCAGGAGACCTTCAGCCGGACGCCTCCGGCTCTGACGCCGCGGCGGCAACTGCCACGCAATCAGTCACTTTCAGCAGCATAGCGTCACGCACTGACGCCCTTCGCTCCGGTGTTAGCTCAGGTGATATGTACCAGTCCGGTGGTGTCTGGACCCAACTGCTTCACAGCAAAGGGACTCAGGATGCGAGGGGGCAAAGCAATGGTTTTACCTCCCACATCACGGGTATCACTATTGGTGCAGACGCAGCGCTTGATGATTACTGGACGGTGGGCGCTGCCCTTACTGCTGCCGAGGGTACTACCAACATCAAGAATTCCAGTAACTCAACAGAAACCGACAGCATTATTGCGTCTCTCTATGGAAGCTGGCAGTCCAACGATTGGTTTGCGGATGTTATAGCCAGTGTTGGTCGTACAGGCAACGAGGGTGAAAGGCTCAATAAGCTTATTGAGTCCGACTACGATGCTGATCAATATGGCTTACGCCTGACCCTGGGCAGGGACGTTCTGTTTGGATTGGAGGATATCCTGATCCAGCCAACCGTTTCCTTCAATTATGGGCGGGTCGATATTGAAAGCTACGAGGAAAAAGGGTCAGCTGCAGCCCTTTCTGTGGAATCTCAGCGTTATGAAACCATTGAGCTTGGTGCGGGTGTGAAAGGTATCAAGTCTATTGATATGGACAGGGGTGTTTTAAACGCATCGGTGAGCCTGAACGGTTGGCATGACTTTGCAGCTGACCAGATACAGACCGAAAGTCGTTTTCTGATGGGGAGTACCATACTGACCACAACAGGTGAAAGCCCGGAGAAAACTACCTGGCAGGTTGGCATGGGTGTGGAGTATCTGGCTGATAATGACCTGACCTACTATGTCAGCTATGACCACACATGGAAGAGTAGCTTTAAGGCTGACACGATCAGTGCGAAAGTTCGTTATGACTTCTAAGAGCTGTCGCATTGCCTAAATCACCAGCGAGTAATAATTAACCATCTTTGATGGAATTATTACTCGCTGGTGATTTTGTTATTTTTCCCGTCAATATGACAAGCTATAAAGATCAATTAATGAACCTTGCTTTACCCGTCATGCGCTCCCACTGCTGATCCTGAAGCTGTGTCCGTGGCATAAGAAAAATGCCCCAAATGCTACACGATCACAGTTGGATGTTTTTGCGAACATCTGTTCAGGCTGCAGCCACTTTTTCCTGACGTAATTCATCAATGAATAAGCGGGTTTCTGCAATCACCACATGCCTGAGACCGATCAGGCCAATGAGGTTAGGCACAGCCATCAGACCATTCACGATATCCGCCAGTATCCAGATCATATCCAGTGTCAGGAAGGCACCGGCTCCCACAAGCAGGATATAGATCAGGCGGTAAATCCTGACACCACGAACACCAAACAGATAGGTAAAACATTTCTCACCGTAGTAGCTCCAGCCCAGGATAGTGGTGAACGCAAAGAACACCAGGCCGATGGTAACGACATACTGACCTGCAAAGGCTGACAGGCCGGTCGCAAAGGCTTCGCTGGTCATGGCGGCACCCGCCAGTTCCCCTTGCCAGGCACCCGTGATCACCAGGGTCAGTCCGGTCATGGTGCAGATCACCAAGGTGTCGAAAAAGGTGCCGGTCATGGCAACCATTCCCTGTTTCGCCGGTGAATGGGTTTTTGCGGCTGCGGCGGCAATCGGGGCGCTACCCAGACCGGCCTCATTGGAGAAAACCCCCCGGGCGATACCGGACTGGATGGCCAGCATGATCGTTGCACCCAGGAATCCCCCGGCGGCAGCCGTTGGTGTAAATGCACTGCGAATCACCAGTGCCACAGCATCCGGCAGGGCAGTGATATTGTTCCCCAATACCAGCAGGCAGGCGCCGATATAGAGCAGGGCCATGAACGGTACGATTCGGGTCGCAACGGCTGCAATGCTGGTGATACCACCCAGGATGACCATGGCGACCAGCAGCGTTAATACTGTCGCAGAGACACTGATTGGAATACCGAACGAAAGAGCCGCGGCATCGGTGATGGCATTTACCTGGGGGAAGGTGCCGATGCCGAAAAACGCCACAGCAATACCAAAGAACGCGAATAGTCGTGCCAGCCAACGCTGTCCGAGACCGTATTCCAGGTAATACATCGGGCCACCGGCCATCTGGCCTTTGGCATCGGTTCGGCGGTATTTTACGGCCAGCAGACATTCGGCGTATTTTGTCGCCATACCAAAGAAAGCTGCGAGCCACATCCAGAACAGGGCGCCTGGGCCACCGGTCTTGATGGCCGTGGCGACACCGACAATATTCCCGGTACCAATGGTCGCCGACAGCGCAGTGCATAGCGCGGCAAAGCTGGAAATATCGCCTTTCGCGCCAGTGTTATCGCGGGTGAACAGAAAGGCGAGCGCACGGTGCAGATAACGGATCTGCAACAGGCCCAGCCTGAAGGTGAAATAGACGCCGGTTCCCACCAGCAGAATGAGCAGGGGGGGGCCCCATACCCAGTCATCAATGGTTTCAAGCACCGGGTGTAACGCGTCGAGCATGGAAATCCTCCGTCAAAAACTGATACTGCAACGTTTTTTCAGAAGGAGAAGCAGGTTGTACTCCAGAAGGGCATAAGATTAGACGACACCACCAACCCTGGCGGTAAACGCATCGGTCCCGAAAACGGAATAAGCCTGTCCCCTGTCCTTTTGCCTGAGAGTTTCAAACGTTTTTCCAGCGATCTGAAAAAACATTTTTGCTCCTTCGGCGTCCGGTTTTGCACCGGATCTCTCCAGAGGCCCGTCCAGTAGCAGTCCACGTCATCCGGCGTACAGCAAGGGCTGTGCGACGGGGAGACACCTGAAAGATTCACTTCTTCGGTGGGTGATGGCTCTGAAAAACCGCTCACCGCTCTCCTGCTACCTTCATCCGGGTAAGGCTTCATGATGAAGCTGTGCCATTGTAACAATGGCCCCGGGAAATTACATCGGGAGGGACCATCAGGAATGTCCGTATTCCTGACAAGTCTGTCCGGGATTATGACCGCAGTTGCAGCTGGGCCATGGCATGACGGCAGCTTTCCTGCATGTTCCGTCCAAAGGCGATTTCACCCTTGCGTTTGCGGATGCCCGCCTTACGCAGTTTCAGGATGATGCGCGGTTCCAGGTTGTTCAGTACCAGGCCGATGTTGCGCTTCTGAAGATCGTTCAGGATATTTTCCATGGCGACGATGGCGGTCATGTCGACCATGTTGACGTCTCTCATATCCAGGATGACGACTCGGATATGGTCATCCATGCGCTGAATCATGCTGAGCGCGCGCTGTGCCGCACCGAAGAAGAGCGCGCCGTTGATATCGTAGATTTCGATTGGATCTGGCAGTGCAACTGTCTCTTCGTGAGCATGATGTTCAACGCGGTCGGCACGAGTCAGGTCACTGATCCGCTTGATCAGCAACAGACCAGCGAGCAGCATACCCACGGTGACTGCGATGACCATGTCAAAGGCTACGGTCAGACCAAAACAGGTCAACAGAACCGCGACATCCTGACGGGGGGCAACACGCACAACCCGGATAAAATGCGGCGCTTCACTCATGTTCCAGGCCACCATCATCAGCAGGGCAGCCAGTGATGCCATCGGCACGATGGAAAGCACAGGTGCCAACAGTAGGACAGACAGCAGCACAAAAATCGCATGCACCATGGCGGCGATGGGCGAAACAGAACCGCTGCGGATGCTGGTGGCCGTTCGGGCAATGGCGGCTGTAGCAGGAATCCCGCCAAAGAATGGCGCGACAATGTTACCGATACCCTGGCCAATCAGCTCGCTGTTGGGGTTGTGCCGGGTACGGGTCATGCCATCGGCTACCACGGCGCAGAGAAGTGATTCAATGGCGCCGAGCATAGCGATGGCAAACGCTGCAGTCATTAGATCCTTGATCAAGCCATAGGAAAGTCCCAAAGGTTGACCATCCGGTCCGGGCAGATTCCAGGGCAAGGCAAAATGGGGCAGCAGGGGAGGAATGCCCTGACCACTCATCCCTTCGATTGACCAGCTGAAGCGCGAGCCAATGGTAGCGATATCCGGATTTTGCACCAGCTGGGTGATGATCCACGCACACAGCGAACCCGCGATCAGTGCGGGGAGGTGCGGGGGAAGCTTGCGGCTGAACTTTCGCCAGAGCAGGAAGGTAGCCAGTGTCACGGAAGCCGTCAGGGTATCCCAGATATTGAGTGAGGGCATCGCCTGCACCAGGGCCTGTACTTTTGCGAGGTAAAACTCTGGCATTTCATGGATAGTCAGGCCAAAAAAGTCTTTCAGCTGCAATGTTGCGATGACCACAGCGATACCGGCCGTAAAACCCACGGTAACCGGGTAAGGGACATACTCAATCAACTTGCCGAGTTTCAGCAAACCCATGCACAGCAGGATCAAGCCCGCCATGATGGTTGCCACCATTAACCCGCCCAGGCCGTATTGCTGAGTAATCGGCAGCAGAATGACCACAAACGCTGCAGTTGGCCCCGTTATGTTGAATCGCGAGCCGCCGAACAGGGCGATCAGGAAACCCGCAATAATGGCCGTGTAAAGGCCGTTTTCCGGTGCAGCGCCACTGGCGATGGCGAGCGCCATCGAGAGCGGTACGGCGACAATGCCGACGGTTATGCCGGCAACACAATCCTTGCGCAAATCACGTGCGCGGTAGCCTTCTTGCAGGCTCTGTCTGATGGCAGTTGCGAACATCTCAGGAAACTTGATAGATAGGGTATATGAGAAAGGAGGGGATTATACGCTTTCTCATATAACGGAAAATAAGGATTTACAGGGAACCCATTGCCACTTCTACAGCGATTTTGCCATTACGCCATTGATGTGGAACTGACGCCCCATATCGTGAGTCTCAGCTACTAGACTTTCTGAATAAATACCCAAAGTAGTACATGGAGTGTTGTCATGGGGGGTAGTGAGAAAAAACTGACGATTTTGCCGCTAACGGTAATTGTGACCGGCAATATGATGGGATCAGGGATTTTTCTGCTGCCCTCGAGCCTCGCCGCACTGGGCTCAATCAGTCTGCTGGGCTGGCTGTTGACGGCGGGTGGCGCCATTATCATGGCCCTGGTGTTTGCCCGGTTGGGGTTCCTGATGCCCCGGGCAGGCGGTATGTATGCCTACACACGTGCCGGCATCGGCAATTTTGCCGGGTTCCAGGTGGTCTATGGCTACTGGTTTGCCATCTGGGGCGGTAATACGGCCATAGCATTAGCCGGTGTTGGTTATCTTGCTCATTTTTTCCCTGTTCTTACCCAACCGCTTGCGGCCTGTATAACAGCCGTCTGTGTTATCTGGTTGCTGACGATACTCAATACTCGTCAGATCCGTTTGATCGGCAACTTTCAGACCGTAACGACGACCTGCATGCTGATACCCGTGGCGGCAACAGCTCTGCTGGGCTGGTTCTGGTTTGATGGCAGTTTGCTGATGGCTGCAACCAATACTTCAGGGCATTCCATGCTGTCTACTATAACGGCGGCAGCTTCCCTCACGTTGTGGTCTTTCCTGGGGCTGGAATCGGCGTGTGTGATTGCCGGACGTGCCGAGAAGCCGGAGCGGGATGTACCGGTTGCTACCGTTGTCGGTACATTACTAGCAGCAGCGCTCTATATCCTCAGTACTACAGTATTGATGGGGATTGTACCGGCTGAAGAACTGGCGAAATCAACTGCGCCTTTTTCCCTGGTGGCATCCCATATCCTAGGGGACTGGGCGGGCGCTCTGGTGAGTGTACTGGCAATTATTGCGTGCTTTGGTTGTCTTAATGGCTGGATTCTAATGCAGGGGCAGATCGCTAAGGCAGCCGCTGACGATTACCTGTTTCCCCGGCTGTTTTCGCGGGTTAATCGTCACAATGCGCCCGTGCAGGGGTTGATTGTGACAGCCATTCTGATGTCTTTACTTCTGCTTCTGACCTTGTCACCGACACTGAACCGGCAATATGAAATTATTGCGCTAATGGCGGTTCTTCTGACGTTGGTCACCTATCTTTACACATTGCTTTCTGCGCTGGTTGTTATGGAACAAGAGGGGATGCAGGCAGCCTATGGACGCCGAACGACACTGTTAAGTTTTCTGGGTGTCGCCTATTGTTTCTGGGCGGTTATCGGCGCCGGGGAAACTGTGTTGTTTTATGGCGGGATCGCCCTGTTATCCAGCGCTGTCGTCTATGCAGCCATGCGACGCTGGCATATTCGTAAAGGGATCTCCATCACACCTGAGTAGTTCTCTCAGGTTGGCGTCAGTGACGACAGGGCGTATTATGCCGCTCTTTTGCTTTGTTACTGACCCATGATCGCTCAATCGCCTCAGCCGTTCTGGCATACCAAGACCCTGGAAGAAATGACCCTGTCCGAGTGGGAATCCCTCTGTGACGGTTGCGGTCGATGCTGCCTGAACAAGTTGATTGATCCGGAAACGGATGCAGTCTACACAACGGCGGTTGCCTGCAAGTTATTGGATACGAACACGTGTCGGTGCAAAGACTACGTAAATAGAAAACGACATGTGGCTGATTGCATTCGTTTTACGCCTGAGACGATCGGTGACTATGACTGGCTGCCGGACAGCTGTGCATACCGCCTGCTGGCAGAAGGCTATGACCTGCCGGAGTGGCATCCGCTGGTGACGGGAGATCCTGAGAGTGTCCATGACGCGGGCTTTTCAGTCCGGGGCATGGCGGTTTCCGAAGAGGAGGTTCCGAATCCGGATGACTGGCATGAATACATCATCCGGATTGTCGAGGAATAATCGTTAATCGGTTCGATTCAGGCGTGCATCATGGCGTTAGCGCCGTATTGCATGGCGGCGACATGCTGGATGTGTTGCCTGATGCCGCGATCCAGCGCCTTGTCGAGGTCTGTAATGCCGAAGTGGGCATTCTGGGCCTTGAGGCCAAAGTCTTTGCCCAGCTGGAAGGCGGCTGTTTCCGCCGCCCCGGACCAGTCGGTTGGGCAGGTGAAGTAGTCTGTCATACGAGCCATCAGGCTGGCGTTGTACAGGGTAAGGATATCTTCTACGCGGGCGTTCAGGTCTTTTGCAGGGAACAGCTCACTCACTACCATACAGCACACCTTTTCTTTTATTGTCTAAAACAGACGTTTGTACTGTGTCTGTCGTTCTTTTTGTATCAGTTACAGTACCTGTCTGTCTAGCGTGCTGTGCTTTTTATGACATCAGGAAATATCAAAAAAGCGAAGAATATAGGGTTTTTTGTACGGTACCGGGTGCGTTTGATGAGGGTTTCACTGGAAGGCACGCAATCAAATTTCAGCAGTAAAACATACACGAAAATTTAATTATTTACGGTCGGTTCAATAACATTAATCAGTGTTGATCATTTGTGGGTGTTTTCTTTCCGGCTTGTTGATTTATGTCCATATAATCAAACATGACAAAACCTATAGTAAAAAACAGGCTGGCTTATTGCCGGCCAGGGATTATTACAGGATAGATTCCAATAATGTTCCTGGGGGTTAACATGCTGACGTTTGCAGGCAATGAATCGACGTGTGCCGTCATTGATATTCATACGACGAGTCAGGATCACGCCGATGAACAATTAAACATCTTCTCTGCCATGGCGGCGGCGATTTCACAGGGCCAATGCCGCATCCGCGCAGATTTTGCAGCGACGCTGGAAGGCATTCGATTAACAGCCCATTTTGATTTTGACTGCTGTGCGGAGAAATGGATATTTCAAATGAAATGCCAGCTGAAGGGCATCCTATGTTAAAGCCACTGATGAATCATTTTAATGTTTTCATACTGGTTTGCTGGTGGGTTTATTGTATTTATTTTTTCAGTTGATCATGTGAAAAGCACCAGGCATTGCCTTGTAACCAGAGGTTAATGTAAGCGTTTCCCGTCAGGCCTGGAGGAACTTGCCGTGAATTCAGGCGTCTAAAATGCTACAGTCTACCGCGTTTGACCACACAGGGTTCCAACCCTGTAGTGAATGACTGTCTAGAATAGACAGGGTTTTCCCTGTATCACGTTTGCTTGCTGCTTCCTGTCGCCCACTGTCCTTTACTGTGCTTCAAAACAGCCGAGTTAACCTTCACATAAGCTAGGAGCCTTCAGCCCTATGTCCAATCCGGCGAATCAACAGCCGTCAAGACACACGATCAACCCTCCCGTTTTTTTTGGTGCTGCCTTCTTAATCTGCCTGCTGGTCGGGATGACGGCGGCGTTTCCTGGTCATGCCGACCGATGGTTTAACCATATTCAGGCCAGTATCGTCACCAATGCCAGTTGGTTCTACGTTGCCGCGGTCGCACTGATCCTGATTTGTGTCGCGTTTCTGGGATTGTCCCGTTATGGCGATATCAAGTTGGGGCCGGATCATGCCGAGCCGGACTTCAGTTTCGGTTCCTGGTTCGCCATGCTGTTTTCAGCTGGCATGGGGATCGGCCTGATGTTTTTCGGTGTGGCGGAACCGGTCATGCATTTTCTGTCGCCGCCTGTCGGTGAGCCAGGAACCGTGGAAGCGGCCCGTGAGGCCATGAGGCTGACCTTCTTCCACTGGGGGCTGCATGCCTGGGCGATTTATGCCATTGTCGCCCTGATTCTCGCGTTTTTCGGTTATCGCCATAAGTTGCCCCTGACGCTGCGTTCCGCGTTATATCCCATGATCGGGGATCGCATTTACGGTCCGATCGGGCATGCCATTGATATCTTTGCCATCCTGGGAACGGTGTTTGGTGTCGCCACCTCCCTGGGGTATGGCGTACTCCAGGTGAATTCCGGGTTGAATTACCTGTTTGATCTCCCCGTGAGCCGTGAAGTACAGGTGGTATTAATTATTGTCATCAGCGCATTGGCAACGCTTTCCGTGGCCACCGGGCTGGAAAAAGGCATACGACGACTGTCTGAATTTAACCTGATCCTGGCGCTGGTGTTGCTGGGGCTGGTGATTCTTGTGGGGCCGACGGTTCTGCTGTTGCAGATGTTTTTGCAAAATACCGGCGGCTATCTGTCCGAGATTGTCAGCAAGACCTTTAATTTGTACGCCTATGAGTCCTCGGACTGGATGGGCGGCTGGACCCTGTTGTACTGGGCCTGGTGGCTGTCCTGGTCACCGTTTGTCGGTATGTTCATTGCGCGTATTTCACGGGGTAGAACGATCCGTGAATTTGTGACCGGTGTGCTCTTTGTGCCAACCGGCTTTACCCTCCTTTGGATGACAGTATTTGGCAATACCGCCATTGATATGATCATGCATCAGGACAAGGTTGCCCTGGGTGAGGTGGTACAGCAGGATGTCTCTGTGGCGCTGTTCCAGTTCCTGGATTATTTCCCGATGGCTGATGTGCTCTCTTTTGTCGGGGTGCTGATGGTGGTGGTATTTTTTGTGACCTCGTCGGACTCAGGCGCCATGGTGATTGATATGCTCGCCTCAGGCGGCGAAAGCCATACACCGGTATGGCAGCGGGTGTTCTGGGCCAGCCTGGTGGGTATTGTGGCCATTGTCCTGTTGCTGGCAGGAGGGCTGGGGGCGTTGCAGACAGCCACTATCGCCAGCGCACTGCCTTTTGCCATGATTCTCTTGATGGCCACTTATGGCTTGCTGAAAGCGCTGGCCATTGATGCGACCAAGAAAGAGAGTCTGGTACAGGCAACCCTGACGCCCAAAGTCGGGAGAAACCCGATTCCATGGCAGCATCGATTGAATAACCTGGTGCATTTCCCTCGCCGGTTTGATGTCAGTCGTTTCCTGAAAGAAGTCGTTATGCCTGCGATGGAGTCAGTCTCGGCTGAACTGCAGAAGCAGGGCGTAGAAAGCAACATCGTGTTTGATGATAAAAAAAGCATGCCAAGCCTCAAGGTGTTTCATGGCGAGGAGCATGATTTCCTGTACCAGGTCTATCCCAGGGCCTACTTGCAGCCGAGCTTCATGATGGATGATGAAGATGATGAAGACCGGAAATACTTCCGGGCTGAGGTCTTCCTGCGGGAAGGCGGGCAGGACTACGACATCATGGGTTGGACCCGCGACCAGGTGATTGGTGACATTATCGACCAGTATGAGAAGCATATGTATTTCCTGCATATGGTTCGCTGACAGCGGTATTCCATTTCTCCCTGTGATATGAAAAAAGCCCGGTTGATGAACCAACCGGGCTTTTTACAGGTTTTGTCTGTTTTGTTGGAACCGAAACTTCAGTCTTGCAAAGACTGCCTGCCTTTTCCTTCAGGCACACAGGTGGGAGTGCCAAATAAAGGACAGGGCACGATGCGAGATTCCAGTCCGAAGACCTGGCGAACCAGCTCGCGGGTAATCACATCTTCAGGTGCGCCATGGGCGTATACTTTCCCTTTTTTGACCGCAACAATGTTATCCGCATACCGGCAGGCGAGGTTCAGATCGTGCAGAACCATGACAATGGTACGCCCGGAATGCCGGTTCAGGTCAAACAGCAGATCCAGAATCTCGATCTGGTGGCTCAGGTCGAGATAGGTGGTCGGTTCATCCAGCAGAATCACATCGGTGTTCTGGGCCAGTGTCATGGCAATCCACGCCCGTTGTCGCTGTCCGCCGGACAGGGAGTCAACCTGTCGTTCACTCAAGGCGGCCATTTGTGTGGCTTCAAGCGCCTGCTTTACACAACGTTCGTCTTCTTCTGACCATTGTTTCAACCAGTTCTGATGCGGATAGCGCCCCTGGCGAACCAGTTGCAACACGGTCATCCCTTCGGGGGCAACCGGCGATTGCGGCAGGATGGCCATTTTGCGGGCAATGTCACGGGTCGCGCTGCGCGTGATATCTTTGCCGTCCAGCAGGATAGTGCCCGAGATCGGTTTCAGCAGCCTCGCCATGGCGCGCAACAGTGTGGATTTTCCGCAGCCATTGGCGCCAATCAATGTGGTGATTTTTCCTTCAGGAATATCCAGGGTGAGATTGTCGATAATGACCTCACCGCCATAACCCAGTGACAGTTGCTGGTTTTGCAGAACGGCACACGTCATTTTTTACTGACCAATAGATAAATAAAGTAGGGCGCGCCAATCAGCGCGGTGAAGATGCCGACGGGAACTTCCATGGGGGCCAGAACCATTCGTCCGGCCAGGTCGCTGCCCAGTACCAGCAATGCGCCCACCAGTGCAGAGCCGGGCAGGTGGAGTTCCGGCATATTGCCCAAAAGTCGCCTGGCAATATGGGGCGCCATGAGTCCGACAAACCCGATACTGCCACAGAATGCCACGCCAGCCGTGGCCAGTGCGGTGCTGAGCATGATCAAACCAAACCGTTCACGATTAAGACGACTGCCAAGGCTCTTGGCCAGGTCATCGCCCAGGGTTTGTGCAGAAAGGCTGCGCATGGCCAGTACCAGTAATGGCAGCAGCAACAGGTACCAGGATGACAGAATCTGCACCTGTTGCCAGTTGGCCGCATTCAGACTGCCGCTTAGCCAGACCTGGGCCTGGGCGGTGTTCTGGATGGGGCTCTGGATCATGACAACGGTGCGCGCTGCCGCGAGCAGGGCGCCGAGGCCGATGCCAATCAAAATCATCCGTCGTGGTGCGACACCGCCTTTCCAGGCCATGGCATAGATGATCAGCACGGTTACCAGTCCGCCGGCGAAGACAAACGCCGGCAGCCAGATAATGGAGAATTGTCCGGCAAATGCCGTGAGGGCAAATACAGCCACGACACTGGCGCCGTCGGTGACGCCCAGCACATCCGGTGATGCCAGTGGGTTCCTTACCAGTCCCTGCAGGATCGCGCCTGCAATACCGAGGCCTGTGCCGACGAGGAGTGCCATCAGCACCCGTGGCATACGGAATTGCTGGATGACCAGTTGCTCGGTGGACGTGCCCTGTCCCAATAATGTCTGTACCACTCGCACGGGATGTATCGGCATGGAGCCTGCCGCCATGGCAAGAATGGCGAGCGTGGCGGTAGCCAGCAGTAACAGCCCGAGACGTGTCAGTCCCTGCCGGGGAACCAGGTGTGATACCCAGGCATTACGCAGTACAAGGTAGCCGGCGGTCATGTATTGAGGTTCCGTCGTGCATAAAGAATGAAAAACGGTGCGCCGATCAGCGCCATGGTGACGCCAACCGGTGCTTCACGGGGCCAGACGATGAAGCGCGCCAGGATATCAGCCACCAGTAACAGACCGGCGCCCAGCAAGATCGAGGCCGGTGTCGTCCAGCGAAAGTTGGTGCCGACCAGTCCACGGGCCAGGTGTGGCGCAACCAGCCCGACAAAGGCGATTGGCCCGGCCATCGCGACCGATGTGCCAGCGAGTAATACGATGACCAGGGACGCCATCAGCTTGACCCACAGGGTGCGTTGCCCCAGACCTTTTGCGACATCGTCTCCCAGCGCTTGGGCGTTCATGGCGGAAGACAGTGCCAATGCACCGAGCCATCCGGCCAGTTGCAGGGGAACCAAAGGCATGACCAGGTCAAGTCGACGGCCTTCCACGGAACCTGACAGCCAGAACAGAACTTCTTCCAGTGCCGATTCATTGAACACCAGCAACCCGGACGTCAATGAGGACAAAAAGGCGCTGATAGCAACACCCGCGAGGGTAAGGTTCAGCGGTGACAGGGAGCCGCCGGACATGCCCAGCCAGTAAACGACCAGCGCGGCCAGGGCGGCGCCAACCATGGCGAACAGGGTATAACCCTCCAGGCTGGTGATGCCGAACACGGCTGTAGCAATGACGATAGCCAGGGAGGCGCCGCTGTTGATCCCGAAAATCGCTGGCGATGCCAGCGGGTTACGGGTCAAACCCTGCATCAGGGAACCGGCAACCGCCAGGCTGCCGCCCACCATCAAGGCAATGATGACCCTGGGCAGGCGCATATCGATAACAACAATATGCTCACGACTTCCGTCGTAAGAAAGCAGGGCGTTGAGCACGTGCTTTCCCGTGATGTCGGTATAGCCCAGCACCATGCTGGATATGGCCAGGACAACGACACCGGCGAGCAGTCCCGCCACGGTCAGTCCCTGCGTCGTGGCAGGGAAGGCCGTTTTTCCTTTTCCCAACGTGATGGCGGTCATGTTCAGCCTTCAGCACCGACGGCGGGGGTTTTCAGGAGCAGTCCGTCGATATCATCCAGCACCCGGTGGGCCGAGAGAATGCCGTAGGCCTTGTTCCAGGTGTCATTGTTCACCTGGAACAGCTGGCCTTTCCCGCTGGCGCGAAGGGATTGCCATAGCGGGTTGTCCAGCCAGCTGCGGGCGTTCTGCTCCCCCTTGGCCGGGTCTTCCGACGCGAAGGTGAAATAGAACTGGATGTCAGCGTCCGCCTCGGGAATGCGCTCACGGGTCAGGGGTTCGGCAAAGCCCGTGGTGTCGTGCAGGGCGGGGCGGGCAAAGCCCAGTGACTTGATCAGGCCGGCGGCAAAGCTGTCGTTGTAATAGAAGCGGGCGCCGGTGACCTGGAAGCGGATCACCGCGGCTTCCTGTGACAGCCAGCCGGCGTCGTCCAAACGGGCCGCGAGTGACCGGATGTGCCGGTCAAGGTCGGCAAGCAGTTGCTGACCGTCGTCTTTCCGGTTGACCGCGTCGCTTGTCAGCAGCAGGTTTTCACGGAGCGCGCCATGGAAACGGTCGGCAAAGACCGTGGGCGCAATGGCGCTCAGCTGCGGATAAATGGCTTCCTGGCGGGATTTCAGGCCAAGGATCAGGTCTGGCTTCAGGCTGGCGACCATTTCCAGGTTGACCTGCTTTTCTTCCCCCACCACCGTGACGCCGTCCATGGATTCGCGGATGTGGGCAAACCATGTCTGCGCGGGATCAGCGGTATTGGAGCGCACCGCGCCCACCGGTTTGATACCCAGCGCCAGCAGGGTTTCCGTGGCCTCCGACGAGAGCACCACGATGCGTACCGGCGTTTCAGGCGCCAGGGTTTCACCCATGGCGTGTTGAACGGTGCGGGTGTTGTCTGAAACCGGGGGTTGTTGCTGCGTGTCGCTGTCCGTGCAGCCCGCCAGGGTCAGCCCGAGGCTGAGAATGGTCAGAAGTCGTGTGAAGGGTCGCATGACGCTCCTTGCCTGTAATGCGTAGCGGAAAGGAAAGAGACGGCCCGCCCTGCCGGAATGCAGGGCGGGAACGGCGATCAGAAGGTCGTGGTGAAGCCGACGTACCAGGTTCTTGGGTCTACGCTGTAGCCCCTTAACTCAACCTGCCCGGGAAGGCTTCTGTCGGTAATGTTGGTGATGCCTGCACGGAGCCGGAGCGAATCAGTCATCTGATAGTTTGCGCCCAGGTCAATGAGTGAATAGCCGTCAAGATCGACATTATCATCTTCACTGATTACCTGGTCACCAGTGTGGCTGGCGCGGACAAAGGTATTCAGCTTCGGGCTCGCCTGCCAGTTGAGTTTCACGGAAGCGTTCTGTCGAGGACGGTTTTCCAGAACTTTACCGGTGGTCTCGTCGCGGGCATCGGTGTAGGTGTAGTCACCGTGCAGCGACAGGGCGTCGGTCAGCGCCATGCGGCCACCCAGCTCAATGCCCTTGATCTTGGCTTTCTCGACGTTGGTGTAGGTGTAGACGTCGCGATCGTCCTCTTCACCAAGGTGATTGCCAAAGTCCCGTGCGATCAGGTTTTCCACGTCGTTCTGGAACACCGCCGCCTCGACTTCCCAGTTGTCCTGACGGTAATTGGCCGCCAGTTCATAGCTGGTGCTGGTCTCGGGTTCCAGATCCGGGTTGCCGATGATCCAGCAGCCGCCCTTGCAGCTGCTCAGGCGATATTCCTTGCTCAGCTGTCGCAGTGACGGCGCCTTGAAGGCTTCGCCCACGCCACCCTTGATGGTCAGGTTGTCCGTGAGGGTATGCACCAGGTAGGCCCGCGGGCTGTACTCGGTGCCGAAATTTTCATGGTGATCAATCCGGGTGCCGTAAGTCAGGGTCCAGTCGTCAGCCAGTTGCCATTCGTCCTGGGCGAACAGGGCTTTCTGGGTGACGTCGGCCTTGCCGGTTTCCAGGAAGTCACGGTCGTTCTCCAGTTCGTTTTTGCTCACTTCGCCGCCCAGGGTCAGGCGGTGGTCGCCCAGTTCGGTGGAAGCGCTGCCGTCAACGACTTGGGTTGTTTCCGTGGCGTAATCCCTGCGGTCAATGAGCACTGTCTGGTTTTGATCGTTCTTCTCTGTAGCTTGTTCGCCGATCTCGACTTCTTCACGGTAATAGCGCGCCTGTGACTCACCCCAGCTCCAGTCACCGCTGTGTGTCAGCGCAAAACTGTCACGCTTGACTTTCTGGTTGCTGGGTGTGAACCCCTTGGTGGATTCAATGAGGCCGTCACGCTTGTCATTGCTGTGGGTGATGTCAATGTCCAATGTCTGGTTGTCGTCGATCAGCCAGTTCAGGTTACCCGCAAGGTTCAGGGTGTCGCGCTCTTCCAGCGCGGTGACGGCGCTGCGGGAGCCGTCGTAAGGCTGCCACTTGTCCCTGTCACTTTTGTTAACAGACAGGTTCAGGTACAGCTTGTCCTCAATCAGTGCGCCGCCGGTGTTCAGGCCGATAATGGTTTCATCGCCGCCATCACTGCCTTCGGGTGTGGCGAAGTCGCTGCTCACGGTGGTGCGCCATTCATTGTCCGGCAGTTTGGTGATGATGTTGATCACGCCGCCCAGCGCTTCAGAACCATACAGCGCGGACATGGGGCCGCGGATGATCTCGATCCGTTCAATGTCGTCCTGGGGAATCGCGGACATGTCAAAGTCATTCCCGCGGACAATGGCGTTCGAGGAACTCATCTTCCGGCCATTGACCATGATCAGCGTGTAATCACTGCTCATGCCACGGATGCTGATGGTCTCCCGGCCAGCGCGTCCACCTTCCTTCCGGCTTTCGACACCGACGGCCTGCTTGACGATATCGTTGAGCGTCAGGGTTGGCTGAGACCTGATCTCATCGCTGGTAATGACCGACATTGACGCAGGCGCCGTGGCCAGGCTGTTTTCTGTCTTGGTGGCGGTGACGACGACCTGGTCAAAGACCAGCGGGCCACCGACCTGTTTCTTGTTGTCAGATTCTTCTTGAGCCATGACAGGCAGAGCGAAAGCAACAGCCATTGCCAAAAGGCATTGTGTGCCTGGGAAGTGCGACATTTGAGGGGATATCCTGAAAAGGTTTTCTAAATGAAAATTATTCGCATGTGCATTTTTGGGCAATTGCTGTTTGTACGTATGTGCAATAGGGGAAACCTGTGCTGGGCGATCGCTGGCATTGTGTTATCGAATGCGCGTAAAACCACATCTTTCAGGGCGGGGAGGATGTCAAGAGGATCACTCAAGAATACGGCTGAAAGCCGATAAATAAGCATAATCACTGTTGCTACCAGGTTTCAAAGGTCATGAAATTTGCTTCCTGCCACCTCTTCCTTTTACTGGCACTGAGCAGCCTTACCCTTTCAGCCGATACTGCCGGGGATTATCCTTCTCCCGGAGATTCCGCCCCTGAGCCATCCGCCACGCTTTCCCTGACGTCGGCAGAGGAGCAATACCTGCAACAGAAAAAGCGTATCCTCATGTGCGTTGACCCTGCCTGGCTACCCTTGGAACAGATCAGTGAAGCGGGCGAACACGAGGGTATTGTGGCCGACTACTTCGAACTGCTGAAAGCACGGACAGGCCTCAATATCGAGCTATACCCGACCAGGCAATGGGACGCCACGGTCGAGGCAGCGAAAAAACGGCAGTGCGATATCTTTTCAGCCGTGGCCGTTACCCCCAGCCGCCAGGAGTACATGCTGTTTACCCCGCCTTACCTGATGATGAAAATCGGCGTTTTCGCCAAGGCCGATAAAGCCATGGTGAAAAATATCGAAGCCAATCTTTCCAAAAAAGTGGGTATTGTTTCAGGCTATGCCACCGAAGAAATCATCATGAACCGCTACCCGGATGCAGTGCTGACAAAAGTCAAATCCCCACAGGATGGATTAATGAAACTGTCCAGCGGCGAAATTGACTATTTCATTGATTTTATCGTTTCTTCCCGTCACTACATCAAGATGATGTCACTCACGGACATCAAGCTGGCAGGTAAAACAAAGCTTCAACTGCGACTGGGCATCGCCAGCCGCAATGATGAGCCCCTGTTGGCTGATATCCTGGCCAAAGCCCAAAAGACTATCCGTCAACACGAGGTCGATGCCATCAGCCAAAACTGGCTGGATCACAAATCGCGCAAACCCTCGAATGACCTGCTGCTTCCCGGCCTTATTGGCATCACAGGCATCATTACCCTGCTGCTGATTGTATGGTTTCGCAGGGTAACCAGGCATGACCCGCAGGCTTCTGACTGAGTTGTGAACAATGTCCGGTGTAGGTATCACGACAAGAAGCCGGTCCTTTTCAACAAAGATAACGCCCCCATCAGGATCGCTAAATTCTGTAGCTGAAAATGACCTGGTCGCCCTGGTCTGTTGTTCTGTTGCCCTGAATGTTGTCTGAAACTTCAAGCTGTTCTGTTTGTGTGCGCAGTTGTTCCAATGCATGAACCCATAAATCCAGTCTCTCGTCGCATCCGGGCTTTTAACGCACGCCGGATAATCAGGGCGATACGTCATGGTATGGAATCCTGTTTCCGGGCAGGGGGCGTCACTGCTCGTTGTTGGCACCGGTTTAAAGAGAGTGTGACAAGGGGCTCTACAAAGAGTGGAATTTCGTAGAACTGCTGTTGCAGAAACTGAAGCAGTTTCGCCGCATAGCCAATCGCTACGGGAAGTCAGGACAGAACGACTTTGGAAGCTTCATTTAGCAGTCAGTGTGATATGGCTAGCGTAATTGTGAATACACCCCCTGATCTTCACACGTCTGGTATTTTTTCTCGAACGCGAACCAGGAGATTTTTTTGACCACGATTTGGCATAAAAAAGTACCGCCTGACAAGAAGGCTTATCAGGCGGTATAGGCTTTCTATACCAGATATATTTCCCTACTTATCAGGCTTGTTTTCCAGCTTTCAGGTCTGTTTCCCAACCTGATAAGCCTGTTTCCCAACTTGACAGGGTATCCGGCAGCTGTCCTTGTTACGCAGCAAAATTCGCAGCAACGAATTCCCAGTTCAGTAGCTTCCAGAAGGCCGCCAGGTAATCAGGGCGAACATTGCGGTAGTCGATGTAGTAAGCGTGTTCCCAGAGGTCGCAGGTCATCAGGGGGGTCTGGTCGGTGGTCAGCGGTGTGGCGGCATTGCTGGTGTTGACAATGGCAACAGTGCCGTCAGTGTTCTTGACCAGCCAGGTCCAGCTGGAGCCGAAGTTGTTGACCGCGCTCTCGGTGAACGTCTGCTGAAACGCTTCAAACGAACCGAATGCGGCGTTGATGGCGTCTGCCAGTTCACCTGTCGGCTCGCCTCCACCGTTGGGGCTCAGGCAGTGCCAGTAGAACGTGTGGTTCCAGATCTGGGCTGCATTGTTGAAAATGCCGCCTTCAGAGGTTTTGATGATGTCTTCCAGGCTCTTGTTTTCCAGCTCGGTGCCTTCAACCAGACCGTTCAGCTTGACCACGTAGGTGTTGTGATGCTTGCCGTAATGGTAGTCCAGGGTTTCTTTGGAAATATGGGGCTCCAGGGCGTCCCGGTCGTAAGGCAGGGCGGGCAGTTCGAATGCCATATTTGATATCTCCATTTCAGGGTTGGCTAAATACGGTCTGCACATCCAACCGATAACACGCCTCTTTCTGCGAAGAGTGAATGCTACGGGGCGATGTGAGCTTTTTAGCCTGCGGATGATAGCATTGGGCGACAGCCTTATCTACGGAGTTCGCGCAGGGTTATTCGGGCAGATGGCTGTCATTTTCGTCAGGCTGGGTAACCTTCTGGGTGGTTACCCGTACCCGGTATCTGTCATGCAACTACGCGTCCGCGATAGATGCGGGTTTTTGTTGTAATCGAATGGTCAGGCAGAGCAGAGTCCCGTTGGTTATTTGTTACAGTGGGTGCACCAGGAGTCACGGTGGAAACGTGTTTGTCCAGATCCTGTTCTGTAATAGTAAAACCGGCCAGTTGAAGGAATTGCAGCGCCGTTGTACGAGTGGTGCGATCCCGTGTTTGCTTCACCAGGCGGTGTATTTCATCGATCGTCTGATCGGAACTGAAACGGATGTTGATATCAAACTCTGCCTTGATACGGCGTCTCAGGACCTGGAGCAGGTCGATCATCTGCTTGGTGTATTGAACCGTCATGCGATACTCCCCCCTTGGCTTCAGTGTGCACTGTTATCTAAGCAATTTTGGTTCCAGCTTTAATGTGTGTGGGGCCAGGGGGAAGGCGAGTGCTGGTTTTTGCCATTTGATGATGCAACAGAACGGTGTGCTGCACTGATCAGGTGCGTGAAGCGCTGTATTGGGTCTCCAGTCGCTTTGCACTACAATGGCGGCCATTGTTGTATCAACACTCTTTCCCAACGATTTGTGAACACGGAATGACAATGCATTCAGATGACCGGGATGATCTCGATAATTTGCCGAGTCTCTCACTGTCTGCCGATGAGGTTACGGAACGCTCGTCGGCATCCCGCGCTGGTACAAAGAAAAAAACGGTACGTGAACCGGCAAAAGAGCCGTCCACTGGCTCTGCAGGCACTGGATTGTTTTTGATCCTGTTGGGATTGCTGCTGGCCGTGGGCGGGTTTGGTTATTTCCAGATTACGGCGCTACAGGATGAACTGCAGGCGACCCGCAGCCTGGTGGCGGCGGCAGAAAAGCAACTGACGGATGTCTCTGGCGCTGTTACAGAAACCGGGCAGACGATGAGCCAAAGCGATCAGCAGGTTAAGTCAGAGTTGAAGGATATCAATTTTGAAATCCGTAAACTCTGGGATCTGGCGAACAAGCGTAACCGCAAGGATATTGATGCCCTCGAGAAACAATTGGCCGACAACGCCGCGACCCTGAAAACGCTGAAAGCTGCTGCAGAAAAAAACAGGCAGTATTCAGGGATACTGGAAAAGACAGTATCCAGGCTGGAGCTTATGGAGCGTCAACTCAAGGGTATCAGTGCAGATCTGGTAGCCAATACTTCTGCATCACGGGAAGAACTGGGTATGCTGACGACATCGGTTGAAGGTTTACGGCAAGAGGCCGGTAAGGTGTTAACCGATGTTACGTCGCTGAAGACAGAAATGAAGCAGCAGGCGAGCCTGACAAAAGAAGCGTCACGCTCCATGGACAGTTATCGGCAGCAAATCAACAAGCGATTGTTGCAGCTTGAGAATGCGGTCAGGGAAGTACAGCAGGGAAGTAACGATGGTGGTTTGACGCCGACTTTGTAAACGTAAGTCGCTGCATGAAAAGCCATCGGTGGTGATGGCTTATCATGCATTTATCAGGAGTGAGACGCTGTTTCGTGCACCCCGGCACTTGGCGGTGGTAATGAACCAAAACTGTTCAGGTGTTCCAGTAGCTGCCGGCTTTCCAGCTCTTTCTCAAATCGCAGCTCCCTGGACTGATGGTTCCAGCTTTCCTTTGCCAAGGCGTGTGTTTTGCGCTTTGGGCCACACGCGCCACATTCCCTGCACTCGATTCGGTAGCTGAGCAGATAACCGGCTGAACCTATATGTATGCTGCCGCAAAACGGGCAGTTCTCCAGCTGGTATCTCATAGGCACCCCCTCTTCTATCCCTTGTGGTGGTTGTGCGTACTGCACACTACAACAAGTCACAGCGTTGGGTTTACTGCACGGCTTTGCTACTTCATTTTGATGAACGTATTTTTTAGTGGTTGGTTCAATATATTGGTGTTTTTGATTTTCTTTGCACAATATATTGTGTGCTTTGAACTAGTCTAGGTCGTTGCGAATAATTTGCAAGTTTTTGCTCTGCGCAGTTATGGTGCAAAACTATTGTTGATTCCCATCAGTTCGATTGCATCACTGTCAGGCGTGTTTCTGTTCATTTTGCTCACTGACGTGGAAATCACTTACCATATCGGCCTTATTAAATTGGCAGATTCAATAATGTCTTCCTTTCCAGGCTTTTGTGCGTTGCGGACCTTGTGCATGCTGGTGGTAAGTCTTTTCCTGTTAAATGGTTGCTCCAGTACAGGAGAAGGGGAGGTGACTGGCAATTTAATAGAAGCAAATAAGTCTAAACCGCTAAAGGCTGGTGAATGGCAAGTAGATAGTGATCCTAAAACGGTTTCACAGGTGCTTAAACACGGCAAAGGATTATTGTTGCCGGTGTTAAAAGTCACAGACCAAAACCTGCTGATACCGGACTATCGCACGACACTTACATTATATGAGCACCTTCAGAACAGGGCGGGAATGGATCTTGTGGGTGTCGGTAATACCATGAAGTTTTATTACCGGTTGGTTTCGGCGGTAGAGCATCGATGTCCGGAAGATGCGGTTGATCCCTTGCTGAGTTGCTCGCTCACGGCCTGGTTACCCCAATGGTTCAATGGTTGGCTGAATGGCGAAGGTGTTCACGACAACGCCATGATACTGGCATGGCTTGATGAGTTGGATGATGTGAATTATCTGATCGTGCCGGATCAGTCGCTCTTGTCTTCGTCGGCGTTGATGCATCTGAAATACTCTCCGAATTCTGATCCTGTGGTTGATCAGGAACCGTCTGTCCGATGGCGGGAAATTGCCGGTTATCTGGATCCTGCTTCATTAAGTCTTGTGATTCGCTACCAGCGTAATTGTGAAGATGACTGGTGTTGGAATTATCAGGGTTTGGCTAACTGTGTCATGCCAGTTCGTTCCGCACAGTCCAGGAAAGGGCGTCTTGATGCACGGGAGCAGGCCTGGCAGTCATTGTTATCAGGCTGCGCCTCTGTTACGCCTGTGACCGTTCTGCCGTAGAACTCACACAGTTTCCAGCCCGCGTCACAACACATACTCACGGTTGTTTACGGATTTTAACTCGACTTCGTTGATGGTATTACTTATCTTGTACCGGATTTCATGATCTTGCCGAGAAATGCCTGTAAAGTGGTCTCTATGAACCCGAATTATCTGGACTTTGAACAGCCAATCGCTGAGCTGGAAGCAAAAATCGAAGAACTGCGGCTGGTAGGGTCGGACAATGAGCTCAATATCAGTGCAGAAATTGCCACGCTCGAAGAAAAGTGCCGAACCCTGACTTCAGGCATTTTCAAGGATCTTTCCTCATGGCAGGTTGCCCAGTTGGCCCGCCATCCCCGTCGTCCCTACACGCTGGACTATATCAAGGCGGTTTTTGACGACTTTGATGAGTTACACGGTGATCGTCGTTTTGCGGATGACAAATCCATTATCGGCGGTATGGCGGAACTGGATGGTAAGCCGATCATGATTATCGGCCATCAGAAAGGGCGTGAAATCCCTGAAAAGGTTCGCCGTAATTTTGGTATGCCCAAGCCTGAAGGCTATCGGAAGGCTTGTCGGCTGATGGAAATGGCTGAGCGTTTTAAGCTGCCAATTCTGACCTTTATTGATACACCGGGCGCTTACCCGGGTATTAACGCCGAAGAGCGTGGTCAGAGTGAGGCGATTGCCTGGAATCTGGCGGTGATGTCACGCCTGAATACTCCAATCATCTCAACCGTGATTGGTGAAGGGGGATCCGGTGGCGCGCTGGCCATTGGTGTATGTGACCGGTTGCTGATGCTCCAGTATTCAACCTATTCCGTTATTTCACCGGAAGGATGTGCATCCATTCTCTGGAAAAAAGCGGATCATGCGGCTGAAGCCGCGGAAGCAATGGGTATTACAGCAAAACGCCTGCAGGAGCTGGGCTTTGTTGACCGAATTATTGAAGAGCCGTTAGGTGGTGCGCATCGTGATGTCGCCAAAGCGGCAGATTCTGTGAAACAGGCTCTAGTGCTAGAGCTGGAAGAGCTGTCTTCCATGTCTGTGGATGAGTTGGTAACCACCCGATATGAACGTCTGCAGCGTTATGGGGTCAAGTAAATAGCAGGATTTCAGTTTTACTGATCCGGTATTTGTCATTTGAGAAGCCGGCATGGCTACCACCATGCCGGTTTTTCGTTGTTGAGTCCGTGTTATGGATACCAATATGCATCTGACAGATGACGCTTTCTTAGAAAGGTTGCCTGAAATATACAGGGATAGGCGGCTGGTGGTTGGGCTCAGCGGTGGGCTGGATTCCACGGTTCTATTGCATCTGTGTGTAGCGCTAAGGGAACGGGGAATTATTCGCTCTCTGGAAGCGATTCATGTCAATCATGGATTGAGCCCCAATGCTGCTGAGTGGCAGGCGTTCTGCGAGACGATTTGTGATCAGTGCTCTGTGCCGTTAGTCTCTCGCCAGATTGTGGTAAAGCGTGGTACTGGGGATGGTTTGGAAGCATCGGCCAGGGCGGCACGCTATCAGCAGTATGAAGAAGTGCTTCGCCCGGGTGACTGTCTCCTGCAGGCCCATCACTTGAATGATCAGGCTGAGACTCTGCTTTACCGGGTGGTTAGAGGGTGTGGCGTGCACGGGGTTGCGGCAATTCCCAGGGAGCGTGCGATGGGGGAGGCAATGATTCTACGTCCATTGTTGGATGTATCTAGAGAAGCCATCCATGCCTATGCGCAAAAGCATCAGTTGGAATGGGTCGACGATGAATCGAATCTTGATACCTCCTATGACCGCAATTTTTTGCGGCATGATGTATTGCCAAAGCTGAACACGCGCTGGTCGGGTGCGCTGAAGAATCTGGGGCGTCTGGCAGAGGATGCCGCGGATGCAGCAGAATTGCTGGATCAGGTCGCAGAAGAGGATCTGCAACAGGTTTTGTCAGTTAATGGCATTCCCTACCATGCCGGCGTTCCAGTAATTGATATTGCTTGTCTAAAGCAACTGACTAACTATCGACAGCGTAATGTGCTTCGCTATTGGCTTCGATCCCAAGGTTATCCATTACCCGGCCGGGCGGTGATTCAATGTATTTTGGATGAGCTGATATCAGCAGCTCAGGATGCCTGTCCGGTTGTGAGCTGGGAAGGGTGTGAGGTCAGGCGACATGGTGGCGCAATAGTGGCCCTTAAGCCTTTGGATAATTTGCGGCCATTTTCCTGTCAGTTGGTGCTTTCTGCAAATTGTGATCTCGAGCTGCCTGGAAATGGTCGTATCTATGCTGAAAAGCAGGAGCAGTCATTGGTTTTATTTAGGTTCGATATCTCTGATCTTTGGCTCTGCTATCGTTCCGATATCATGGTTGCGCCATTCCGTCTGCCAGGTCGGACTGGTAGTAAATCACTGAAAAAGTGGCTCAATGAATTGGGTGTGCCTGCCTGGGTACGTGATCGCCTGCCGATCCTCCATCGATCCGGTGAGCTGGTAGCGATTCCTGGTCTGCTGGTCAATGCAGAGTATGCGGTCACGGGGAATGAGCCAGGTATTTCATACTGCTGGGAATCGCCTTTTGAAGGGCAATGGTGAATTTCCGTCGTTGTGGGCGGGCGGGATGTTTGGTATCCTGCAGTCCCATCTTTTTTCGTTAATACTTCCCATCCAGAAGGCAGATAAACTGCCTGCAAATTCAACAGGTTTTAAATGACACGCTACATATTTGTCACCGGTGGTGTCGTATCGTCGTTGGGGAAAGGCATTGCCTCTGCCTCGCTGGCGGCCATTCTTGAAGCCCGTGGCCTGAAAGTCACCATGCTCAAGCTGGACCCCTATATCAACGTTGACCCCGGTACCATGAGTCCTTTCCAGCACGGTGAAGTATTCGTCACCGAAGATGGGGCGGAAACGGACCTGGACCTGGGGCATTACGAGCGTTTCGTCAGAACGACCATGAGACAGGGGAATAATTTTACCTCCGGTCGTATCTACGAACACGTACTCAAGAAAGAGCGTCGTGGTGATTACCTGGGCGGTACGGTTCAGGTAATTCCTCATATTACCGACGAAATCAAGCGTCGTATTATCGCCGGTGCCGGCGATGCGGATGTGGCGCTGGTTGAGATCGGCGGTACCGTGGGTGATATCGAATCCCAGCCATTCCTGGAAGCGGTTCGTCAGTTAAAGGTAGAGATGGGTTCCCGTCGCGCCATGCTGATGCATCTGACGCTGGTTCCTTATATCAAGACTGCCGGTGAGCTCAAAACCAAACCGACCCAGCACTCTGTTAAAGAACTACGTTCCATCGGTCTGCAGCCGGATATTCTGATCTGCCGTTCCGAGCATCATATTGATGTCTCTTCACGCCGTAAGATTGCACTGTTTACCAACGTTGAAGAACGCGCAGTTATTTCCCTGCAGGATGCGGATTCTATTTACCGTATTCCCCGTATGCTGCACGAGCAGGGTCTGGATCAGCTGATCGTCGATAACTTCTCACTGGAATGCGGTGAAGCAGATCTGGGTGAATGGGATGATGTGCTGGATCGTGAACTGAATCCCACACGCGAAGTGACCGTGGCGATGGTTGGCAAGTACATGGAGCTGCTGGATGCCTACAAGTCGCTGATTGAGGCGATGAAGCATGCCGGTCTGAAAACCCGTACCAAGGTCAACCTGCGTTATATCGATTCTGAAGAGATTGAGCGTCAGGGCGTCGATGTTCTGGACGGTGTCGATGCCATCCTGGTTCCTGGTGGCTTTGGTAACCGTGGCGTGGAAGGTAAAATTGCCGCTATTCGTCACGCCCGTGAAAACAAGATTCCTTACCTGGGTATCTGCCTGGGTATGCAGCTGGCGGTGGTTGAATTTGTCCGTAACGTTGTCGGTATTGAAAACGCGGACAGCACCGAATTTGATGCTAACTGCGAGAATCCTGTCATTGGTCTGATCACTGAGTGGATGGACAGCGATGGTCAGGTTGAGCAGCGTAGTGAAACGTCAGACCTCGGTGGCACCATGCGCCTGGGTGCGCAGCAGTGTCGTCTGGTTGAAGGCACGCGGTCGTTCCAGGCCTATGGCAAGGATGTGATCAATGAGCGTCACCGTCACCGTTATGAAGTGAACGATCATTACGTGGATCGCATTGAAGCGGCTGGCATGAAGATCTCCGGGCGTTCTGTGGATCAGGCGCTGGTGGAGATGGTGGAGATTCAGGATCACCCCTGGTTTGTGGCCTGCCAGTTTCACCCGGAATTCACCTCTACGCCGCGTGATGGTCACGGCCTGTTCACGGCATTTGTTGAAGCGGCGCTGGCACACGGTGCTGGCCAGAAAGCCTGATTGGGGAACTGTCTCATGGATCAGAAAACGCTACGGGTTGCTGACATTGATGTCGCCAATGACCGGCCCTTTGTGCTCTTTGGTGGCATGAATGTGCTGGAATCCCGCGAGTTGGCGCTGGAAGTGGCTGGCCACTATGTGGATGTGACGCGCAAGTTGGGCATTCCCTATGTGTTCAAGGCGTCCTTTGACAAGGCAAACCGTTCTTCCATTGCCTCCTATCGTGGGCCGGGCATGGAGAAAGGGCTGGAGATCCTGCAGGAAATCAAGGACACCTACGGTGTGCCCGTGATTACCGATGTGCACGAGGTTCACCAGTGTGAGCCGGTGGCCAAGGTGGCCGATGTCATCCAGCTGCCAGCGTTTCTGGCGCGCCAGACTGATCTTGTTGCGGCCATGGCGGCGACGGGTGCGGTGGTGAATGTCAAGAAGCCCCAGTTTCTGAGCCCTTCACAGATGCGCAATATCGTGGACAAATTCCGCGAAGGTGGCTGTGAAAACGTCATGCTGTGCGAGCGTGGCAGCTGCTTTGGCTATGACAACCTGGTGGTCGATATGCTGGGTTTCCGTACCATGAAAGAAGTCAGTGGCGGCATGCCGGTGATTTTTGATGTCACCCATTCGCTGCAGTGCCGTGATCCGCTGGGTGAAGCGTCCGGTGGGCGACGCCATCAGGTCGCTGAGCTGGCCTGTGCCGGTATGGCGCTGGGCTTGGCGGGGCTTTTCCTGGAAGCCCATCCTGATCCTGACAACGCCCGTTGCGACGGTCCCAGTGCGTTGCGCCTGGATAAGCTGGAGCCTTTCCTTGGACGCATTAAGGCGGTTGATGAGCTGGTCAAAGGTTTCGCACCGCTGGATCTGAGTTAATCCATGATTCAGCTCTTGGGTAAGTATTGTTAAAATACGCCTGAGCGGAATATGGATAATGACAGGGTCGCAGAAGCGACCCTGTTTTTTTATGGCAGGAAAGAGACGATAGCTTAAGTACCCTGAAAGGGCGTCCGCTCTGTTAGCTGTTTTCAGCGCTGTTGACTGTTATGCTTTCCTGAGTCACCTGTTTTCCAGTTTTTTGCGTATGCGAATAGTAATGATCATGCTGGCGTTTCTCCTTGCACTCCTGCAATACCGATTGTGGGTGGGTGAAGGCAGTATTGCCCAGTTAATGGCTGTTAAAGAGCAGGTTGCCCTTCAAAAGCTTGAAAACCAGCGGCTTGCCGAGCGTAATCGCCTGCTGGCTGTCGATGTCGTTGCATTGCAGACAGGCCTGGAGGCTGTTGAAGAATACGCGCGTACGGAGCTGGGCATGATCAGGCATGATGAAGAATTCTTTCTCATGACGGATTGATTCTCAGAAAGCCCCTGTTTTTCTTACCTTGTTTCAGGATCATCTTGTGTGCAGGCTTCCTGCACACGTTCTGATTATATTGTGAAGGTTGTCATGACTGATTGGGATATGAATCTGCCCAGGGCCAGCGGCGAAGCCTGTGGTAGCGCGGCATTTAAAGTGCAGCCGGAAGATTTCCGTGTGGAAGAGGTGCTGCCGTTTGAACCCTGTGGTGAAGGTGAACACCTGTTTCTCTGGATTGAGAAAACGGGACAAAACACGCAGTGGGTTGCCCGGAGCCTGGCGCGTATCGCCGGTATTCCGGCTTCGTCTGTTGGCTATGCGGGGCTGAAAGATCGCCAGGGTGTCACCCGGCAGTGGTTCAGTCTTCAGTTGCCTGGTAAGGGGCGGGCGGATGACCTGGATTGGGCTTCCTGTGGTGAGGGTATTTCGGTTCTGAAAACAGAATGGCATAACCGCAAACTGCGTCAGGGCGCGCTGTCTGGTAACCACTTTGCCATACGGTTACGGGATGTTCAGGGCGAGTTGGCTGATATCGATAACCGCCTGCGTTCGATAAGTGACGGCGGTGTGCCCAATTATTTTGGTATGCAGCGGTTTGGTTTTGATGGCGGTAACCTGGATAAAGCGCTGGCATTTTTTGATAGAAAGCTGCGGCTGAAGCGTGATCAGAAAAGCATTGTATTGTCTGCAGCGCGTTCATGGTTGTTCAATCAATTGCTGGCGCAGCGTGTGCGTGAGCAGACATGGTCACGTTTGCTGGAGGGTGATGTGTTAACGTTTCGTGACAGCCACTCCCTGATTTTGCCAGAGCGTAGAGATGAAACCGTTGCAGAACGCTTTGCGTCAGGTGAGTTGCATGATACCGGTCCTCTCTGGGGGCGTGGCTCCCTGCTTTCTGAGGGCGAGGTGAATGCCTGGGAAGTGTCGCTGGCTGAGCGCTGGCCTGAACTGTGTCAGGGTCTTGAAAAAGCTGGCATGAACCAGGAGCGACGCGCTTTGCGGGTGACGCCAGAGAAAATGGAATGGCGCTGGGAGGAGGGTGATTTGCTGCTGTCTTTCTTCCTTCCCAAGGGCACGTATGCAACGGCTGTTCTGAATGAGTTGTTTGAAAATATTAGCTAAACGTCGTTTATGAGGAAGAACGTATTGTAAACTGGCGTACTCTAGTGACACTATTGCCTGCTAGGTGGAAGTAGGTCTGGGGGCTGAATGAATCTGGCTGGTATTGGTATGACATCGCAGCGAACCCGTGATCGCCTGATTCAGCGCCTGGTTGAACAGGGGATCAGGGATCAGCGTGTCCTTGATGTCATGCGTAAAACACCCAGGCACCTGTTTGTGGACGAAGCATTGTCACACAGGGCCTATGAGGATACGGCGCTGCCCATCGGTCGTAGCCAGACGCTTTCCCAACCTTATATCGTGGCCCGAATGACTGAGAGCCTGCTGCAAACGGGTAATGTCGGTAAAGTGCTTGAAGTGGGTACGGGGTCTGGTTACCAGACAGCGGTCATGGCCCAGCTGGCAGACAGGGTATATACGGTAGAGCGTATCCGTTCCCTGCAGGATCGCGCCAGGCAGAGATTGCGGAAGCTGAAGCTTTATAACGTCATGATGCGTCATGCGGACGGGTTTTCCGGCTGGCCCGAAGAGGGCGGGTTTGATGGTATCCTCGTTACAGCGGCGCCTGTTGAAATGCCGCAGGTACTGCTTGGGCAGTTAGCTGTTGGGGGGCGCATGGTCATCCCGGTTGGACCTGATGGGGATCAGTTGCTGGTGTGTGTGACCCGGACAGACAAGGGGTATACCGAGCAGATTCTTGAGGCAGTCAGGTTTGTACCGCTGCTGGCAGGGACTGTCGAATAACCGTTATTGAGATTATTGTTAAGTTGGTTGTGTGACGTGATGTTGCCGTTAGATGTGTTGATACTTTTCCTTAAAGGTGCGCTGATGGGCGCGGCCGATGTCGTGCCCGGGGTTTCCGGTGGTACGATTGCTTTTGTTACCGGTATCTATGATCGCCTGCTGAACAGTCTTAAAAAGCTGGGGCCGACTTCACTGAAGATGCTTTTCCGTGAGGGACTGGCAGCCTGCTGGCGTCATGTGGATGGCACATTTCTGGTTGCTGTGTTTGGTGGTGTTCTGTTCAGCGTCTTTACCATGGCGCGGTTGATTACCTACAGCCTGGCCGTCTGGCCAATCCAGGTCTGGTCTTTCTTCTTCGGGCTGATTGTCATTTCTGCCCTGTTAATATTGCGTAATGTCACTCACTGGTCACCGGGACGTTTTGTTGCGCTGGCTGCAGGCGTTGGTATGGCTGTTTTGATCGGGCATGCAACACCGGGAATCGCTGATCAACCCGCATGGTACTCCTTTCTATGGGCCGGTGCGCTGGCTATCTGCGCGATGATTCTGCCAGGTATTTCCGGCAGTTTTATTTTGTTATTGCTCGGCTTTTACGCACCGATTCTACAGGCGGTTACACAGTTTGATATTGGCATACTGGCTGTGTTTGCCGTGGGTTGCGTCGTAGGTCTTTTGTTGTTTTCGCACGTCCTTTCATGGTTGCTCAGCTATTATCGTCAGACGACGTTGGCTTTTCTTGTTGGGTTGATGCTGGGGGCAATAGAAAAAATCTGGCCCTGGAAGCAAACGCTCTCGTGGGAACTGGCAGATAATGGTGCTCAAATCCCCGTTCAGCAAGTGAATGTCATGCCCTGGCAGTATGAGCATTTAACGGGACAATCACCTGAACTAGCGGCGGCCGTTGCCCTGATGGTGATCGCTGTGATTGCTGTGTCGGTATTTGAGTGGTATGGACGTTCAAAAGTATCAACCAATTGAAGTGATTGGTTTGATTTTATTGACGATAAGTATTGTGTTTGTTGCGTTATGTTGTTTTTTATTGGGTAGTAAACACTTTACTACCCATGAATTAAAAGACCCAAAGTTGAATTTTTAGATAGATTGGTAATAACAATCCTTTTTTAAGATAAAAGGATAATAAATAGACAGCTTGGAATATGGTTAAAGGGTTTGGCTGGCGTATTAAACAAAACGAGATGACGTTACGAAAATATTTAAACGTTTGCTCAAAAAATATCACGCTGCTGATGTTGGCCTTCCTGGTTTCGGGCTGCTCGCATCAGCGTCTTGATATACCGGTCAGTAATCGGACTCGCCCTGAAACTGTCATGAGTGGCACCCATGTTGTTCAACCGGGTGAAACGCTTTTTTCCATCGCATGGCGTTATGGACAGGATTATAGAAGGTTAGCATCCGCTAACAGAATCGCTTCTCCCTACGTTATTTATCCGGGTCAACGGCTGACGCTTTCCGGTCGCGCTGCGACGACTTATTCCAAGCCAAAAGTTGTTGCAAAAGCGTCAAAACCGCAGCCCGCAAAAACGACTAAAACCAAGGTGTATAAAAAAGAGCCAGTCTCTCCGGTCAAAAAAACTACCGATAATGTCCGGGTTTCCAGCTGGCGCTGGCCAGCCAAAGGCAAGGTGATTTCACGCTTCTCAGCCCAGGGAAGGGTTAACAAGGGTATTGATATCGCTGGCAAGATCGGGGAACCTGTATTTGCGACGGCTGCAGGTGAAGTGGTTTATGCCGGCAGTGGTCTGACAGGTTACGGCAACCTGATCATTATCAAGCATAATGGCAGCTATCTGAGTGCTTACGCTCACAACAAGGCATTACTTGTCAGGGAAGGAAGCACAGTTAAAGCGGGTCAGAAGATAGCCGAAATAGGTTCTACAGGGACGAGTGAGCCTAAACTGCACTTTGAAATTCGGCGTAATGGTAAACCTGTAGATCCTCTTCTTTATCTGTCAAAACGCTGATGTACAGAAGTTGTGGTTTGGCAAAAAAATAGACGGACCTGATAGTTTAGGGTCGTCGATGCAGCCCTCTAGCTGTTCGACTGTGAGTGGGACCATCTCATTAACAGGATTGGCGCTTATGGCACTAAAAAGGGAAGAGGTAGAGCTGGATGAAGTGAGCGAAAGTGTAGTCCATGGAGAGGAGTTTGATTCAGGTTCGCTCGAAAGTGAAGTTGATTCCAGTTCGGAGTTACCGAATGAAGGAGCAGTGCAACGTACAGCAGCGGTAAGTGGTCAAAGTGGTCATCGGCAACGCGACGATGATGCATTTTACAAGTCGCTGGATGCTACACAGTTGTACCTCAACGAAATCGGCTTTTCGCCTTTGCTGACCCCGGAAGAAGAAGTGCACTTTGCCCGGTTGGCCAGGAAGGGTGTGGAAGCAGGTCGTAGACGGATGATTGAAAGTAATCTCCGGCTTGTCGTGAAAATCTCTCGTCGTTATGTTAATCGAGGCTTATCGCTGCTCGACCTGATTGAGGAAGGTAATCTCGGTCTCATCAGGGCGGTGGAGAAGTTTGATCCTGAGCGTGGCTTCCGGTTCTCCACCTACGCAACGTGGTGGATACGACAGACGATCGAACGGGCCATCATGAATCAGACCCGGACGATCCGGCTTCCGATTCATGTTGTCAAGGAACTGAATGTCTATCTTCGTGCAGCACGTGAGCTGACCCAGAAGCTGGATCATGATCCAACCCCCGAAGAAATCGCTAATCTGCTCGACAAGCCGGTTGATGATGTCAAGCGGATGCTGGGTTTGAATGAACGGGTGACGTCAGTAGATACGCCCCTGGGGCATGACTCTGATAAATCTGTTCTGGATACGATTTCGGACATCCGTGAAAACGATCCGGCAGTTCTGCTGCAGGATAGTGATCTCAACGACAGTATTGATAAATGGTTGAGTGAACTTTCCGAGAAGCAGCGTGAAGTGGTTGCCAGGCGATTCGGATTGCGGGGCTATGAAACCAGTACCTTGGAAGAAGTAGGCAAGGAAATTGGCCTGACCCGTGAGAGAGTGCGACAGATCCAGGTTGAGGCATTGAAGCGTTTGCGTTGTATTCTCGAAAAGCAGGGGCTTTCAAGCGAATCGTTGTTCAGTTAATGTATTTGCATTCATAGATACAAAAAAGCCATGGTTTACCATGGCTTTTTTAGTGTCGTGATTAACGTTCCAGGTGCTCCAGTTTGCCTTTTACGCCGTCCCACTCTTCGGCATCCGGCAGCGAATCTTTCTTTTCGGTGATATTGGGCCAGATTTCAGCCAGGTCCGCATTCAGTTCAATGAACTCCTGCTGATCTTCAGGGACTTCGTCTTCCGAGAAAATGGCGTTAGCGGGGCATTCCGGTTCACAGAGTGCGCAGTCAATACATTCGTCCGGGTGGATGACCAGGAAGTTCGGGCCTTCATAAAAGCAATCTACAGGGCAGACTTCGACGCAGTCTGTGTACTTGCACTTTATGCAGTTCTCACCCACTACAAAAGCCATAGCGGTTACTCCATCTTCATAGGCTGATTTGATTGTTATTCTAGCGCCGACCAGTTATCAACCCTGTCTGTTGGCTGTCACGGTACCGGGGTGATCCAGTCAATGGTTATTTCGGACGCTAGTCTAACAGTAAACTCTGGCCGGTTACAGGTAACCGGCACTCGTCGTTCCTTCGGATTAAGATGATTTTTTACTATCGATAGAACCGTCTGATCACTTAACCGTTTTTTTCAATCGATACAGTAAATCCAGCGCCTCGCGTGGTGATATATCATCAACGTCCAGCTGTTCAATGATGTCCACGGCCGGATGGGGTGCCTGAAGCGCAAACAGGTCCGTCTGAGGGGATGGGTTGGCTGCTTTTCGTGCGCGCTTGTGGGTAGCGGGTGGTTCAGGCTGCAGTTCTGCATCATTGGGTTTTTGCTCGAGCTGATGCAGTTTGTCCTTCGCTTGAAGGATCACGTTACGGGGAACGCCGGCGAGTTGCGCAACTTGAAGGCCGTAACTTTGGCTGGCAGGCCCTTCCTGGACGGCATGTAAAAATACGATCCGATCGTCGTGCTCTGTGGCATTCAGGTGAACATTGGCCACCCGTTGGCAGGATTCAGGCAGCTGGGTGATTTCAAAATAGTGTGTAGCGAACAGGGTGTAAGCCTGGATCTGGTCGGCCAGGTGATGCGCGCAGGCCCATGCCAGAGAGAGTCCATCGAAGGTGCTGGTGCCGCGACCGATCTCATCCATCAGTACCAGGCTGCGTTCTGTCGCATTATTGAGGATACTAGCAGTTTCTGTCATTTCCACCATGAAGGTTGAGCGACCGCCTGCCAGGTCGTCCGATGAGCCGATTCGTGTAAAAATTCTGTCGACAATGCTGATCTTTGCGTGGCTTGCCGGTACAAAGCTCCCGATATGGGCAAGCAGCACAATCAGCGCGGTTTGCCGCATATAGGTCGATTTACCGCCCATGTTTGGGCCAGTAATAATCAGCATGCGCCGGTCACGATGAAGGTCGAGACTGTTGGCTACGAACGGATTGTTCAATACCTGTTCGACAACAGGGTGTCGACCTTCTTCAATCATAATTCCTTCACCCTGTGTGAGTTCAGGGCAGGCGAGATTGAGGGTTTCTGCGCGTTCAGCGAAGCAGGTCAGGGCATCCAGTTCCGCAATGGCCTGAGCCGTATCCTGGAGTGGCAGCAGCTGTTCGGCCAGGATTTCAAGCAAGGCTTCGTACAGTGCCTTTTCCCTCGCCAACGCGCGGCTTTTGCTGGAGAGTGCTTTGTCTTCGAATGTCTTCAGTTCAGGGGTAATGAAACGTTCGGTGTTCTTCAACGTCTGGCGACGAATATAGTTAACCGGTGCGTCTTCCGCTTCACGGCGACTCAGTTCAATGAAATAACCGTGTACCCGGTTGTAACCCACTTTCAGTGACGAGAGGCCGGTTTCTTCTTTTTCCCGCTTTTCCATCTGCAGCAGGTAATCGCCGGCGTTTTCACTGATGGCGCGGAGTTCGTCGAGTTCTTCGTCATAGCCCTCTGCAATCACGCCGCCGTCACGGATGACAACCGGCGGATTTTCAATAACGGCCTTTTGCAGAATGGCAACCAGCTCCGGATGCTCACTGATTTGGGTAGCCAGCTGGTTTAGTCGGACATTATCAATTGCACTCAGCTGTGTCTGAAGGTCCGGTAAGCGTGAAAGTGCATCACGCAACCGGGCAAGATCACGAGGGCGTGCCGAGCGAATCGCAACACGGGCAAGTATGCGTTCAATGTCACCAATGCCTTTGAGTGTCGAATGAATAGGTTCGTACCGATAATCCGACAACAAGGCGAGAATAACTGACTGGCGTTCACGCAGCAGATCAATATTCTGGAGTGGCTGGTTAATCCAGCGGCAGAGAAGGCGACTTCCCATTGCCGTCGCGGTCTTATCCATCACCGACAACAGGGTATTGTCACGACCACCGTTAAGGTTGGTATCCAGCTCGAGGTTGCGACGGCTGGCCGCATCGAGCACCACGCAGTCTTCACGACGTTCAACCCGCAAGGTGCGAACATGGGGCAGGTCGGTACGCTGGGTATCTTTTGCGTATTGCAGCAGGCAGCCGGCGGCAGCAATGGCAACGGTCATATGGCTGCAGTCAAAGCCGGACAAATCTTTGGTTTTGAACTGGCGGGTCAGCAGGTCGTGCGCTGTTTCAAGATCGAAATCCCAGGGCGGGCGGCGCCGGAAACCATTGCGCTGTGCAATCAGGCTATCAAAAACCTGGTCTTCACTGGTCAGAAGTTCCGCCGGGCTAAGGCGCTGGAGTTCACCAAGGATGGCTTCCAGGCCTTTGACTTCCAGAACGTGGAACCGACCGCTGGTGATGTCCATGATGGCCAGCCCGTAAAGATCATCCTGCACATGCAGGGCGGCCAGCCAGTTATCACTCCGTTCTTCTAATAAAGCTTCATCGCTGACGGTGCCCGGTGTGATGATCCTGACAACTTTACGTTCAACCGGCCCCTTGCTGGTTGCGGGGTCACCAATCTGTTCGCAGATAGCAACCGATTCACCCAGCTTGACGAGCCGGGCGAGATAACCTTCCGCAGCATGAAAGGGGATGCCCGCCATCGGAATGGGCTGCCCGTTGGAGTGGCCCCTCGCCGTCAGGGTGATGTCGAGCAGTGACGCGGCTTTTTTTGCATCATCATGGAACAGCTCATAAAAGTCGCCCATGCGGTAAAAAACCAGCTGATCCCGGTGTTGCTGCTTGATGCGCATATATTGCTGCATCATGGGGGTTTGCTTGTTATCGCTGGCTTTTGCTGCTTGAGTCATGATGATCCGGATCAGGTCGTTCTTGTCAGGTCACCGGCGTGACCGGGTAAATGGAGAGATTGTACGGTATCTGGTGTCAGGAAATAAATTCGTGTAATTGTCGTAATCTTGTACTTTCTTATGAGCAGGTATCCACAAACTAGGTCTATGGTGCTCTCAGGGCAAGTAAGATGGTGTGACGTCGTTGCTCTTGACGTGAGGTTTGGTTTTCCAGAAGTTTTTTCCAGGCAGATTTTAGCGGGATCGGAAAACCGGTTGAGGTGTTTCGTTTATCGGGAAGGTTGATTGGGTTATGCTTGTCGCAGACCTCGGTCGAAAGTCCTGTTGGCCGTTTCCTCGTTAAGCATTATCCATTTGTTATTCACTGGTTATTTATGTCTAGCCTTACTTGTTTCAAAGCCTACGATATTCGTGGACGCCTGCCTGATGAACTCAATGAAACAATCGCTTACCGGATTGGCCGGGCCTATGGTGAATACCTAAAACCCAAAAAGGTTGTGATAGGTGGTGATGTCCGCCTGACCAGTGAATCGCTTAAACAGTCAGTGATTGATGGGTTGAGGGACGCTGGTGTGAATGTGCTTGACCTTGGTATGGCCGGTACGGAAGAGGTGTATTTTGCGACGTTTCATCTTGGTGTAGACGGTGGGATTGAAGTGACTGCCAGTCACAATCCCATGGACTATAACGGTTTGAAACTGGTCCGTGCGGGCGCTCAGCCTGTCAGTGGTGATACCGGTTTGCGCGAAATTGAGCAGTTAGCTGAACGTAATGACTTTTCACCCGTCATTGAGCGAGGCAGTTATGACAAAGTGGATACGCTCGACGACTACGTCATTCACATTATGGGTTATATTGATGTCGCAGCATTAAGACCCCTTAAATTAGTCGTGAATGCGGGTAACGGTGCTGCTGGGCATGTAGTGGATGCTATTGAGGCACATTTTCGTGCCAAGGATGTTCCGGTAGAGTTTGTCAAGATTCACCATCAGCCTGATGGCGCCTTTCCGCATGGTATACCGAACCCGTTATTGCCTGAGTGTCGTGCTGCGACAGCGGATGCTGTGATTGAGCATGGTGCAGATATGGGGATTGCCTGGGATGGCGATTTTGATCGATGCTTCCTGTTCGATGAAAAGGGTGCCTTTATTGAGGGTTACTATATTGTCGGGTTGCTGGGTGAGGCTTTCCTTGTACATAACCCCGGGGCCAAAATTATTCACGACCCCCGTCTGACCTGGAACACGATTGATCAGGTCACTTCAGCCGGTGGGGAGCCAGTGCTGTGCAAAACCGGCCATGCCTTTATCAAGGAGAGAATGCGTAAGGAAGATGCCGTCTACGGTGGAGAAATGAGCGCCCATCATTATTTCCGTGATTTTGCGTACTGTGATTCCGGAATGATCCCCTGGTTGCTGGTGGCAGAGTTGATGTCTCGAAAAGAACAGGCGCTCTCTGAACTGGTTGCTGAGCGTATCAAGGCGTTCCCGTCTTCTGGCGAAATTAACAGTCAGCTGGATGATCCGCAGGGGGCTATTGACAGGGTGCTTGCGGTTTATGAAGCCGATGCTGTTTCAGTGGATCATACAGACGGTATTTCTGTGGACATGGGGTTGTGGCGTTTTAATCTGCGTCTGTCCAATACAGAACCGGTTATCCGATTGAATGTTGAAAGTCGGGGTGATGTGGTTTTGATGCAGCGCCAGACGGATGAGTTGTTACGCTTGATTCGTGCCTGAGCGTTGTTCGTTCCAGTAACTAATCCCTTTCTATCTATGTAAACGCTTGGGATTGCTGATCGTGCGGTTTTGAAATAGCGAGATCATGAGAGGTTTTGTGCAAAACCTCTTTCAAGATAAGGTGGCGATTGTTAGCGATGTCTCTATTCAGCAATTCTGTTGTGTGCTTTGTTGAGGTTGCAGGTTGATCTGACGTTAGTCGACGATAACATTTTGGCAGGAGCGGTGGGTAGGATGCAGGTAGAGGTTCATGATCTTGCGCAGCAGCTGGGACAAGTATTACTGAAAAAGGGCTGGCGGGTCGCCACAGCGGAATCCTGCACGGGCGGCTGGGTGGCGGAAGCCATAACGTCGGTGGCTGGCAGCTCGGCCTGGTTCGGCTATGGTTATGTATCCTACGCCAACGAGGCCAAGCAGCAGATGCTGGGTGTGAAGGCTGAAACACTGGCTCAAAATGGTGCTGTTAGCGAGGCAGTGGTGACAGAAATGGCTTATGGCGCGCGCCGGAATGCTGGTGCAGAGCTGTCAGTCGCGATCAGCGGTATTGCCGGGCCGGAGGGCGGTAGTCCCGAAAAGCCAGTAGGTACCGTGTGGCTGGCATGGTCTCAGGAAGGTCAGCCTACGGAAGCTCGGGTGTGTCATTTTAGCGGTGATCGCTTTGAAATACGGCAGCAGGCAGTTGTGACAGCACTTTCAGGCCTCTTGCGATTAGCTGAACAGGATGCGGGTTAAACGGGCGGTCAGATTAAATTTTATTGTCGACTAGTCGAATATCAGATTGTGTGTTTTAATACTGTTTAAGTATACAGTTGTTTTAGCGTTGCGGGCTGGATGATGCCGTTGAAGGTGCCAGCCGGCAAAGGTCGGATTAATTGTGAGGGTGCGTCAGATGGATGACAACAAGAAAAAGGCGTTACAGGCGGCGCTTGGCCAGATTGAGCGACAGTTCGGCAAGGGCACCGTCATGCGCATGGGTGACCAGAAGCATGAACCGATTCCGGCAATTTCAACCGGTTCCCTGCAGCTGGATATTGCGCTGGGTATTGGTGGTCTGCCGAAAGGACGTGTTGTTGAAATCTATGGTCCCGAGTCATCAGGCAAGACAACCCTGACGCTGAGTGTCATCGCAGAAGCCCAGAAGCAGGGCGCAACCTGTGCCTTTGTGGATGCGGAGCATGCACTGGATCCTGAGTATGCCCGTCGCCTGGGTGTCAATGTTGACGACCTGTATGTGTCTCAGCCTGATACCGGTGAACAGGCGCTGGAAATCACCGATATGCTGGTACGTTCCGGTGCAGTAGATGTCGTGATTGTCGACTCTGTCGCGGCCCTGGTACCGAAAGCGGAAATTGAAGGCGAGATGGGTGATTCACACGTCGGTCTTCAGGCTCGTCTGATGAGCCAGGCGCTCCGTAAGCTGACCGGTTCCATTAAGCAGGCCAACTGTCTGGTGGTCTTCATCAACCAGATCCGGATGAAGATCGGTGTCATGTTCGGCAACCCGGAAACCACAACCGGTGGTAATGCTCTGAAATTCTACAGCAGTGTTCGGCTGGATATCCGTCGCACCGGTGCTGTGAAGCAGGGTGATGAAGTCATCGGTAACGAGACCCGTGTGAAAGTGGTCAAGAACAAGGTGTCGCCACCGTTCCGTCAGGCTGAATTCCAGATCCTGTATGGCAAGGGTATCTACCGTATGGGTGAAGTGATTGATCTGGGCGTTAAGCTGAAGCTGGTCGATAAGGCTGGCGCCTGGTACGCCTATAAAGGTGACAAGATTGGCCAGGGCAAGGCGAATGCCGCGCAGTATCTGCAGGATAACCCGGCGATTGCGGAAGAGATTGAGTCTGAAATTCGGCGCCAGCTGTTGACCTCTTCTGAGCCCCAGACCGAAGAGAAAGCTGAAAACGCAGCGGAAGAAAATGAAGAGCTGACACTGGCCTGAGTTTTCTGAGTTGGATTGAATGCTACGGCGTTTACCTCTAAAGGGGTAAGCGCCGTTTTTATATGGGATGGATTATGTCTTCTTCTGAAACAGAACTGCGGCGGGCGGCAATGGATTTGCTGGCGCGCCGCGAACATAGCCGGAAAGAACTCTGGCAGAAACTGCGCAGCCGGGCTGAAACGCCGGAAATGCTGGAAGTGGTATTGGGTGCCTTGGAGGCAGATCGGCTGTTATCCGATGAGCGCTTTGCGGAAAGTTTTGTACGTAGTCGTGTTTCTCGTGGTTTGGGGCCGGTGAGAATCAAGCAGGAACTGCTGCAAAAAGGCATTGCTGCTGAGCTGGTGTCAATACAGCTTGAGGCTTTTGAGGAAGACTGGAAGCAGCAGGCATGTGAGGTCAACGTGAAAAAATTTGGGGCCGCACCGGTAAAAGACCCAAAGGAAAAAGCAAAACGGGTTCGTTACCTGCAATACAGGGGCTTTCATATCGATACCATTATGGCTGTAGTCGATGGCCGTGAGAGTGATGAATAGTCGCTGGATTAAAAGATGGAGTTTGTGGGTTGATGGAGCGCTGTGAGACTTGCTTGTTGCCGCAGTTCATCTGTTTGTGTGCGGATAAACCGGTGGTCGCCAGCAAGGCCGTTTTCTGGTTGCTGATGCATGAAAATGAACAGGCTAAAGCGACCAACACAGGTTACCTGCTGGCCGGTAGTGTGGCTGGAGGCCACATCGCCACATGGAGTCGAGTGGAGCCGGATAAGGCATTATTAAGTTTGTTATCTGACTTGCGGTATTACCCGATTCTTGTTTTTCCCTCTGCCTATGCCCGTTATCACGCTTCTGATGCCGTGATGGTTAGTTCAGGCAGCATTCCACGGGATAAAGTGCCGGCATTTATTCTCATCGATGCCACCTGGCAGCAGGCGAGAAAAATGTATAACCACAGCCCTTATCTTCATGGTCTGCCCGTTTTGGATCTAGGTTCGGAATGTATATCCGAGTATCAGTTGCGCCGTGTTCGGCATGAAGCACATTTGTGTACGGTAGAAAGTGCTATCGAGGCGCTCCGCTGGTTGGGTGACACATCCGCCGCTGATCAGCTGCATACCTGTTTCTCCCTCTTTAACCAGAATTTTCATCGCCTGAAGCTGGCAGCCATCCCGGCACCATGATATTAAGTTGTGTTAACGCAAACAGTAATCAAAACAGTGGAAAGGGTGGCGTTATGACCTGTCAGGTTGCTTTTATTGGGCTTGGGGTGATGGGATATCCAATGGCCGGCCATCTGGCAGGCGCAGGCTATAAGGTGACTGTCTATAACCGGACGCCGCAGCGTCGGGAGCAGTGGCTCAGCGAGTATCAGGGGCATGGTGCAGAAACGCCTGCGGCCGCAGCTGCCGGTGCGGACTTTGTGTTTGCCTGTGTCGGCAATGATGATGATCTTCGACAAATCTGCCTGGGTGAGCAGGGCGCTTTTTCTGGTATGAAAAAAGGGGCAGTTTTTGTGGATCACACCACGGCCTCAGCCTCTGTCGCGCGTGAATTGGCCGGTATTGCTGCCGAAACCCGATTGGGTTTTCTAGACGCTCCGGTGTCTGGCGGTCAGGCGGGTGCTGAAAATGGTGCGCTGACCGTGATGGTGGGCGGTGATGCCGGAACGTTCGAGCAAGCGGCGCCTGTTATAGAAAGCTATGCCCGTTGTGTGAAACTGATGGGTGAAACCGGAGCCGGGCAGCTGGCCAAAATGGTTAACCAGATCTGTATTGGCGGTCTGGTTCAGGCGCTGTCTGAAGGTTTGCATTTTGCCCGTAAAGCCGGTCTTGATCCGGCGGCGGTGGTTGAGGTGATTTCCCAGGGCGCGGCCCAGTCCTGGCAGATGGAAAACCGTTACCAGACCATGCTTCAGGGAAAGTATGAACATGGTTTTGCCGTGGACTGGATGCGCAAGGACCTTTCCATTTGCCTGGAAGAAGCGCGCAGAAATGGCGCAAGCCTGCCGGTTACCGCCATGGTGGACCAGCAATATGCCCAGGTTCAGTCGATGGGGGGCGGGCGCTGGGATACCTCCAGCCTGTTTGCGTTATTGGAATCCGTGGCTGATCGTGGTAAGTAACGGGTTTACCTGCGTGTTTATACGGTTGGATTGATCGGTAGCGATCAAGCGATAATCGCAACCCATGTAATGGTCGGCAGAAGATTGTCTGTCGGCTCAATTCCCAGGTTATGTGCTCAGGCAATGGCTGTTGGAGGGTTCCACAAGTTCATTGCCTGTGGCTGTCCGCCTGTTGCTCGTCGTTATATAATGCGCGAATTTTGCGAATTTCCCGGTGTCAGAACAGTGAGAGTCCTGACATCTATCCATTTTGAGACTCCCTGACGGGAAGGTGATATGAAAAGTTCTGAATTACGGTCTGCTTTTCTGAATTATTTCAATAAGCAGGGACATGAAATTGTCGAAAGCAGTTCGCTGGTTCCCCATGATGACCCGACGTTGTTGTTTACCAACGCGGGTATGAACCAGTTCAAGGATGTGTTCCTGGGCCGGGAGCAGCGCTCTTATAACCGTGCCACCACGTCCCAGCGTTGTGTCCGTGCCGGTGGTAAGCACAATGATCTGGAAAACGTCGGTTACACCGCCCGTCACCACACCTTCTTTGAAATGCTGGGTAACTTCAGCTTTGGTGATTATTTCAAGCGTGATGCCATCAAGTTCGCCTGGGAGTTCCTGACCGTTGAGCTGGGTATTCCGGAAGAGAAGCTGTGGGTCACCGTCTACAAGGATGACCAGGAAGCGGAAGATATCTGGCTGAAAGAGATGAAAGTCAGCCCTGAGCGTTTCTCTCGCCTGGGTGAGAAGGATAACTTCTGGTCCATGGGCGATACCGGCCCCTGCGGACCGTGTAGTGAACTGTTCTATGATCATGGCCCAAATGTGGCCGGTGACCCGCCGGGCGGCCCGAACGATGATGGCGACCGCTACATCGAAATCTGGAACATGGTCTTTATGCAGTTTAACCGGACGGCTGATGGGGAAATGCATCCGCTGCCGAAGCCATCCATTGATACCGGTATGGGCCTGGAGCGTATCGCCGCTGTCATGCAGGGCGTACACAGCAACTATGAGATTGATCTGTTCCAGACCCTGCTGGCAGAAGCCGGCCGTCTGCTGAACTGCCCGGATACTACCACCGCATCACTGCGTGTCATTGCTGACCATATCCGTTCCTGCGCATTCCTGGTGGCTGATGGCATTCTGCCGTCCAACGATGGTCGGGGTTATACCCTGCGCCGTATTATCCGTCGCGCCTGCCGTCATGGACACAAGCTGGGTGCTCGCGAGCCGTTCTTTGCCCAGCTGGTGCCTGCGCTGATCGAAGCCATGGGCGATGCGGCGAATGTTGTGGCTGAGAACAAAGATCACGTGATGCGTGTTCTGCGTAAGGAAGAAGAACAGTTTGCCCGTACGCTGGATAAGGGTATGAAGATCCTTGAAGACGATCTGGCAAACATCGACGGCACCGAAATTCCCGGTAAAACCGTGTTTACCCTGTATGACACCTATGGTTTCCCGGTTGACCTGACCCACGATATCGCCCGTGAGCGTGGCCTGACTCTGGACATGGACGGCTATGAAGCCTGCATGGAAGAACAGCGCAATCTCGCACGTGCCGCCAGCCAGTTCGGGATGGATTATAACGATGTTCTGAAGATTGAAGGTGCGACCGAATTTACCGGTTATACCGCGCTGGAAGGTGAAGAAATCGTCAAGGCGCTGTTCCGTGACGGCCAGCCGGTTGAGTCCGTCGGTGTGGGTGAGAAAGCAGTTATCGTAATGGAGCGTACCCCATTCTACGCCGAGTCCGGCGGTCAGGTGGGTGATGTCGGTCTGCTGCGCACTGAAACCGGAACGTTCCGCGTGGATGATACTCGCAAGGAATCCGATAACCACCTGCATCACGGTGTGGTTGAAACCGGTGAGATCCGTGTGGGCGAACGCCTGGGTGCGATGGTCAATGCTGAAAAACGCATGGCGACAGCACGTAACCACTCTGCTACGCACTTGCTGCATGCCGCCCTGCGTGAAGTGCTGGGTGATCATGTTCAGCAGAAAGGCTCCCTGGTCAACAGTGAACGTCTGCGTTTTGACTTCTCACACTTTGAGCCGGTTTCAGCAGAGCAGCTGCGCCAGATTGAGCGGATCGTCAACGAGCAGGTTCGCTCTAACACGCCGGTTAAAACTGAACTGATGGATATGGATCAGGCTCGCGCTGCCGGTGCCATGGCGTTGTTTGGCGAGAAATACGGTGATGAAGTACGCGTCCTGAGCATGGGCACCAGCGGTTTTTCTGTGGAGCTGTGTGGTGGTACCCATGTTGAGCGTACCGGTGATATTGGCAGCCTGGTGGTTGTTGCAGAAACCGGTATTGCTGCCGGCGTTCGTCGGATTGAAGCATTGACCGGTAAAGCGGCGCAGTCCTGGTATGAAAACCAAGAGCAGCGTATCCAGTCTGTAGCAGGCTTGGTAAAAGGTAGTCGTGAATCCGTGGTCAGCAAAGTCCAGACGCTGGTGGACCGTAACCGTGAGCTGGAAAAAGAGATTCAGCGGCTGAAGCAGAAACTGGCGTCTGCCGCGGGCACTGATCTGGTAGCCGGTGCTGTTGAAGTGGCTGGTATCCGTGTGCTGGCAACCCGCCTTGACGGTGTTGATCCGAAATCCCTGCGGGATACTGTGGACCAGCTCAAGAACAAGCTGGAAAATGGCATCGTCATGCTGGCTGCTGTCGATGGTGACAAGGTGGCGCTGGCCGCTGGTGTGACCAAGGACCTGACTGACCGAGTGAAAGCCGGTGATCTGCTCAAAATGGTGGCAGAGCAGGTAGGCGGCAAGGGCGGTGGTCGTCCTGATTTTGCCCAGGGCGGTGGTTCCGATGTGCAGGCTTTGCCGGCGGCACTGGAATCCGTCAGCGGCTGGGTGGCAGATAAACTGGCCAGCTAGTCAGAATTGCTGACCCGTTCACAGGGTTAGTCTGAAACAAGGGCTGTTTCGATCCGTGGGGGATGTGGTACATTCCCCTCGGCTAATAAATAAAAGTACTTACGATATGGCGTTGTTAGTTCAGAAGTTCGGTGGCACGTCGGTCGGCACGGTCGAGCGAATTGAAGCCATTGCGGAAAAAGTACAGCGGTTCAGAGAGCAGGGACACGATATTGTTGTCGTGGTATCCGCCATGTCTGGCGAAACCAATCGTCTCGTCGAGTTGGCTCACCAGATGCACGACACGCCGACACCAAGGGAGCTGGATGTCATCCTTTCTACCGGGGAGCAGGTTACCATCGCGCTCCTGTCCATGGCGCTTAACCGGCGTAACTGCCCGGCCAGGTCATATACCGGCTGGCAGGTGGCTATCAAAACAGACAGTCAGCATAACAAAGCCCGTATAGAAAGCATTGATACCCAGGCGATTCGTGCGGATCTGGATGCTGGCAGGGTAGTCGTTGTTGCTGGCTTTCAGGGGTTGGACAAAGATGGCAATATCACCACGCTGGGGCGTGGCGGCTCCGATACCACGGCGGTAGCGCTGGCAGCAGCCCTTGAGGCGGATGAATGCCAGATCTATACCGATGTCGACGGTGTCTATACTACTGACCCCCGTGTTGTTGAAGGCGCCCGGCGTCTGGATAAAATTACCTTTGAAGAGATGCTGGAAATGGCCAGCCTCGGTTCAAAGGTTCTGCAGATTCGCGCGGTGGAGTTTGCCGGTAAGTACAATGTGACCCTGCGGGTACTCCACAGCTTTGAGGAAGGCCCCGGGACGCTGATAACGCTGGAGGAGCAGGACGAGATGGAGCAGCCCGTTGTATCCGGAATTGCCTTTAATCGGGATGAAGCCAAGCTGACAATCAAGGGGGTGCCTGATATCCCCGGTGTTGCTTCCCGGATTCTGGGCCCGATCAGCAAGGCCAATGTCGAAGTCGACATGATTGTGCAGAACGTGGCCGATGATAAATCCACGGATTTCACGTTCACCGTGCACCGCAATGATTTCCAGAAAGCATTGGCTGTGGTGGGGAATACCTCGGATGAGCTGGGTGCCCGTGAGTTTGACGGTGACAACAAGATTGCCAAGGTGTCCATCGTAGGTGTTGGCATGCGGTCCCATGCCGGTGTTGCGACGCGGATGTTTGAGGCGCTGGCCGCTGAAGGTATCAATATCCAGATTATCTCGACCTCAGAGATCAAGGTGTCCGTGGTAATCGCGGAAAAGTACCTCGAATTGGCCGTCAGGGCATTGCATTCGGCCTTTGAGCTGGACCAGGAACCCACCGCAGAGTAATGCGTCGCGGCGTTTTTCGTCCCGTACAAATACTCATGGAAATAGCGGTTGTTGATATTAGACTGTCGCTGTACATAGTTTGATCTATAGCGGAAACAGGTAAGACCGCATGACTGATCGTGGCGGTCTGCCCTGAGTGTTAGGGATTGGTGCGGCTTGACCCGATAGCGTTCTACCGTGATATCGACTCTGTTGCGTAGGATAGTGCGTCAGGATTTGCGTCAACGAATAACGATAGTGAGCTATGATAGTGCGGACCGGATAGTCGCACAGGGAGATTGCCAGAGACATGCGCGTTTTTTATCGCGCGGTGCTCCCGAAGGTTAGCGGAGTGTTTGAAGAATAGGGAATATGCGGGAATCTGTTGCCAAACTTCAGTCCTGTATTAATCTTATTGCTTCGGTGATATGGCACTGGCCGATTCATGGGGGTCCTGCACAGGGCTGCTGAATCAGTGAAGTGGTATGCGCTGATTAATTCGACAAGCACAAACTGGCAGATGAATAGACGATCATTGTTTGTTGGTTTTGAGACAAGGAGATTGTAATGCTGATTCTGACACGCCGTGTTGGTGAGACCCTGATGGTAGGTGATGATGTCACGGTTACCGTTCTTGGGGTGAAGGGTAACCAGGTGCGGATCGGCGTCAATGCACCGAAGGAAGTGGCAGTCCACCGTGAAGAAATCTATCAGCGTATCCAGAAAGAAAAGGAAGATAGGGACGGCCATCATTCGGGCAACCGCCAAACCTGGGTTCATGAAGTTGCAGAAGAGGAAGGCGAAGAACAGTTCTGAGCCGTGGTTTTAAAGTCGAAGTGTTCAGTCTGAAAAAACACTTTGCAAACGTCGGGAATCTGGTAATATAGCGCTCGATTCCGAGGTGAGGTGGCCGAGTGGCTGAAGGCGCTCCCCTGCTAAGGGAGTATACGTTAATCGCGTATCGAGGGTTCGAATCCCTCCCTCACCGCCAGGACATCAAACGTTCGAAGACGACGTGAAAGAGTTCTTGATTTTCTCTTCTTAAGTCTTATTCTAGGCGTCCGTAGCTCAGCTGGATAGAGTACCTGGCTACGAACCAGGCGGTCGGAGGTTCGAATCCTCCCGGACGCGCCATTTAACCCGCCAAGTTGCGGGTTTTTAATGAAATCATACGGTGAGATGGCCGAGTGGCTGAAGGCGCTCCCCTGCTAAGGGAGTATACGTTAATCGCGTATCGAGGGTTCGAATCCCTCTCTCACCGCCATAAAGAAAAAGCCCTGCATTTAATGCAGGGCTTTTTTTATTTCTGCGTTTTTTATTCCCATTGATTGTTTCCAATGTCGGCAAGATTTGATTCAGGTAAATAAATTGTGTGTCTGTTTCCTGTACAACGCGGTTTAAAATAGAAGCATGCGTTGAATCGGGAGAATCCAATGGCCCAGCATTTATTGCTTTATGCATCTCGTGATGGTCAGACTGAAAAAATTGCACGGGTTATTGCGTCTGAGTTAAAACAGTGCGGTCTGATGGTGGAATGTCTTTCGTTAGGAGGTGGGGCTGCTCATTTTAATCTGGATCAATATGATTCAGTACTAATTGGTTCCCCAATACGTTATGGCCACCATTTGCCTGAGGTGTTTGATTTTATCAGGCAGCATGAAATGTTTCTGAATCAGCATCCGTCCGGGTTTTTCAGTGTTAATCTGACTGCCCGTAAACCTGAAAAAAACAGACCCGAAACAAATCCTTATCTACAGAAATTTCTCGGGAAAATCACCTGGAAGCCTGGTATGACCGGTGTGATGGCAGGGTCGCTACTCTATAGCCGTTATCGCTGGTTTGACCGTGTCATGATTCAACTCATCATGAAAATAACGGGCGGCAATACGGATACCAGTAAGGATATTGAGTATACCGACTGGGATGCTGTGCAGCAGTTTGCGCGAAAGTATTCAGATTATCTGAAGGAATGCACCGTAAGCAGTAATGATAGTGCGTGTTGCAGCAAGCCTGTCGATGCCTGAGTGATAGGCTAGCTGCATGGTGGCTGAATGGCTCTATTGTTTGAACTTTCGAGTGCTTTGGTAACGATGAGTATCAATTGCGAGAGGGGTGAGAAGAATAGCGCCATAGGCTACGGGGAGCAGCAGTGACACCGCGAGTATAAACAGATCCATGTTGATACCTCCATCTGGTGGTGTTAAACCAGTTTTCTTACTATAGGAGTAATGTGGGTTAATGTCATGTCCGGGGGTGTCTGTGAAGATTCTCAATATATGTTGGTTTGCTGCCGCTATTCTGCTGCAGGCTTTGACGGTTTCGGCGGACAGTGGTGAGCCGTTAACGCAGGGGGCGTTGTATAAAGGGACTGTGCAACCTGGATCTGTCGTTTATTACAGGGATAATGAAGTCCCTGTTACAGAGGATGGACAGTTTGTGCTGGGGTTTGGGCGTGATGCGCAATTGCAGCAGTCTTACACGGTGGTTGCACCAGATGGTAAAAAGACTGAGAAAGTACTGAAGCTGGAAGCACGTGAATATCGGATTCAACGAATAGAAGGTGTTGCGCAAAAGTATATGGCGCCATCTGAAGCTCACCTGAAGCGTGTTCGCCATGAAAACAGCCTCGTAAGAAAAGCCCGGGAAGTGGATTCTGAATATATTGCCTTTCTGGACGGATTTATCTGGCCTTTAGTTGGGCCGGTGACCGGTGTATACGGCAGTCAGCGTGTCTTTAATGGTGAACCACGTCGCCCTCATTTTGGTGTTGATGTTGCCGCACCAACCGGTACTCCCGTCAAATCGCCTGCCGATGGTCGAGTTGTGCTGTACCACCCGGATATGTATTTCTCTGGCGGTACGATGATCATTGATCATGGCTATGGCATCACAAGTTCGTTCCTGCACCTAAGTAAGTCCCTGGTTAAAGAAGGTGATTTTGTCCGTCAGGGGCAACCTGTGGCAGAGGTGGGTGCAACTGGTCGGGTTACCGGCGCTCATCTCGACTGGCGCCTGAACTGGTACCAGGTTCGTTTGGATCCACAGCTGGTCGTTCCGCCAATGGAACAGGTTCAGAACGCGCCGGCAGCAAAGTAATGTGATCAATGGAGGTGTGGTAATGGCGGGTATCACTGTGCAGGTGTCGAGGGAAGAGGCGTTGCCAGGGCGCGATAGTCCTTTAACGATCAGTGAAAAACATTGGGTTAATGGTCATGCCATAATGCCTCCCTGGCCGGATGGATACGATGTCGCTGTGTTTGGTATGGGATGTTTCTGGGGAGCAGAACGGCTGTTTTGGAAACAACCCGGTGTCTATGTCACGATGGTTGGGTATAGCGGTGGCTTTACCCCGAACCCTGCTTACGAAGAAGTCTGCACCGGTTATACCGGTCACGCTGAAGTGGTGCGTGTCATCTTTGACCCTGAGCAAATCAGCTACGAGCAATTGCTGGCCATATTCTGGGAGAGTCATGACCCTACCCAATCGATGCGACAGGGGAATGATATCGGCACCCAGTATCGTTCAGCGATTTATACCACCAGTTCAGAGCAACAAGATAAGGCCGAACAGTCGCTACGGACGTATCAGCAGGCATTGAATGGCATTGGCAATAATGTTATCGCAACAGAAATCCTCCCAGCTGGAGAATTCTATTATGCGGAGGATTATCACCAGCAATATCTTGCCAAGAATCCTGGTGGTTATTGTGGCCTGGGAGGGGTGGGTGTTTGTTATCCCGGGAAAATAAGCCAGTAGGCTGTTAAAGCTTTTGAGCCGACCAGAAGGTCGGCTGATTGTTGTTATGGCAGAACGATTTCTGCATTACACCTTGTTTCTTGCCAAATCTCTGACCATGAATCTGGACGGGTGCAGGGCGTGACGCTGATCACGCGGCACGGGGCTGGGTTCGTTGCAAATGTAGGCGGCCAGGATTTCCGCGGCTAGCGGAGCGGTGACCAATCCTCTGGATCCATGCCCGGTTGTAATATACAAACCTGCCGGTTGTTCGGGGGTATCGGTAAACCGGTGTTTGGCATTTTTTCGCAATGGCGCGAAATGGGCTTTGAAAATGTCAGCGTCAACTACCGGGCCGACAACTGGCAGGTAATCCGGCGTCGTGCATCGGAAGCTCACTCGACCTTTAAGATGCGCGGTATCAAGTTCAGAGTCCATCAACGCATCATAAATGCCAGGTGTATACGTTTTCAGGTTCTCTAAATTGGTGTCGTGATCCTTTTGGCGGCATTCCGTTGAATCATTATCGAAATTAAAGGTGGCACCAAGGGTATGGCTATTCTTCCAGGCAGGCGCAATATAGCCGTCACTGCAAACCACTGTCTGTAGCTTTTGGCTGCTTTTTGTGGCGGGGAGTTGTGTAATCTGGCCCCGGATGCTTTTCAGTGGCAGGTACCGGGTTTGTGCCAGTTTCGAAGAGAGGTGGCCACAAGCAATCACAATGACTTCTGAACTCAATGTTGTTCCGGACGTTGTTTGAACGTGCCACTGGTTACCTTCATGCATAACACTTGTGACCTGAAGGTTACCGGTAAATTCAATGTTGGAGTGCTCAAGCAGGTGTTTGCATAATGATGGCGGGTGTACCCAGCCAGCATCTGGAAAATAGAGTCCGGATGCATTTAAAGAAAGGCCTGCCAGTGAGGAGAGTGCTTCGGCGTCCAGGCCTTGTAGCATGGCGTCAGGGTATTGGCCGGATTCAAGGATGCGCTGCTGGCGTTGATGTTCGCCTTTGCTGAAACCGAGTTGGATCAGGCCGGTTTTCTGCCATAGGGTATCGTCAGAATTTTTCTGACTTTCGAGCCGTTTCAGCAGGCTGAGCGTATGAAGATAACCTTCCGTGATGAAGCGCGTTAATACCGTGCTGTTGCCCGATAGTCGTGTATACAGCATGCCTTGGGGATTGCCTGATGCTTCGCTGGCAGGTTTGTCGTGGGAGTCGATTACACGCACTTGCCAGCCGTGTTCTGCAAGAGAGCGTGCCGTTGCAGCACCGGCCATGCCTGCCCCGATAATCAGCGCGTTCTTTTGGTTATGAACTGTTTTTGATTGCTGAAACCAGATGGGGGAATCATCTGAAAGGACGGCCTCTGCCAGCCGACCCCGAATCATATCCCGTTTGTGGCCAAATCCCGGCACTTTTTCGATCATGAATCCGGCATTTTCTAATCCATCCCGCACCAGTCTTGCGGCTGTAAACGTTGCACAGGTGGTTCCGCTGGAGGATTTATTGGCCAGTGCCTGGAACAGTTCCGGCTGCCACATATCGGGGTTTTTTGTCGGGGCAAATCCGTCCAGAAACCAGGCGTCGACAGATGCTTCCAGTTCCGGCAGTGTTTGCAATACATCGCCGCAGAGCAGTGTCAGTACAATACGACCATTCTCAAAAACCAACCGATGCTGACCAGCGGTCATCGCTGGATAATGGTTGACTAACTTTTGGCTGTAGGCCGACAGGTCTGGCCAGAGCGATAGTGCCTGTGCCAGATCAGCCGTTGACAGAGGATATTTTTCGGTAGAAATAAAGTGTAGCCGGGTACCTGCCGGGGCGTATTGATCAAAACACTGCCACGTACAGAGGAAATTAAGGCCTGTGCCAAAGCCGGTTTCACCAACAACAAAATGTTGACCGGGTTCTAACGCGGCAAACCGCTCCGGTAGAAAGTTCTGGTTAATAAAGGTGTGCCGGGTTTCATCCGGGCCTGATTCGGTTGAGAAATAGATGTCGTCGTAATGATCGGAGACCGGTTGTCCACGCTCGTTCCAGCGAATGCTGGCGGTTTCAATTACAGGCTTGTTGGTGCTTGGCAAGGCTTGAGTCTCAATAGCAACAAAATCGTCAATGGTGGCTGGTTGACCCGCTGTTAAGTCAGTAGCGTACGATAGATGGTTTCCGGACAGGTTTCCCGCTTGATCTGCTGAAACAGGGTCGCAGCCCCTTCGTGACAACGTACCATCATGCCAAGCCACTGCTTGCAACGGTCGGCCAGGTAGCGGCCGGGTTCACGGATGTTGCAATGCTCAAGGTATTCCTGGGGGCTGTGTAGTACCGTTTGGGCGAATTGTACCAGTAATGCCCGGGTTTCGAGCCAGTCAGGCATGGTACTGTCAGTATCCTGCAGAGATTTCAGTCGGGTAGCGAGCAGAGGTTGGGCGATGGCGCCGCGGCCAATCATGATGTCGCTGCATCCACTGGCCGTCTTGCAGCGCTGATAGTCGTCAATGGACCAGATCTCGCCATTGGCGATGATATTCAGTGAAACATGTTCACGTATTTTGCCGATCCATTCCCAGTGAGCGGGTGGTCGGTAGCCTTCAACTTTGGTGCGGGCATGAATCGTCAGGGTATCAGCGCCGGCGGACTCGATGGCGACGGCATTCTCTATGGCGAGGGATTTATCCTCGAAACCGAGACGCATTTTTGCCGTAACCGGTATGTGTTCAGGGACGGCCTGACGAACAGACTGGACGATACGATGCAGGGTTTCCGGCTCTTTTAGTAATGCTGCACCTCCTTTGTGACGATTCACCGTAGATGCAGGACAACCAAAGTTCAGGTCTATACCTAGCGCACCCAATTCTGCGGCGCGAGCGGCATTGTCCGCCATGGTGTGTGGATCATTGCCCAGCAACTGTATAAAGACAGGTGTGCCAGCGCGAGTGTGTCCACCCTGTTTAAGTTCTGGACATAATCTGAAAAAAACCGCTTCAGGCAGCAGGGTATTGGTGATCCGGATAAATTCCGTCACGCAGAGGTCAAAGGCGCCGTTGTCAGTCAGCAGCTGGCGCATCAGGTAATCGACAACCCCTTCCATCGGGGCGAGGACAAGTCGCATCGGCAGACACCGTTCCTGTGGCGGAAAAGGGCGGTACTCTATCACTCCTGTAAAAACAGACAACTGTCATTGGTACGGTGGGCGCTGTATGAATACGTGACGATTGATTGCACTATTCATGACATGAATCATGGAAATAAATGCTCAAATAATAAGTATAAATACAGTCAATATTGCGCGACCCCGGTATTCGGGTAAAATGGCCCCGAAATTCAAGACCGTGTAATAAGTGAAACGTCGTGTATCAGGTGTCGTCTAGCCACCCGAACGCGAACGATAACAACGTAATAAGGAAGCGCCATGTCTCCAGCGGATCTCATGAGCGAAGGCGTGAACCTGATGCTGTTCGGCATGGGCTTTGTCTTCGTATTCCTTACCCTTCTGGTCATTGTGACCAGCATCATGTCAAAAATCATTCAGGCCACGAAGCCGGAGGAACCCGAACCTGCTGTTGCCAGGGTTCCGGTCGCGACCGTCGGTGACCCTGCAAGTGATCCGGTACTGCTCGCCGTGATTCATGAAGCGGTTCAGCAGCATCGCGCGCGTCGCCAGTAGTCAGGTTAACGAGTCAAGGGGGAGTGTTACCGAATGTCTGAGAACAAGAAACCGCTAGGCATTACTGATGTAGTGCTGCGCGATGCGCACCAGTCTCTTTTTGCAACCCGTTTGCGTCTTGAGGACATGTTGCCCATCGCCGAAAAACTGGACCAGGTGGGTTTCTGGTCCCTGGAAACCTGGGGCGGCGCCACCTTTGACAGCTGCATCCGTTTCCTGGGGGAAGATCCCTGGGAGCGTCTGCGTGCGCTGAAGAAGGCGATGCCCAACACGAAACAGCAGATGCTCCTGCGTGGACAGAACCTGCTGGGCTACCGCCATTATGCGGACGATGTCGTTGATACCTTTGTTGAGCGCGCTGTCGCCAACGGGATGGATGTGTTCCGTGTCTTCGATGCGATGAATGATCCCCGTAACCTGCAGCAGGCCATGAAGGCCGTCAAGGCGCAGGGCGCCCATGCGCAGGGCACAATTTCCTATACGACAAGTCCCGTTCATAACACCGGTATGTGGGTCGATCTGGCCAAGCGTATTGAGGATATGGCGGCTGACTCCCTCTGCATCAAGGATATGGCCGGTATTCTGACGCCTTATGATGCCTATGAGCTGGTGTCGCGACTGAAGACGGAAACCAATCTGGATATTCATTTGCACTGCCATGCAACCGCCGGTCTTTCATCCATGACCATTCTTAAGGCGATTGAAGCAGGTGTTGATCGTGTCGATACCGCAATTTCGTCCATGTCCATGACCTATGGCCATTCGCCGACCGAATCCATTGTTGCTGCGTTGCAGGGCACCGATCGCGATACAGGCTTGAACATCAACGCTCTGGAAGAGATTGCGGCCTATTTCCGGGATGTCCGGAAGAAGTACGCCAAATTTGAAGGGGCGCTGCGGGGTATTGATTCCCGTATCCTGGTAGCACAGGTACCTGGTGGCATGCTGACCAACATGGAAAGCCAGCTCAAGGAGCAGGGCGCAGCCGATAAGTTTGATGATGTATTGAAAGAAATTCCGCGGGTCCGTAAAGACCTGGGTCATATCCCGCTGGTGACGCCGACCTCTCAAATCGTCGGAACCCAGGCGGTACTGAATGTCCTGACCGGCGAGCGTTACAAGACCATTTCAAAAGAAACCCAGGGCATTCTCAAGGGTGAATACGGCGCGGCACCGGCAGCGTTTAACAGTGAACTCCAGGCGCGGGTGCTGGATGGCGCAGATCCCATTACCTGTCGTCCGGCCGATGTGCTGGAGCCGGAGATGGCCCGTCTGACAGAAGAAGTGAATGCCCAGGTGAAAGAGAAGGGCATCACACTGGCTGAGAATGCCATTGATGATGTGCTGACTGTCACCCTGTTCCCGCAGATCGGTATCAAGTTCCTGGAAAATCGCGGTAATCCCGATGCCTTTGAGCCTGCTCCGACAGGTCAGGAGCTGGTGGCGCGTGAATCCGGTAAGCCTGAAGTGTATACCGTCACGGTCAGCGGTCAGGAGTATGTGGTGGAAGTGGCTGATGGCGGGGATATCTCCGGTATCAAGCCGGTATCCGTTGCGCCGGGTGGTCAGGCTGCTCCAGCCAGTGCGCCGGTCACCGGTGGCGAGCCTATGCCGGCTCCCCTGGCGGGTAACATCTGGAAGGTGCATGTCCAGCCGGGGCAGCAGGTTCAGGAAGGGGATGTGCTGATAATCCTGGAAGCCATGAAAATGGAAACGGAAGTGCGTGCGCCCCGTAGCGGTACGGTGGGTTCGGTATCCGTCAAGGAAGGTGATTCCGTTGTTGTTGGCGATACGCTGCTGATGCTGGCCTGAGGAGTGCATCATGGAAAAACTGTTAACACTCCTGTACGGGTCGGGTCTCTATAACATCACCCTGGGACAGTTTGCCATGATAATGGTGGGTTTCGGCCTGCTGTTTCTGGCGATACGGAAGAACTTTGAGCCGCTGTTGCTGGTGCCGATCGGGCTAGGCGGTATTCTTGCCAATATTCCCGAAGCGGGTCTGGCCTATTCCGCGGTTGAGCAATTGATTCACAAGGCCAATCCGGCCCACGTTGAAGCGATGGCGGGTGTGTTGGGTGTGGGCTTTGAGTCCGTCAAGCAATTGCTGCAGGTCTATGAGGCGGCACCGGCCGAGGTTCAGTTTGCAGCCTCCCAGCTGGCGCAGAACCTGACCTACAGCAACGGCATGCTTTACCAGTTCTACTCTGTGGCCATTGCCAGCGGTATTGCACCGTTGGTGATTTTCATGGGTGTTGGTGCGATGACGGACTTTGGTCCGCTGCTGGCTAATCCCCGTACCCTGTTCTTGGGTGCGGCGGCGCAGTTCGGTATCTTTGCGACCATCCTGGGCGCATTGGGAATGACGGCGCTGGGTGTGATGGATTTTTCCGTTGCGCAGGCAGCGGCGATCGGCATCATCGGTGGTGCGGATGGTCCGACAGCGATCTATGTGTCCAGCATGCTGGCGCCGGAACTGCTGGGAGCTATCGCGGTGTCCGCCTATTCCTATATGGCGCTGGTACCGCTGATTCAGCCGCCGATTATGCGTGCCCTGACCACCGAGGAAGAGCGTCGCATCACCATGACGCAGCTGCGCCATGTCAGCAAGCGTGAAAAGATTGTTTTCCCGCTGGTGTTGCTGGTGCTGGTGGCCCTGTTGTTGCCGGATGCGGCACCGCTGCTGGGTATGTTCTGCTTCGGTAACCTGATGCGTGAATGTGGCGTGGTAGATCGGCTGTCTGATACTGCGCAGAATGCGCTGATCAACATCGTTACGATCTTCCTGGGATTGTCTGTGGGTTCAAAGCTGGTGGCTGACAAGTTCCTGCAGGCGGAAACCCTGGGTATCCTCAGTCTGGGTATCGTGGCCTTCTGTATCGGTACAGCCAGTGGTGTTCTGATGGCCAAGGGGCTGAACCTGATCAGCAAGAACAAGGTGAATCCGCTGATTGGTTCTGCAGGGGTATCCGCGGTGCCGATGGCTGCCCGGGTGTCCAACAAGGTTGGCCTGGAAGCCAATCCCCAGAACTTCCTGCTCATGCATGCAATGGGGCCCAACGTCGCCGGTGTTATCGGCTCGGCCGTGGCGGCAGGTGTTATGATCAAGTACGTTTTGGGTTAAACATCCAATGACGTGTAACCGCCGATACTTCGGCGGTTACACTATCCCTTCCCGATACGCCTAACATTCCACAACCTGCAGACAACTCCCAACGCTTGACCGTGTCTGTGCCACCTCACATAAAAAATGTGAATAGTGTGCTTTCAGTGTCGTCTGGAACATGCTGATTAATGAAGAATCAAGAGTCGTGGCCTGGATGAAATTCAGATGTTAATGCGTGAATATAGGGCTTAATTGAATGACATGCGGTCAGAAATGGGCGTCATGTGAGCAGGCATCATGGTCAACATGACGTCTTTTTTTGTAGGTAACGCGCGGTGCGGTATCGCTCATTGAGAAATGTGATTCCTCCTCTTGTCTCGGTCGGGAGGGTTTGACCATATAGCTGTCTGAAGACGTGTTGTAATCACTGCTCTCCAGGTCCATGGATTCTTTGTTGAAATGGCGCTGCGGTTTTTCATTGCCTGACGTAGACGTAGTATTGTTTTGCATATTCAGGCGCATGCGGTAGGGATGTCCGTAACCACGCTTTCTTTTGGGTTTGTGTTCTTTAGGTTCGGGAGGCTTGATACCAGTAAACTCTTCGTAAACCGTGGTATACATGTATTTGCTCATTATATCGCTCCAGCGAAGGGAATCCTGTGTCTATTAAAATCGTTATGGGCCGAATACTAGTAAATGGCCAATAGAGCTAATATAGGTAGGTTTACCTAAATTGGAGTTGATTTTTCTTGTTTTTTTTAGCTTTTTTCTGTTCTTATACGCTAATTTCATAAAATGATATTTGTCGTCTATAAAATGGATTTAACCAGTCCGTTTTTTCTGTTTCCGGTGGGTAGAAATACGTTGTCAGCTTAACCCCCTCTTCCAGTGATTCTGTTCTGCTTAGGTGCTAGTACAGATAGTAAAACCTCAAAAACTATTTAGTATCCCCAACTACTTTTGATTTTTATGGCACCGTTGTCTCTGTATACCGCTGATGTATTGGCCTTGCTGGCGCGGAAAAACCAGACAATAACGATGCCGACGTGACATCCCTCATTATCTGGAGCAGGCATGCTGGGCAGAATTCACTCAACTGACTCATTTGGAACTGTTGATGGACCGGGTATCCGGTTTGTGATTTTCACGCAAGGTTGTGTGATGCGTTGCCGGTACTGTCATAACCGTGATACCTGGAGCATGAAAGACGGGGAGATGGTGTCGGTCGGTGATCTGATGGAAAAGATCCGGGCCGTAAAACACTTCCTGTCAGGTGGTGTGACTGTCAGTGGTGGTCAGCCCAGCCTTCAGCCAGAGTTTGTGGCTGAACTGTTCCGTGCCTGTCGTAAGGAAGGGATTCACACCTGTCTGGATACCAATGGCTATGTCAAAGGTATTACCAACCCTATTGCCGACATGATTGAGCAAACTGATCTTGTCATGCTGGATATCAAGCACATGGACAACGACCTGCATCGGAAACTGACGTATGTTGGCAATGAGCGTGTGCTCAATTTTGCTCGTTATCTCCAGGAGATCAACAAGCCGACCTGGATCCGTTATGTGGTTGTTGAGGGTTATACCACAGATCCTGTTTATGCCGAGCAACTGGCTGAGTTCATTGCGCCCATGAAGAATATCGAGAAGGTGGAATTGCTGCCTTATCATGCGCTGGGTAAGCACAAGTGGGATCTGATGAAAGACATTTATGAACTCGAAGAGGTAACACCGCCTTCTGAGGAATTGATGCGGGATCTGCAGGGTATCTTTCTCAATAAGGGGATTCAGGCAATTTATTAAGCCAAATAAAAAAGGCGATCATATGATCGCCTTTTTTATTATCCGTTCAGAATCAGTTATAGATACGGTTTTCCTGTTCCTGAACGCGAATGAAGGTCGTGCGTTTGGTCAGCTCTTTCAGCTGGGCTGCGCCCACATAGGTGCAGGCAGAGCGGGTGCCGCCAAGAATATCCTGGATGGTGATTGCAATCGGACCGCGATAGGGAATCTTGACGGTCTTGCCTTCCGAAGCGCGATACTCCGCCACGCCGCCACTGTGTTTGTCCATGGCTGTTGCTGAACTCATGCCGTAAAACAGCTTGAACTGTTCGCCATCTTCTTCAATCAGCTCGCCGCCGGATTCATCGTGGCCAGCGAGCATGCCGCCCAGCATGACGAAATCAGCGCCGCCACCAAAGGCTTTCGCAACATCACCCGCGCAGGTGCAGCCACCATCGGAAATAATCTGGCCGCCAAGACCGTGAGCTGCATCGGCACATTCAATGACGGCTGACAGCTGCGGATAACCAACGCCGGTCTTGACCCGGGTGGTGCAGACAGAGCCGGGACCAATGCCGACTTTAACAACGTCAGCGCCGCCCAGTAACAGCTCTTCAACCATTTCACCGGTAACGACATTACCAGCAATGATGACTTTGTCTGGCCATGCCTTGCGCACTTTGGCAACAAAATCGACAAAGTGTTCAGAGTAGCCGTTGGCAACGTCAATGCAGATGAAATAGAGCTTGGGGTGGGCTGCGAGGATGCGATTCAGTTTTTCAAAATCGCTGTCAGAGGTGCCGCTGCTGACCATGATGCGGTGATAAAAGTCATCTGTCGCATCAGTCAGGAATTCGTTCCACTGCTCTTCCGTGTAGTGTTTGTGAATGGCGGTGAGCATGCCATGCTGAGCCAGCGCGGTGGCCATTTCAAAGGTGCCGACGGTATCCATGTTGGCCGCGATGACAGGGACGCCACGCCACTCGCGCCCGGAATGCATAAAGTGGAAAGTGCGGTTCAGATCGACCTGGGATCGGCTCTTCAGGGTGGATCGCTTGGGACGAATCAGGACATCCTTGAAGCCGAGCTTGATATCGTTTTCTACACGCATGAACAGTTCTGTGCCTTTACGTTGGGCTGGTGTCGTCGTTGGCAGCCATCAGTCTTTCCGGCTTATAGCGCACTATAATGCCGACTATTCAGCGTATAAGTGATTGCCAGGCCTGACTGATCTTGCCTGACACTTATACGGGCGGAGTATCAGTGAAATACTGTGCGTTGTAAAGTTTTTAACCGGCGCCTGCCATGGTCTTCTTTTTTGCGTGAGGGCTGAATGTTGAGTGCACAGGCTGCTGTGAAGGAGTACCGTGATGAAGCTGTATAGCCGCAATGTGTCGCCTGCGGATCAGATGGTCCGACTGGCGCTGTTGTTCAAGGATATTGATCACGTTATGGCTGAGCCAGATACCGAGGCGCTGGCCGGGCTGCATTACCAGGGTGGGGCACATGAATCTCCGGTGCTTGATACCGGGGATCAGCAGCTGACGCAGGCCATGGCAATCCTTGAATATCTTGAGGATGTCCATCCTGAGCCGGCGTTATTGCCGGAGCAGCCCCAGGTACGCGCCAGGGTCCGTAGTTTTGCCCAGCTGATTTTCAGTGATATCCAGCCCTATGCCCATGCGCGGGTGTCAGGTTATATGGAAAACCGTTTGCAGATACCGAGGGAGGAACAGGCGCTCTGGTTTTGTCACTGGCTGGAAACCGGTCTTGCAAGGCTGGAATTTATGCTGGCCCATCAGGCCCAGACGGGAACCTACTGTTTTGGTGAGCAGCTCACCATGGCGGATTTGATACTGGTCCCGCTGGTGGTGACGACAGGGCGACTGGATATTGATATGCGTTCATTTCCACATATCTCCCGTATTGTGGAGAACTGCATGGAGCTTGAGCTGTTCGAGTGGTTGCAGTCCTGATACCGGTGCAATGCTTACGCATACGCACCGGTTGTGTCGTTTACGGTTGGATCAGTTGATCAATGTGTTGATCTTGGTCTTGATAAGATCCATGGCAATACGGTTTTTGCCGCCCCTGGGAATGATCAGGTCAGCATGCTGGCGCGAGGGCTCAATAAACTGCTGGAACATCGGTCGGACCGTTTCCATGTACTGGCTGATGACAGACTCCATATCCCGTCCGCGGCTGACAATATCCCGCTGCAGGCGACGAATCAGGCAGATGTCGAGTGGTGTGTCCATGTAGAAGCGCAGGTCAAACTGCTTGCGGACATCCGGGTTGACAAACAGCAGGATGCCCTCATAAATCACCACCCGTGAAGGGCGTACGGTGCGGGTTTCGCTGGTGCGGTTATGGATGGCGTAATCGTAGGTCGGAACCTGGATGGCTTCCCCTTGCTTGAGCATCTGGAGATGCTGGAGCATCAGGTTGTGATCGATCGCGTCCGGGTGATCGTAGTTGGTCAGAACACGTTCATCCATGCTCAGGTGTGACTGGTCCTTGTAATAGGAATCCTCGGAGATGACGCTGAGGTGTTCGCTTTTCAGTTCTTCAACCAGGGTTTCAGCCAGGAGGCTTTTTCCGGAAGCTGAAGCGCCGGCAATACCGACCAGGATGGGTTTCTGTGGCATGGGGAAATCTCTGAGGCAGACGCGGTATAAATACCGCCAACTATAGCTGAGCCTTGGGTTTAGCTGAATTCGTCATTCTACGTAACCCGTTGTTTATCCGCTGACGTTTGTGTGTATTGCCTGGATCGGTTATAAAACGGCGCTTTTTGGGGCCGCTATTGGCCTGTACAGGTTGTAATTGATTTCAGGGCGAGATGACAGGATACGGTATGAATGTGCTGACAAATCCCAGCCAGTTGCTGGTTAAGAACAGTGATGTGCTGGAGGCGGAACGTATTCTCGTTGTACAGCCGGAAAATGATCACTTTGTGCTGCAGCTGAGTCAGCAGGGTGTGGCGTCAGTCAACGTTTATACCACCAGTGAGATGGTTCGTTCACGGCTTGCAGATCTTGGTGTCAGTGAAGAATGTCTTGCCTATGGTGAATGCATTCCCGATCAGGAAGAAAAGCCGGATACTGTTATTGTGTATTTGCAGAAAAGCCGGGAATTCATGAATTACCTGTTGGCCATGTGTCTGCCTCTTCTGTCACACAATGGTCGTTTGTTGCTGGTGGGTGAAAACAGTCATGGTATTAAATCCTGGCAAAAGCGGCTGGCGGCGTATGGTGATGTCGATAAAATTGATTCTGCCCGTCACTGTTCGCTTTATGTGTTAACGCCAACGGTTAAATCGTCACCGTTTGTTACTGACGACTGGAAAGCTTCATTTGAAGAGGTCGTGCATGATGTTTGTATCAAGGCAGTAACATTGCCCGGGGTGTTCAATCATGGTCGTTTGGATGTCGGCACCCGGTTATTGCTGGAAACCATGGAAGCGGGTTTTAAAGGCGATATTCTCGATTTTGGTTGTGGTTCAGGCGTTGTTGGCGCCTGGTTGGCGAAGCGGTTTCCGGGCATTCGGCTGTCCTTGCTCGACAATGACGCCATGGCATTGGCAGCTACCCGGGAAACCTGTCGGATTAACGAGGTCGAGCCTGTGGCGGTGATTGCCAGTAATGGATTGGAAAACGTCCGTGGACGTTTTAATGCGATTGTTTCCAATCCGCCCTTCCATGAAGGGGTGAAAACACAGTATGAAACAACCGAACAATTTCTCAGGGAATCGAAATCACTGTTGAAACCCAAAGGACGCCTGCGGATTGTGGCTAACAGTTTTCTGCGTTATCCGCCGATTATCGAAACGGTTTTTGGTCATTGTCACGTTTTGGCAAAGCGGGATGGTTTTACGGTTTATGAAGCCATTAATGGCTGATCGCTGAGGAAAATGATGGCAGGGTTTTGTGTCTGCCATCACCGGTTTCTGTCTTTACAGTGAGCTTAACAGTGTCGTAACTGCCTGTTTAAGTCGCTTTTCCCGTTGCTCAGGGTCAAGGCCTTTAAGCATGACCCCCTGCAGTGCGCCATTCCACAGTATTTCGTCTGTCTCTGCCCGAATCAGGGTAATCCCGATGGTGAGCTTGCTGTCTTCCTGGCTGGTAACCAGTCCCGGGTTCAGGCCCATGGCTGAAGCCAGTTCAGCATCACTGAGCAGGTATTCAGAGGCCAGTCCGAATCTGACCCGGATGGTGTGTTCAGTCATTTCCCCTTCACGCAGCCCCTTGTTTTCCAGTGTCGCCTTGATCACGTTCTCAAGGCGTGTATAGGCCGCATCCCTCATGGGTACCAGTGGGTCTTCACGGGGAACGTATACCGGCTCGTAGACGGCAGCATCATAGTGTTTGATGTCGAATGGTTTCTGGACGCCGGTTGTCATGGAATAACTGGCCAGATTGTGGTCATCAGACAGGTTGGAGCAGGCGGACAGCGTGAACGCCATGCAGCCAAGGGCGAGTGCGGTTGTCAGGGATCGCATGGTTTGACTCCTGCTTTGTTCTTCTGGATTTGAATTGGTCTGTTTATTGTTGTTCTTATTGTGCCCGTTTCAGTCCGGTTTGAATATTGTTGTACCGTCAATGGTTAGAAAAGACGAAGCGATTATGGCGATTGTTATCTCGCCGTTATTACTGATTACAGCGCTTGTTTCAATGCTGTCTATTCAGTGCATTCTGGTGTTTAACTCATATTGGGCAGATGCGGCTTATGGGGCAGGTGGTTGGGCTCAAGCCTCTTTTTGTACCTGTCATAACAAGACGGTTAGAAAAAAATGAATCAATGCTGGGGTTGGGAAGGGGATTTCAGGTCGGCGCATAACTGTACCCGTAACTGTGCCGTGAATTGGGCTTTCCTAACATATGGTACGTTAGTGCGTCTTTAAGTTGTTGGTCTTATTGGCGTCCCTACCAGGACTCGAACCTGGATCGACCGCTTAGGAGGCGGCTGTTCTATCCGGTTGAACTATAGGGACATTACTTTAACCAGCGTCTATGCAATTAAGCACATATAGCTGTTGTCGCTCATCCAGATGTGTCGCTATCATAGACGATTATATGGCTTTTCATCAATAGCTTGTCTTGTTGGTATCAGTGGATTGTCGCCCGGATGGAACCCGCCTGAATCATGAAATTGTCGATCATTATCCCGGTCTTGAATGAAGCATCTGTCTTACGGCAAAAGCTATCCGGGTTGCAGTGCTACAGAGTCGCCGGGCATGAACTGATTCTGGTGGATGGCGGGAGTGATGATGAAACCCTCCTCGCAGCAGAAGGGCTGGTCGATCAGGCGATCAGTGCCCCAAGAGGGCGCAGTTTACAGATGAATGCCGGAGCAGCCATTGCAACGGGTGATGTTTTGCTGTTTTTGCATGCCGATACCACGTTGCCGGTGGATGCTGATGCGCTGATAGCGAACTGTCTATGCGCAGGTGAGGGATGGGGGCGATTTGATGTCCGGTTAACTGGGCGACATGCTTTATTCCGAATTATTGAGCGAATGATAAGTTGGCGGTCTCGACTGACCGGGATTGCTTCCGGTGACCAGGGTATGTTTGTGTCGGCCAGCCTGTTTAACCGGTTGGAAGGCTTTGCTCCTGTCCCGTTGATGGAAGACCTTGAACTTTCCCGGCGACTGATTAAGATTCAGCGACCGCATTGTCTGAAGGCTTGTGTGGTCACAGATAGCCGGCGCTGGGAAAAACATGGCATCTTGAGGACTGTGCTGCTGATGTGGCGTTTGCGTATACAGTATTACGCCGGTGTTGCCCCGGAAAAGCTGTCTAAGTCGTATCGAGTCAATGGTAAGGGCTCTGCTTGATTACTGAATACTAGGGACAGTGTATGTTTGCCTACCCTGATGCTGCCATTCTGTTGTTTGCCAAACCCCCGTTGCCGGGGAAGGTAAAAACCCGATTGATTCCTGCTGTTGGCGAAAAAGGCGCCTGTGATGTTCATGCTTCCTTGTTGAGTCGAGTGGGGGGGCAGTTAGCGCAATGGCAGCTTGCACCCTTACAGCTCTGGATGGGGATGGAAGGGGATTTTCCCTGTCTTTTCGATCACTGGTCGCGCGCGTTGCAGTGTGATGGGAATCTTGGGCAACGAATGGCGCAGGCAGCCAGAGAGAACCTGGATGGCGAAATTCATAAAATTCTGTTTCTGGGTAGTGATTGCCCGGTGCTGTCCAGAGAATACCTCGAGTCTGCGCTGAAAGGACTGGATGCCGTTGATGTTGTGCTCGGACCCGCAGAAGATGGCGGTTATGTATTGTTGGCTATGCGGCGTTATATTCCTCAATTATTCAGCGGCATAGACTGGGGAACAGACAGGGTACTGGAACAAACCCGCTGCCGATTGCGAGAGGCGCAGGCTAGCTGGTTGGAGCTCGATACGCTGTGGGATGTTGATCGTCCAGAGGATCTGGCACGTTATCGGGCACTGCCATAATCTGGCGGTAAAGTTACGTGTTGACCCCGTCTATCTCAGTGCGTTTTGGTCGTGCATTGTCAGTTTTTCGTAGCCAATATCCTTTGTCATTGATCGGGCTAAGGGTTGTTGCGGGTGTCAATATCCCGACTGGCAGTTTTTTATTTTGATGTCTCGGGCGCCGTCAATGTTTATTGATTGCCCCGCAGGTATAATTAGGTAATCAGTCCAACAGAATGCGTAAACAAACTTTGGGAGAAAACATGCGTGTTGCCTGTCTTCGGTGGACATCCGCCGTGATGCTGGTATTGGTAACCCAGTTAGCCAGCGCCTATGAACCGGTGTCCTACGATGACCCGCTGGAGCCGATGAACCGTAAAATATTCCATTTCAATGAAAAAATGGATCAGTGGATTCTTGACCCGGCAGCCAGGGGGTATGACAAGGTCACTCCTGAGCCCGTCCAGAAACTGGTGACATCCTTCTTCCAGAACCTGGGGGAAGTCCGTAACCTGGTGAACGCGGTACTTCAACTCCGGATGGGGGATGCCGCAGCGACCAGTGGTCGTTTTGTGATCAACTCCACCGTCGGCATGCTGGGGATGCTCGATGTTGCCACAGAACTGGGCATTGAGCGTCGTTACCAGGATTTTGGATTAACCCTGGCGCGCTGGCATGTGCCCTCTGGTCCCTATGTGGTGTTGCCGTTCTACGGCCCCAGAACTGCCCGCTCCACTGTGGGCTTTGTGCCTGATCTTGAGTTGAACCCCACCAACAATCTTGAATGGTGGAGCCCTGAGTTCATGGCAGTCCATACGCTGGATATCCTTGATACCCGTAACCGCCTTCGGGGCGCAGAAGGCTTGATTGTCGGCGACAAGTACGTCTTTATTCGGGATGCCTATCTACAGAGTCGTCAGTTCATGATCACCGGTGAAGTGCCGGAAGACGACTTTTAATGAAGATCGTCAATGTATAAAAATGGCCGGGTGACCGGCCTTTTTTATGGGTTTTGCGCTAGAGTATAATCCTGCTTGCAGGCACGGGCCTGAGCAGGTAATTTCATAGAATCCCTTAGCAATACTTCCTACAACCGGACGGTTACAGCCAATGGGTCAGCGTTCAGCAACATCGGGGCAACGTCAGTTGCCAGTGAAAACCGGGTATCTGTTTCGTTTGAACAAGGAAAAAGCATGACTGCAGGAAGCAGCCGACTCCTGGTGATTGATGATGACGCCATCGTGCGGGACAGTATTGTTGCCTACCTCGAAGACAGCGGCTTCGACATCCTGCAGGCGGACAACGGTGAGTCCGGCCTGGCCGTTTTCACCGAGTGCAAGCCCGATCTCGTGTTATGTGACCTCCGTATGCCGCGCATGGATGGTTTGGCGCTACTCAGAAAGGTTCATGAAATCTCGCCCGAGACACCCTTTATTGTGGTGTCCGGCGCCGGTGTCATGGCTGATGTGGTTGAAGCCCTGCGATTGGGGGCCAGTGACTACATCATCAAGCCGATTGTCGACCTTGAAGTACTCGAATACGCGATCAAACGTGCGCTCGACAGTGCTGATCTCGCTGCCCAGAACCGCAAGTACCGGGAAAGTCTGGAAGAGGCCATTCAGTCACTGAAAGAGAGTCTGGACGTATTGCGGGCTGATCAGAAAGCCGGTCGTCAGGTTCAGCTGAAAATGCTGCCGCCGACACCATTCACCTTCCAGGGCTATCAGCTGGACTACAAAATTTACCCCTCTCTCTACCTGAGTGGGGACTTTGTCGATTATTTCCCGGTCAATGACCACTGTTTCTGCTTTTACCTGGCGGATGTTTCCGGGCATGGGGCGTCGTCTGCGTTTGTGACCGTATTGCTGAAAAACATGTTCCTGACCCTGTTGCAGGAATACCGCTCCAAATCACGGCAGGGCGTGGTCAAGCCTTCCTACGTGCTGACATATCTGAACCAGGGGCTGCTGACAACAGGCCTTGGCAAGCACGTCACGGTGTTTGGCGGTATTGTCGATACCCGGGCGCATACGCTGACCTATGCGTTTGGCGGCCATTACCCTTTCCCGATACTGGCCAGTCGTGATAAAACGGTACTGATTGAGGGCAAGGGGTTGCCGGTCGGTCTTTTTGAAGACGCCAGTTTCGACGATGTGACCATTGACTTGCCCCGGGACTTCTCTTTAACTGTGTTCTCCGACGGTATTCTGGAGGTGCTTCCCCAGGAGACACTGAAGGAAAAAGAAGCGTATCTGTTATCGGTGATTAGTGAGGGTGCTACGACTGCAGAGGCGTTGATGAGCCGGCTCAACCTGGAAGATATCCATGAGACGCCGGATGATATTGCCCTGCTGGTACTGGCTAATACAACAGAATGAGTGCAGGAAAGATTCAGTTTGCCGAGAATGCCGGCACCTATGTCCTGAAGTTTGTGGGTGATGTGCGCATGACGCTCTGCACCACCCTCGACAAGGCGCTGGAGCATGTCTTGGCACAGGAAGGGTTCAAATCCATCCTGGTGGACCTGACAGAAACGGAAGGCATTGACAGCACATCGCTGGGATTGCTTGCCAAGTTATCCATCCAGGCCCGTAAACGGTATGGGATGATTCCCACGATTATCTCCTCCAATGAGGATATCAATCGCATTTTGCTGAGTATGGGCTTCGACAAGGTGTTTGTGATTGTCAAGGAAGGTCAGGACGGTTCCCAGCTGCTGCGGGATTTGCCCAGTGTTGAATGCAGTGAACAAGCGGTCAGGGAAAAAGTATTGGCTGCGCATCGCGAGCTGATGAGTCTCAATGAAGAGAACCGGGTCGTCTTTCAGGATCTTGTCCGTACGCTGGAAAATGAAAACGGTTAGACGATGAATCTGATTACCCTGTAACAAAAAGCCCGCTATCATGCGGGCTTTTTGTTACAGACAGGTTTGTCAGGCCATACTCCTGAGAGTGTCTTCCAGTGAGACCTGGTCTTTGGCAAAGTTACGGATCCCTTCAGCTAGTTTCTCGGTCGCCATGGCATCCTGGTTCATTGCCCAGCGGAATTCGGATTCCGATAAGCTGATTTTTTCTTCCTGGCCGGCTGGTTGATTAGCATTCAGCTTGATGTTGAGCGGTGCTTCGGAAGCGCTTAATTCTTCCAGTAAGGCCGGGCTGATTGTCAGGCGATCACAGCCAGCCAGTTCATGAATCTCTCCAATATTACGGAAGCTGGCACCCATCACAACAGTGTTATAACCATGGGCCTTGTAGTAATTGAAAATGCGGGTAACTGATTCTACGCCAGGATCTTCATGGGGCTGATAACTATCGCGTCCGGTGTGCTGTTTGTACCAGTCCAGGATTCTGCCAACAAACGGTGATATCAGGAAAACACCGGCTTCGGCACAGGCGACGGCCTGGGCAAAGCTGAACAGCAGGGTCAGGTTGGTCTGAATGCCTTCCTTCTCCAGGTGCTCTGCGGCGCGAATGCCTTCCCAGGTGGATGCGATCTTGATCAGTACACGATCTGACGACACGCCGGCCAGCTGGTAGAGTTCAATCAGGCGATGAGCACGCTCAATGGTGGCGGCCGTATTGAATGACAGGCGGGCATCCACTTCCGTGGAGATGCGGCCAGGGATAATATTGACGATCTCACGACCAATCAGCACGGCAAGTTTGTCCGTTGTAAAGGCCATTTTTTCTTCAGCGCTGCGACCATGTTCCTCTCCCCAGAGGATTGCCTCTTTGACGAGGGGCTGATACTGGGGCATCGTGGCGGCTTTCAGCAGCAGGGTTGGGTTGGTTGTGGCATCCTGTGGCTTAAACCGGCGGATGGCTTCAATGTCTCCGGTATCCGCTACCACGGTCGTCATGGTGCGTAATTGGTCGAGTTGGGTTGGCATGCTGGTTAGCGGTTATCTTGTCAAAACCGACAGTTTATCATTGCATTTCGGGAGGCGGGTAACGGAATATGCCTATTCCTGAGCGAGGTTTGATTATTTTGCCAGGCGCCATAACCCGTGTTGCCACCGATGAGTCGTATAGGTTCCAGCGACCGTTGACGATATAATCGCTGGTTTTTTAGTGCTAACTTCTATCGCCGGATGACTGTGAAAGCGCATAACGAACCTAACCGACTGTTTTCTGTAGCACCCATGATGGACTGGACTGACCGTCACTGTCGCTTTTTTCTTCGACAGATTTCCCGGTCAGCCCTCTTATATACCGAGATGGTGACAACCGGTGCACTGATTCACGGTGATCGGAACCGCTTTCTGGATTTTCACCCGGAAGAACAACCGGTTGCCCTGCAGCTGGGGGGCAATGACCCGACGGCACTGGCGCAGTGCGCGCAATATGCAGAACAATGGGGTTATAACGAGGTTAACCTGAATGTCGGTTGCCCCAGCGATCGGGTACAGAATGGACGGATCGGCGCCTGCCTGATGGCAGAGCCTGAAACCGTTGCGGCCTGTGTCCGGGCCATGCGAGAGTCTGTTGATATTCCAGTGACCGTCAAGCATCGCATTGGGATCAATGGTCGGGATTCCTGGGAAGCGCTGGCGGATTTTGTGGGCCAGGTGGCCGAGGCGGGTTGTCGCACCTTTATTGTTCATGCCCGGATTGCCATTCTGGAAGGGCTCAGTCCAAAGGAAAACCGGGATGTTCCCCCCCTGCGTTATGATGTTGTCTATCGCCTTAAGGAAACCTTTCCGGCGCTGGAAATTATTCTCAATGGCGGCGTTAAGACCATCGCTGAAACACAAGCCCATTTACAACACGTTGATGGTGTGATGGTCGGACGGGAGGCGTATCAGAATCCCTGGTTGCTGGCCGACGTTGACAGCGTCATTTATGGGCAGGATGCCTCCCCTGATCGTTTGCTGACCCGCCATGGCGTGATGGAAGCCATGTTCCCCTATGTTGAGCAATGCCTGGCCAATGGCAGCCATCTCAATCATATCACCCGCCACGTACTGGGCCTGTTTAATGGCGAACCCGGTGCCCGTCGTTTCCGTCGTCATCTCAGCGAATATGCCCATCGGGCAGGTGTGGGTATTGAGGTTATTCGTGATGCACTGGCGCAGGTGCCTGACAGTTTGCTGATTGGTCAGATCCGGGAAGACAATTCATCCGCATGCTTGAGAAACTGAGTGCTCTTGCGATTCGTCTGATGCCCTGGAAACCCTTGCTATTCCTGGCGCTGTTCGGCTCAGTGTTGGCTATTGGCGTGGCGTTGTTCCGGTCAGTATCGCTGGAAAACAGCCCGGTATTTATGTTCGGGCTGGTTGGCATGCTGTGGTCCCTGACCGGTTTCATGTTAATCGCCAGTTTTCAGTACATCCCTGAGAAACCGGAAACATGCCCCCGCTTTTTTCGGCGGCAGCTACTGAAAATCAGACGGCTGGGTTATTGGTGCCTGGCACTGATTTTCTTGCTGACAACGTTCGGGGTGCTTGTAACGAGCTTTCGCCTGATCAGGCTCTTGCTCTGAGCTGCAGTGTAAAGGCCATCCCGTTTTTGCTGGCGGATGGCCTTTACGGTGGTATTCAGAGTGTGGCCAGGCGTGCGGCCAGACCAGAATCCCGAACGGTAGCGCGGCAGATCGCCTGTTCCAGAATGGTTTTGTTGGCGAAGAGGTCCAGTTGGTTTTTCGCCCGGGTAATACCGGTGTAGACGAGTTCCCGGGTTAATACCGGCCCCGACTGGTCCGGCAGTACCATCACGGTATGATCAAATTCGGATCCCTGGCTTTTGTGGATGGTCATGGCAAATACCGTTTCATGCTCAGGCAGACGGCTTGGCAGGAAAGTGCGAATTGAACGATCCGGCATTTCAAAGGCTACCCGTAAGCGTCCGGTTTCATCCGGCAGGGTAATGCCGATATCACCATTATACAGACCGAGCCCATGGTCATTACGTGTAATCAATATCGGGCGACCGGCATACCACGGCGTATCCGTTCTGATCAGTCCAGCCGAGGCCAGCGTTTGACTGATGGCCTGGTTTAAACCCGCAACCCCGTAGCGCCCCTCACGAACAGCACATAACACCCTGAACCGGTTGAAGGCGGCAATAATCGTCCCTTGTGAACCTTGCTGGATGATTTCGTTCAAATAGTGGCGATAACCCGCCAGTGCCAGTGTCATCAGGTAGGGATAGTCTTTTTCACCCTTTGTATGAAGTGTGATATCGCCATAGTTAGCATCGATTAACGCGTTAACCTGCGATGGGTTGCCGCTGTTGACAGCACTGGCCAACTGTCCAATACCTGAACGTGCATCAAAACGGTAGCTCTTGCGTAACAGGCACAGGCTGTCACGCAGGCTTGAACCGCTGCTCTGCTGGCAAGATGAGAGGTCAAAACCGGTTAATTGTTGCAACTGCTCGCATTGGGCAGGACTGTAGCCTTCACTGGCAAAACTACAAATGTCGCCCAGTACACTGCCCGCTTCAACCGACGACAGCTGATCTCTGTCTCCCAGGAGAATCAGGCGGGCATGGTCCGGCAAAGCGTCCAGAAGCCGTGCCATCATGGGCAGGTCGACCATGGAGGCTTCGTCGACAACCAGGATGTCGAGGTGTAAGGGGTTTTGCCGGTTATGCTTGAAACCGGGTTGATTGGGAATGACTCCCAGTAGCCGGTGCAGTGTACTGGCCATGGCAGGAATGCCCTGCTGGACAGCCTCACTGCAATTCAGCTGGGTACGGGCATTACCGATGGATTCTGTCAGGCGCGCTGCCGCCTTGCCCGTCGGTGCGACCAGTCGTATATCCGGTACTTTCCCCTGTGCGATACCCTGTTCAACCAGAAGGGCCAACAGGCGGGTAACCGTCGTTGTTTTACCGGTTCCGGGACCACCGCTGATAACTGCAAACCGTCGCATGGCCGCGACAGCCGCCGCGACTTTCTGCCAGTTGAGGCAGGTTGTGTCAGGAATCAATTGATCGAGTGCCTGCCACTGATCTTTTTGAATGGCATCAGCAACGGCTCCCCAATCAATCTTTTCAGGTCTTTCAATATCAAGCCACTTGGTGAGTGTCAGGCGGATATCATCGATAGCGAGGGACGCCAGTTGTTGACGGACGAAGGCATAATTTCTCGTAAAGAGCCTTGAGAGTGTCTCTTTCATGTCCGTTGAATGAACCGGCGTGCTTTGACTTTTGGCCAGCCAGTCACTGATCGCTTTTTCGTAAAGCCAGAAGCGTCGCAAATAGAGTCGATGGTCCTGGAGTACAAGCGGGGAAGGTGAACTGCCATCAGTGATAACGGGCAATGTTTTCAGTGTGCTGTGCCATGCTGACGGAGCAACGCCAGACTTTTCGATCAACTGCCGACTCTCTGCCTCATTGCTGCCAAACAGGTTTGTGGTGTCGAGAGCATCCAGCTTCAGGCAGACATTGCCATGCCCGAGCTGATAGCTGACCAGTGCGCCGACCAGTGCCAGCAGGTCATTGTCGTCGAGCGATTGAAGAAACCGGGCAAACTGATAATCCAGTGGGCGAATATGACCGTTGTCGACCAGTGCAGATAAAGCCTTCAGCATGACAGGTCTCCTGCTGGTGCAACCCCATGGCTGAACAGTTCATCCAGTTGTGCAATCAACGACAGTGATGGACGACAATGAAATACACCGTTTCGACCGGTATCACCGTCCTTCATGCCCCGCAGGAACAGATAAAAGACACCGCCCATATGTTGCGCATAGTCATAGTCCGGCAGCCGGGTGGACAGTAGTCGATGCAGGGCCAGCGTGTAGAGTTGATACTGGAAGTCATAGCGGTGTTCGATCATGGCGTGTCGCATGGCATCGGGTGAATAGTCGGCGGTGGTATAACCCAGGTGATTGGATTTGTAGTCGAGCACGTAATAACGACCATCATGCTCAAACACGAGGTCAATGAATCCTTTGAGCATGCCCTGCACCTGCTGGAAATTAAGCTGCCCGGCATCCGCGGAAAGGGGATCACCGTTACGGATAATCCGGTTAACAGAGGGCGCGTCAATCCTGGCCATGGGCAGGAAAAAGGCCATCTCAACCCGGCGTTTGTCATCGTTGACGGTGCGTAATGTCAGGCCTGCATCATTGAGCGGACAATCCAGTACATCATCGATCAATTGCACGGCAACCGGTTCCCAGAACGAGTCGTATCCGCCCAGCAGGAGTTGTTCCTGGATAAACGCCTGGTGATCCGGTCCGCTGGCGGTCGGGAACGAGATCTGTTCAAACAATCCATGCAGGAAAGTGCCGGCCTGTGCACCCCTGGGAAAGGTGAAAATGTTGTGTCCATCCGGACTAACGGCGGGTTCCGTGCTATCGGTGGCAGGTTGATCAATACTGGCATCAATATCCAGTCCCGGCTCTTCCAGGCTGGCGTCTGGCGTATCCGTTTTGATCGGTGTCGCCTGCGTACTGTGCATGGACAGTGCCGAATAGCTGGTGACCCACCAGTTACGCTCAATTTGGCCGTCAAATGCCGGGCTGCTCAATTCCGAGGTGTCATCCACTACGGGCTGGTAGGAAGGTGGAATTTCCTTCGGTGGTGAGGAGACAGAAATACAGGGATTGTCGTTTGTCAGGGTGTCCAGTTTTTGCTTGAGTTCTGTCAGTCCACCGGGTTCTCTTCCCTGTAACAGGTAGCCTATCGCCATGCGGTGCAGATCAGAGGCTTTTCCTCTGCCGCCCTTGCTGACCGGCGCCAGACCGATATAGCAGGTGTGTACCGGTCGGGTGAGGGCAACATAAAGCAGACGCAAATCTTCAGCCAGGCGCTCAGTGTCGGCTTTTTCTAATGCCTCCTCGTCGCCTGTCAGGTCGAGAATTGCCCGCTGGTGATCATCGTGATAGAGGGCCTGGTCCTGTTCCCGCCAGGTGCAGATAAACGGCAGAAAAACAACATTGTACTCAAGCCCCTTGGATTTATGGATGGTGACGATCTGTACCAGCTTACGGTCACTTTCCAGGTGTTGCTGTTGCTCTTCGGCGCGATGGTTCGGGTCAACCCGGTGGTCGGATAACCAGCGTAACAGGGCGTGAAGGTTGTTGACTTCCTGGCTGGCGGCTGCCAGCAGTTCGCCGAGATGCAAAAAGTCAGTCAAGCGTCGTTCACCCTGTGGTGAGGCCAGCAGGTGCTCCGCTATCTTCCTTCGTACCAGTAGTCGCCTGAGCATGGCCAGCACGCCTTGCTGCTGCCAGAACTGGCGGTATTGCGTGAATTCCTCAACGGCCTGCTCCCAGGCGCGCTCATTATGATTCAGTTGATCCAGCTGTTCCGCATTGAGGTTAAACAATGGGCAGGCCAGTGCGGCACGCAGGGTACGGTCATCGGTCGGGTTAAGGCAGGCCGACAGGATCAGTTGCAGGTCGGCAGCTTCAGTCGTGGCGAATACGCTGTCACCACCGCTCAGGTAGACGCTGTCGATATTTTGCCGTGCCAGTGCCTCACGGATCATGCGACCCTGGGTGCCTGTCCGGACCAGGACGGCGATGTCACCGGGCGACAGTGGTTGTTGGGAATCCGTGGAACCGATAACGCACTGGCCATTCTTTGCCGCCGTCAGCAACGTATTGATTTGCGTTGCGGTGGCATGGGCCATGGTGTCTTCATAGGCGCCTTTGTTGACGACCTCGCCACTGTTCTCGTCCAGCCAGAATTCGACAGCGGGCGACGGCTTACCCTCAACACGTAGTGTTTTTCGGTCTGCATGGGGGGAGGGGGCCACGGCATGGAACGGGATGTCCCTGTCATAGATAAAGGGGGCGCGGGCCTTTTGGAAAAGCTGGTTTACGGCAGACACCATGGCGCTGGTGGAGCGCCAGTTTGTGCCCAGCGTATAGTGATGGGCGACACTGTGCCGGGCGCTGATATACGTGAAAATATCGGCGCCGCGGAAGGCATAAATGGCCTGTTTGGGGTCGCCAATCATGAACAGGCCACTTTGCCGTGTGGATTTGTCGTTGGTATCAGCTTCCGGATAAATGCAGCTGAATATCTGGTACTGCAGCGGATCGGTATCCTGGAATTCATCAATCATGGCGACCGGGAACTGCTCATTGAGTCGTTGTGCCAGTTCCCGATTGCCCGGATCATTGAGTGCAGCTGCCAGCCGGGTCAGCAGGTCATCAAAAGACATGGCGCGATGCATCGTCTTGTGAGCGAGCAGGCGCTCCCTGACTTCTGCCAGTGCTTCGGCCTGCAGGGCGTCTCTGAAATTGGGCAAATTGTCCTGCAACTCACAACAGGCGACGAAAATCGCATGTTCAGGTGTGGTTCCTTTGGTGGTTTTTTCCGTCAGTCTGTCCTGCCGGAATTTCTCCAATGCTTCGGGAACTGCCAGTGATTGCGTCGGCGTATTGGCCCAGGATGAGACGGCATCAAGCCAGCGGGGTAAGTTGCTTTTTGAGTAGCTGCGTTTGTCAACGCCGGACTGACTGATGATATCGGCAAACTCACCGACCGAAGACAGCCAGGCCTGTTTGAACGCTGCGATGGTCTTTATGGCTTCATCATGGCGTTCCTGCAGGTCGTCGGCCTTGCCCGCTTTAACGGTTAACCCGTGGCTGGCGAGCCAGGGTCGTATGTCGGCCAATAGTTCGGCAGGGGTGTTCCAGTAGCTTTTGAGGGTCGTGGAAAGGGCGGCGTTGGCCGGGTAAAACCGGTGTCGCCAGTAGTCGGCCACGGCCTGGTGCAAGAGGTCCGATTCATCCGTAACCAGTTCGCAATTAAACAGGGTGCCGCTTTCAAAGGCATGCTGTTTCAGCATGCGCTGGCAAAAGCCGTGAATCGTGAATATCGCTGCCTCATCCATTTGGCGCTCTGCCAGCAACAGGCGTTCTGCCTGTGCCGGATGATCATCGGAGGCATCGAGCAACGCCTGCGTTAACGCATCGCCCGCTTCGCCGGAGAGGAAGGCCTGGCGGGTATCATGAATCCGGGCGCGAATACGGTCTCGCAGTTCAGCGGTTGCGGCTTCGGTAAAGGTCACTACCAGTATTTTATCGACGGTCAGCGGCACGTCGTGGGCCGTGTGCTCGTCACCATGGCCCAGCAGCAGTCGCAGGTAGAGACTGGCAATGGTATAGGTTTTGCCAGTGCCCGCACTGGCTTCGATTAACCGGCGACCGAACAGGGGAAACGTCAGCGCATCCAATGCGACCGGAGCGGTTGGCTGACGATGGTCGTCTGTCATGGGCGTTGCCATTAGCCGATCTCCAGTTCGTTAAAGGCTGGCAGTAGCAGTGCTTCTGCAAGTTCTGTCATACGTTCAAATACGGTGTCATTCAATTCCGGGTAAATGCGCTGGATATAGCGATCTTCAGACTCTCCGGTGAGCCTGAATCCACCGCAATAGGCGGTTTGCGCTTTATCCCGGGCTTTTTCGGACAGTTTGGGATCGGTGCTGATGACCTTGTCTTGCACAATCGTTTCCAGCCAGGCCCAGGCGGTGGCTGGAAACAGGGGCTGGGGCTCGTTGTGGCCAGACAGGTAGCAGTCAACGAGGGTTTCAAGGTGTTGTTTGGCGACATCAGCAGGAATAGCCTCTAAACGCCCCTGTTTGTCGGTGCCAAATATCAGGGTGTTGGCGGGGGTTTCTGCGCAGGCGCAATAACAGAGATGTTCTATCCAGTAACGCAGATAATCCCTGGGCTTGAGTTTGGCGGGACGGAAACGCACCAGGCCATTGCGGGTGCATTGTGTCAGCCAGCCCGTTAGCGGGATTCCTGACGTCAGGACAAGATTGATCTCGAGGTCGTCTGTGGGTGAGTTCAGGGCAACAGTCAGAGAATGGCCAAGTGTTTTCAAAGCTTCTTTCTGCTCTTCCAGCGTCAGTTGCCCGAAGTGGCCATGGGGTAACGCGCCACTGGCACGACTGCGCGATTCGCTTTGCTTGGTATTGCCGCTATTGAGCAGGTCATCAAGCAATGATTCCCTTAACTGGTAAGACTCAAGTGGATCAAGGCTGAACGGTTCGTCGCTTTCAAGCATGTCATTCTGATCGCTGAACCAGACCTTGAGCCGGCGGTTAAAGAAGTACTGGCAGGGATTCCGGTAAAACCTTAGTAACTCGGTCAGTTCAATTGATTCCGGCCTGGATTCAGCGTTCAAAGGCTCAATATGGAAAGGCTGGGCAGACTCGCCTTCACCTTTTGCTGCCGGCAGCCATTCCCGGGCAAAACTGAACAATGCGTTTTCATTGGGCAACGCTGTCTGGTTGAAATAGGCCTGGCTGAAAGGTTGCAGCGGATGTTCTGTTATCAGCCATTGGGTGATTTTTCTTGTGGGTTGTCCCTTGATAGTGAAGGCCTGCTCGCAGTAATTGAGTAATTCTGTGACCAGTACCGAGGGAATACGTTCACTGTTATCGGTAATACTTCGGCCCACGTAGCTGATATAGAAACGTTCTCCGGCTGACAGTAACGCTTCAAGAAACAGGTAGCGGTCATCATCGCGGCGAGACCGGTCTCCACGGCGGGGGTGGCGGGAGATCAGGTCAAACCCGGTCGGCGCAATGCTGCGTGGGTAGACACCGTCATTCATGCCCAGCAGGCAGACGACACGAAAGGGGATGGAGCGCATGGGCATCAGCGTGCAGAAATTGACCTGTCCGGCCAGGAAACGCTGGCTGCCACGTTCACTGTCCAGTTTGGCGGCCAGGTAATCGACCAGGATATCGCGACTCAGGTGATCGCTGTAACCGGCATCGAGCAGTTGCTGGCGCAGGTTTTCCAGGCTGGAGCGAATCAGCTGGAGAGGGCGTTCATCATCAATATCGGGCTCAAAGAAGCGATCCAGCAGGGTGTTGAGGGTTTGTATCCACGCATCAACAGACCGTTGCTGCTCAATGGTTTCTGCCAGTTGCCGGATGGCTTCAATGAAATCGGCCAGCTGGCCGCACAGTGCGGCATCCAGTCCCTGGATCGCCTCATAAGGCAGAATGCCATCATAGAGACCATCGGATTCTGGCATGGCATAGCCCAGCAGCATACGCTGCAGACCGAATAGCCAGGTGTTCTCGTGGCGATCCGGCAGGGTCAATCCGGCCTGGTGTTGAGTATCCAGCCCCCAGCGGATACCCGCTTCCTCAACCCAGTGGCGCAGGGTTTCATAGCCCTGGGTATCCAGCCTGAAGCGGCGCATGACCGCCGGGGTTTCCAGGATTTCCATCAGTTCCGGTGCGGTGCAGCGGCTCTGGTTAAGCGTCAGGAGTTGCATCAGGGCATTCAGCAGTGGATGTTCTGCCTTCGCACTTCGGTCTGACAGCGCCCATGGTATAAAGCGTTCCCCGGGCGTGCTGCCGAACACGGCCTGAATGAAGGGGCTGTAGCGATCAATATCGGGCACCATGACCACAATATCCCTCGGAGTCAGGGTTGGGTCAGTGTTGAATAATGCCAGTAGCTGGTCATGCAAAACCTCAACTTCACGCAGCGCACTGTAGCAGGCGTGAATCATGAAAGAGCGGTCGTCTGGATTAACCTCTGCTACAGGAGCCGTGCACTGGGTTTGTTCCCCCCGGTCCTGGAGGTTCAGAATGTCCGCCTGGAGGGTATGAAGCAGCGTGTGGTCATCGGGTTCTGCAAAGGCGTCAATCTCGGTTGCTGACAGTTCCTGCAGTTGGTAAAGATAGTCCCGGCCCAGCTTGCCCATGGATGCCAGCAGGGGGTTGCTGAACGTGTCGCAGTTCTCGGGTGTCATCCCGTCCCGGTTGAAGCGTTTGGCATTCAGGCGGGCCAGGTACTTCGGGTCACGAATGTCGCCCCAGAAATATTGGCAGGGATTAGTCACCATCAGGTGAACATCACAATGCTGACCCAGTGCCTCCAGGGCTTCGACATAATAGGGAGGCAGCGCGGATATACCAAAAACAAAGACCCTGTCAGGCAAGCCTGCGGGTTTCTGGTCAGCCTGTTTCAGGGTTTGAATGAATTCGCGGTAAAGATTGGCCCGGTGCCAGGCCGGTTGTCCCAACGCTTCCGTTTTTTCCACCAGGGCTCGCCATAATATCGGTTGCCAGGGTTGGGAATCGGTCATATCGGAAAGGTTGTCGCCCTGTTCCCAGGCCGTGATCCAGTCGGGTCGGTAAACCAGGTACTGGTCATAAATATCGGCAATCTTCTCAGCCAGCTGGTAGCGACGCAGTCCCGACGTATCATCGCGCAAATACTGCTGCAGGGGCGCAAAATCCGGCTGCTCCAGGCATTCAGGCAGCAGTGTGATGACCTTCCAGGTCATGGCTTCCTTGTTGAAGGCGGATCGCCCGGGGATGCCGTCGAGCACTTCAGTGAATTTTTTCCAGAGAAAGGAGGCCGGCAGCGGAAATTCCAGTCCTGCGGCAATGCCCAGGGCAGAGGCCAGTTCCAGTCGCAGCCATTGCGCCATGCCCGGGCTCTGCACCAGTATCTGCTCATCGGCAAATGGATCGGATAACGGCTCGCGGCGGATTCTGTCGACCAGCAATTCCTTGAGGATATCGAGCTGGTTGGATTGGTAGACGGTGAACACACAGGCTCCGGGAAATCAGCAGTGAATAGCGCCATTTTCCGGCAAGGCTGGCATGGCTGCAAGCCAATGCGTGATTAGCGCCAGATGCGGAGCAGGCGCTGGATTTCACCCTCTGTCATCAGTTGTTGCAGGATTCTGTCGACCAGTTTTCCGGAGGCGACTTTCTGGGCGCTGAACATCATGGAGACCGGGACGCAGTTCAGTGTGGGACCGGTTTCGATGATGTCCTGGTAGTAATGGTTGATCAGGTAGCGGGCCTGGGTTTCACCGGCAATGGCAACGTCATAACGGCGCTTTTGCAGCATATCGAAGACCTGTTGCTCATTCCTGAGACTGATGCGGGTAATCAGACCAGTCCTGAAATAATCATCAAGGCCCTGGTAGCCGTAGTTGCGGACAGTACCAACGACCTGACCATACAGGTCGCGAGGATGATAGACCGGCAGGCCCTGATCTTTCCTGAACAGCAACACATTGCAGTGTTCAGCAAAGGGGCGGGTAAAATAAACGTTTTGTTTGTCTTTATGCCAGTGTTCGGAGGTCCAGGGCATGAGATCCAGGTCGCCCTGGTCGAGCTTTTTAAGTAGCCGGTTCCTGGGGTAATAATGGGATTCAAACCTGACATCAGCCCGGTCTCGAATCAGTTTCAGTAATTCCCGGACAATGCCTGCCTGGTTATCCATGGCAGAGTAATAGGGAAGGTGATTGTCGGGCAACAGGGCAACCCGCAGGATCCTGTCTTCAACCCTTGCCTGGGCAGAGAAGGCTACGCCCAGTGCCAGCATGAATAATATGACTGCGCGAACTGACATTATTATTGTTATATCTCGCCATGATTACGCCGGATGCACAGCATTCATGCTAACGACACTTTGACAGGATAACAATGGCCTGACCGGGTTGATTTGTCCTTAATCAGCCCGGTCAGGCATCAGGCAATATTGATGACTTTGTGACTTTGCAGGTTGAGGCGCCATTGGGGGTGGGTCAGGCAGTAAGCAATGGTCTCTGCGGTGATGCTGTCCCGGTAAAGCGAGGTGTCGTTACCGGCATGGGGATCAGCGACCGGTGTCAGGTAATAATACTGCGCCCGGATATGGGAAAAACGGTCTGGCATGGCATCGGGCTGGGGATAGACCAGCTTGAGTTCATCACATTCAGTAATGATGACTTCAGACTTTCCCTTGGGGCTGACGCAGATCCAGTCTATACCCTCGGGAGGGGCGAGGGTGCCGTTAGTTTCCAGGGCAATTTCAATGCCCCGCTCATGCATGGCGTCGACCAGCGCTTGATCCAGCTGCAGCAGCGGTTCGCCGCCGGTGCAGACAACAAAGGGGCGACCTGTTTGATCGGCAGGCCAGTAGCTGATCAGTGTATCTGCCAGCTGTTCTGCACTGTCAAACCGACCGCCGCCCGGTCCGTCAGTACCGCGGAAATCGGTATCGCAAAAGTTGCATACCGCGCTGGAGCGGTGCTTTTCCAGGCCACTCCAGAGGTTGCAGCCACTGAAACGACAGAATACGGCTGGCCGACCCGTGTGGGCGCCTTCTCCCTGGAGGGTATAAAAGATTTCCTTAACGCTATACATCAGTGAGCTTCGTAGGCTAGTGGATCAATGTGCCCCTGTGCTTCAAAGGCCTTGAGGCGGGAATGACAGGCGCCGCAAAGACCGCAGGCTTTTTCACGTCCGTTATAACAGGTCCAGGTCTGGCTGTAGTCAAGGCCCATGGTCAGGCCGTCCCGGAGGATGTCGCCTTTACTGGCGTTCAGATAGGGAGCAACAATCTCTACGGGATTCCAGTCGGCAATTTTCGTGACAGCGTTGACTGCATGCACAAACTCCGGGCGACAATCCGGATACACGGCGGAATCATCATGGTGTGCACCGTAGAACACTGCGCCAGCCTGCAGGGAAATGGCATAACCGGTGGCCAGTGAAAGCAGGATCATGTTCCTGTTTGGCACCACTGTCGATTTCATGTTCTCAACGGAATATTCCCCTTCGGGAATCGCGATGTCCGAGGTCAGAGATGAGCCCTGCAACAATGGGTTGATGGCCGTGATATCGACGATTTTATGGCTGATATCCAACTGTTCGCAGACCGCTTTGGCGAAATCCAGCTCTTTTTTATGACGCTGCCCATAGTCAAACGAAAGGGCGTGGACTTCATAGCCTTCCCTTAAGGCCTTGTGGAGGACGGTAAAGGAATCCATCCCGCCGGAATAGATAACGACTGCTTTTTTCATGACGCTTGAGCCTTGCCATAACAAATGTCGGTAGTGACTGGTGACAGCATACTAACGACCAGAAAATCAAACCGGCGATAATAGCAGAGTTGTGCAATGAATGATGCTGAGAGTTTATGGCGAAGGCTGTTTGGATAGCGTATGAGCCTCTTTATTGTTATGCCTCTACACCCGATTGATCTGCTCTATAGTGTTTTTATGAATAGCGAGAAAAGAGGAGGGTTGGGATGGCGTTGACAGAATCCACCATGATGCCTCTGGGCACAAAGGCACCAGTCTTTAAACTGCCGGATGCGGTTTCCGGACGAACGTTATCGCTGGCAGATATCAAGGGTAAGAAAGGGACACTGGTGATGTTTATCTGCAACCACTGTCCTTATGTCAAACACCTGCATTCGGCGCTGGCCCGCCTGGGGCAGGATTATCGCGGTTCAGGCATTGGTATTGCCGCGATCAGTGCTAACGATGTCAATCAATACCCGGAGGATAGTCCAGAGCATATGAAGGCTCTGGCGGAATCTCTCGGGTTGGTTTTTCCATACTTCTACGATGCTTCACAGGTGGTGGCCAAAGCGTATGGCGCGACCTGTACGCCAGATTTTTTCCTGTTTGACCGGTCTCTCACCTGCGTTTATCGGGGGCAGTTTGATGATTCCCGTCCGTCGAACAATAAACCGGTCACTGGTGCCGACCTGCGTGGGGCCATGGATGCACTGGTGAATAAAGAGCAGGTCAGCCAGGTTCAGAAACCCAGTATCGGTTGTGGTATCAAATGGAAGGCCTGAAAAGGCCGTAAGACTGGAAATGGTTATTTCTGGTTAATAAATATCAGTGATGCCAGCAGGGACGTACTGATCGTATGGGCAGTCATCAGTCCGTTCCATTCATTTGCCCACATGGCAAACCATTCACCCCCGATAACACAGAATCCCAGGTGCCAGAGCATCAGAGCGATGCATGAGCCTGCATTGTAGAGTGTTTTCCCTGCACTGAACTTTTCCTGCCATAAAAGGCTGCTAAACATTGTGATGGCGCCGGACAGGCAGAGCAATCCGGCAATCAGTTCTGTCGCAATAATTAAATAATACGCCACAAGATGAGCACTGTTGGCATGGATAGCCCTTGAATCGATTAGCGCCTGGGAAAAGAAAGGCTTCATTGAATCCATGGCCAGGACATGACGGACAAAATGAAAATTTGAATCAAAATCCAGAAGATTGCTGATTCCTGCCAGCAGCGCATACAGCCCAAAGGAAAGGGCAACAGTCGATTTCGTGAATAAGAGCATAGTATGGCTCGATGGCATGGTGTTTCCCCGCAGGGACTGCAATGAGCCATGAATCATAGTCACAAATGTTTGTAATGTTTTATCCATTCACCATTTCAAAGAAGGCTGTTGTCTGACCGGGGGGCGGATCTGACTGTCAGTTTTTTACATTATTGGCTATCACTTAATTGATAGATCTTGTTTTGAATGTATAGCGCGATAGCAGCATCTGTTCAGGTTGTCCGGTGTCGAAGAGAACTGTCTATCTGAGACTTGGATCGCTACCAGAACGGTGCTGTTTCGGCATATGCGTCAGCCGGCGGGCGGTAGCGTGCCTGATAAAACTTTCAGGTTGGGCTGTGTTGAAACTGATTCAACTCGCTAAACCCGTCTTGATGACGGCAGGCGGTACCATGGCAGGTCAGATGGTTATGCTGTTTGCCCTGCCACTGATTGCTATGGGCTATGAGCCTGAAGAGGTTGGAGAATACAATTTTCTTTTTTCATCCGGTTATTTGCTGGCTTGTATACTGTGCTTCAAACTTGAGCTGGGCATTCTCAAAGAACGGGAGCAGGATGCACTTTTAGCCTATCGATTATGTCATCGAGTGGTCTTAACCAGTATGTTTGTTTTGTTTTTTCTGGTTATGATGTTTTCACAACGATCCAGTAGTGATTTTCTTTATTTGGTGTTTTTAGCTGCATTCTGGCACCTTGTGGCGGTTGGTCATTATTTCACTGTCAAACGACAGTATTTGAGGCTGTCCATACTGAAAGTCGTTCCCCCCATGCTTTTTCTGGTAGTTATAACTATTTCGGTATTCTCAGGGTTGCGTATACCAATATTTGATTTGCAGGCTGTCAGTTGGGCGCTGGGAATGCTGCTGTTTTGTGTGCCGGTATTAACTAAAAAGGATTCAGATAAAAAACTGGTCAGTTTTGAGGGATGTCGCCTTTATTATCATAAATACAAGAAACTTGTTTTGTATCAGCTGCCCGCTGATTTTTTCAGTGATATCTCAAAATTCTCAATGCCGTTACTTATTCCATTGTTTTACGGTCATCATGCAGCGGGTCTTTACATGCTTGCCAGTAAGTTGCTCTTTTTTCCATTAACACTTTTGAGCGCAAGTTTGGGGGTAGTGTATCGTCGGGAAGCGATTTCTGAATATGGGCAACCTGATAAATTTCTAAAGCTATTTAAAGAGGTTTTTGTGTTGTTGTTGGTTTTGATGACGTTTTATTTTTTAGCGGGCTATTACCTTGTTGAGCCAGTTATGCGTTTTATTTTTTCTGATCTCTGGGGTGAAGCGATAGATGTTGCTATTGCTCTAGTGCCTTTTGCGGCGATAGGTATTATGTATGACACAATGTCGAGTGTGTTTTTTATCCTTAATCGACAGTATTACCATTTGATAGTGCATGGGGTAAGTGTCTTTGTCGTTATGATGGTTGTGATGTTATCAGGTGTTTTTAGCCTTGAATTTGTTGAAAGTCTCCATGTGCTTTCATGGTCCATTTTTATAGTTCAATTAATTGGAGTGTTTTTTAGTTATCGCTGTGTTATTCGGTATTGTAATGCAGGTGAAATAAGTGAGTTGGGAATTTTATCATTAAAGCCTGAAATAGACATGAAGTCGTGAATGCGGCATGCCTAAAATACTTTATGTGACAACGGTGTATCAGACATTGGAAGTATTTATCTCTCCATTTGCTGAGCATTACAGGGCGAAGGGCTGGCAGGTTGATGGCATGGCTGCCGGTGTATTGCAAAGTGAAGTCTGTAAGAATAAGTTTGATAATTTGTATAATGTTCCGTTAAGTCGGAATATGTTCGATATATGCGGACAAATTAAATCATCAAAAGTGATCAGGGACGTTGTAATTAAGAATGATTACGATATTGTCCATACGCATACTCCTATTGTTTCTTTTTTAGTGAGGTTGCAGCTCAATAGCATTAAGGCGTCGATGAAAGTGAAAGTTGTTTATACGAGTCACGGGTTTCACTTTCACGATCATGGTAAATGGTTTAAGAACTTATTTTTTCGTTGGTGTGAAAAGATAGCCGGACCTTGGACAGACTATCTTGTTGTGATTAATCAGCATGATTACCAGTTCGTAAGAGAGAATGCTGTTGTGGCAACTGATCGATTAGAAAAGGTGCCGGGAATAGGTGTCGATTTATCATTATTTAATGAGGGTGTTGTTAGTGATTCATTATGTGTAGACAAGCGTCAGTCAATTTCTATTGGTGAGTATGACGTTGTTTTATTGATGGTTGCAGAGTTTTCTGTGGATAAAAGACATGTTGATGTTTTAGAGGCGTTAACTCATGTTGAATCTTCAAATGTCAGGGTTTTATTTGCAGGGGCTGGTCGTCTTGAAAGTCAATTAAAGACCGTGGCTAGTCAATTAGGTGTGTTGGATAAAGTCAGGTTTCTGGGCTTTCAACGTAATGTACCTTTGTTACTGAAATTGGCTGACTGTGTGTTGTTGCCCTCTGAGCGGGAAGGATTACCCCGTTGCTTACTTGAAGCCATGGCCATGGGGAAAGCCTGCCTGGTCTCTGATATTCGTGGTTGCCATGATCTGGTTTCTGATTCTAATGGATACCTTTACCCATGCCGGGATGTGAAGGGACTGGCGAGTATGATGGATTGGATCGCTAAGAATCCGCAGGAACTAAAGGATAAAGGGATTGCCGGAAAGAAAAAAGTTGCAGGCTATTCACTGGAAACCGTACTTGATTATCACGATGCTATCTATGAAGTACTTTTGACTGAAAAGGGATCAATGTTAGACAGGAATCAAAAAGATGAAATGGTGCCGTAGTAAGCGACTGTTTGATATCACTATTTCACTCAGCGCGTGCCTGATTTTATGGCCTGTGTTTTTTATTATTGCTGTGATTGTTTTGGTTCGTGATGGCTGGCCTGTCATTTTTGCCCATGAACGTGCTGGTTTGGCAGGGCAAGCGTTTGTTCTCTATAAGTTTCGTACGATGGCACCTCTTTCTGATAAGTCAGAGCTTGATCAAGATGCGCTGAGAATTACCCGACTCGGCAATTGGCTTCGTCATACGAGCCTGGATGAATTATCTCAACTATGGAATGTGATAAAAGGCGACATGAGCCTTGTTGGACCAAGGCCTTTACCGATGGCCTATGTGGATCGATATAACAGTGAGCAAAAGGAAAGACTGTCAGTGTTGCCAGGAATCACAGGTTGGGCACAAGTTAATGGCAGGAATGCCTTGAACTGGGATGAAAGGTTTGCGTTGGATATCTGGTATGTCGGGCATTGCTCATTCTGGCTTGATATGAAAATTCTCGTTCTGACAGTCGTAAAAGTGATGCAGCGAAAGGCAATTGTGCATGGAGGTACAGCGTCAGGTATCACAATGCCTGAGTTTATGGGAAGCGAACGGCAGTGTTGCGACAGGGAGGCAAGTGACTGATGCCGATAACATCCTGGCCGTCATTTACTCAGGAAGAAGCTAATGCGGTTTCCAGTGTTCTGTTGTCTAACAAGGTGAATTATTGGACAGGTAATGAAACACGCTTGTTTGAAAAGGAATATGCGCAATGGATAGGGGCCGGTCATGCGATAGCGTTGGCTAATGGAACTTTAGCGCTTGAGTTGTCATTGCTGGCATTGGGAATTGGTGCCGGGGATGAGGTGATTGTAACACCGAGATCTTTTATCGCGTCTGCCAGTTGTATTCTGCGTTGTGGTGCAGTGCCTGTTTTTGCAGACGTTGACCCCGATAGTCAGAATATAACAGCAAATACCATCGAAACGGTTTTGACTGACCGTACAAGGGCGATTATCTGTGTCCACATGGCCGGCTGGCCTTGTGACATGGACCCGATTCTTTCCCTTGCAAGGACACGTGGTATTTTTGTCGTTGAGGATTGTGCCCAGGCTCATGGTGCTTGCTACAAGGGAAAGCGAGTAGGAACGTTAGGTGATATTGCTGCCTGGTCTTTTTGTCAGGACAAGATTATGACGACAGGTGGCGAAGGGGGGATGGTCACAACCAATGACCCAAAACTCGCTCAAGCGGTCTGGTCTTTGAAAGAGCACGGCAAAACACCTGACGCTTTGGTGCCTCATACTTCCAAAACTACGGGGTATCGCTGGTTGCATGAGTCATTGGGCACTAATGCGCGAATGACTGAAATGCAGGCGGTAATTGGTCGTATTCAGCTGAAACGCGTTGATGACTGGGTGGTGCAGCGACAGGCTAACATGGCATCCATTTCAACGGTCTGCTCTCGCTATGCTGCATTCCGTATACCGGGCATACCCGATGATTTTGTACATGCGGGTTATCGTTTTTATCTGTTTGTGAAGCCGGAGCAGCTCGATAAAGGTTGGAGCCGTGACCGGATCCTGGCGGAAATTAACGCGCTTGGCGTACCCTGTTTTACGGGATCCTGTCCTGAGTTATACAGAGAGGCACTGTTTAATTCCCATGTATGTCATGTGAATGGTGGGTTGCATAATGCCGTAGAGTTAGGTCAAACGAGTCTTGCGTTTACTGTGCATCCATCATTATCAGTTGAAGACCTCGACAAAATTGAATCTTCGATTGAGTCGGTGATGAAGTATGCTGTGAAATAGTAGTGCTTAATTGCCTCGCTTATCATTATGCTGACATCTCAATTAATACATAAAATAAACAGTGGTCAGATATCTCGTGTTGAGAAAATAGATGGTTTTCTTAAGGCGAAAGTGTTGCCGTTAGGTTTGTTGTTTCAGATGACCGGAATGCTGTGGGTTAGTTCTAATGACCTATACATTATGTATACCTACATTTTTTGTTTTATTCCTGGGCTGTTATCTCTTTGTGCTCATTTATACTGTCATGGTTTTTTGAGTTCTCTTCGTGGTATGACAGCAGGCGAAAGACTGCTTTTGCTTCTTTTTGCCTGGATCTTTATTCATTCCTTTATTGTAGGTACAGATACAAATACAGATGTTGTGATCATTCGCTTGATCACACTGTGTCTTTATTTGTATGTTGTGCGCACAGTGGTTTTATATAGTGATAATGCTGAAAAAATGTTTCTTTGGGCTTGCGCTATAGCCACATTCTTTGCGCTCATAACCATGATTTATCACTATGGTGTTTTAGGTCGTTCTATGGGGTTGAGAGCTTTTGGTATTGAAGGTTACAGGGTTGGAAGCTTAGAGATTAAAGAGTTTGCCTATCTTGTCAGCCCTATTCTTGCGTCACTCTATTATGGTGTTTTTGCTGCAGTTTTATCTGCTTTCCTTATAGGTCACTCAAATAGAAGTGGTTTGGATGTTGTTTATATGTTTCTGGCTGTTTCTGTTATTGCTGTTTTTATTCTTCTCTCGGGATCGCGTGGTCCACTTGTCGCGTTAATGTGTATGTTGGGAATGGCTTTAATGCTCTTTGATAATCCTAGAAAGTCATTACTTGTTTTCATGCTGCTCGGCTTTTTTAGTCTGATTGTTTTTTTGTTTCATCAAAGAATAATAGATGAAATTAATAATGTGTTTTTAGGTGGGTTTAGTGGTCGTTTTGTTATATGGGAAAAAACGTTAGAGTATATATCTAAATCTCCATTGCTTGGGTATGGCAGTTTTGCTGAATACCAAGGGCCAGTCATAGGGGGACGTATTATGAAACACCCTCATAGCATGATCCTCGGAATTATATTTTATTGGGGGGTGCCAGCCGCAGTTGTTTACCTTGTTACAGTTGCATGGGGTGTGATAACGGCTTTTTTAAATAGGGAACAGCAGCATATGAGAATAGCTGGTTGTATACTGGTATTTGGTTTTGTTGGAATGTTAACTGATACGTATAACTTGCTGACGAGGCCTGGTTTAGAGTGGTTGCTTTTCTTCTTTCCTGTTGCTTTGTGTGTATCAAAAAAGCGCAAGTTTTGTATTCGTAATAGCTGATTTGCACTGGTTTTTACTTTGATGTCATAAAGGTTTTAAAGTAATAGCATGCTTTGGAAATGATGGTTTTTAGTAAATTCTCGTGTTTCTGTAATGAATGAAAAATTGATGAAGAACGGACTCTCTAATCAATTGCTTATTAGTGCATCGAAGATTATACAAATGCCTCGTGATACTAAGCATGCGATATTCGCCTGTCTTGATCTTGTGGCGGTATGGCTATGTTTGTGGTTGTCGCTATATATCCGGTTAGGTGACTATGAGCGTATAAACCCGTTAGGCGAGGCAAAACCTTTATACTTGTTGGCAACATTGTCAGCACTGGTAGCATTTAATTATGTAGGAATATATAAGGCACTTTTGCGTCATATGGATATCCATTATCTCGTTACTCTGTTTAAAGGGGCGGGGTATATGGTCTTTTTGATGCTTGCGTGTTATTTCCTTCTTCAACTGTCTGTTGTTTTACCTCGTTCTATTCCAGTTCTATTTGGCTTGCTTACCTTGGTTGTCATTGCGGGGTATCGTTATCTTTGTCGGTTATGGTTTTTAGATTTTGATAGAAATAATCTGATGCAACGAAAAATACTTCGTTCTAAATCATCCAGGAATGTACCTGCTGTTATTTATGGTGCTGGTGAGGCCGGTGTACAGCTGATGGAAGCCTTACGGTCAGGTGATGAATATGAACCTGTCGCATTTCTGGATGATGGTGTGGATTTGCATGGCCGATCTATCTCAGGTTGTCGTATTTATAACCCTGAAATTCTCGCTGAAGTGCTTGAAACATTCGAGTGCTGTGATGTGTTTTTGGCGCTACCGTCACTCTCACGACATCATTTAGCCAACATCGTTACTGGCATTGAAATGCCTGGGCTGAAGATCCAGTCCATACCGTCTTTGAAAGAGTTGGCTGGTGGCAAGTTTACGATTAATGATGTGCGAGATATTCGTGTAGAAGATGTTTTGGGGCGTGATGAGGTACCCGCGATAAATTCCCTGTTGGAGGAATCTGTCAAAGGCAAAGTAGTAATGGTCACAGGTGCTGCAGGTTCCATTGGCTCTGAGTTATGTCGGCAACTATTGGTGCTTAAGCCAAAAAAGCTGATTATGTTTGATCATTCAGAGTATGGTCTTTATAAAACAGGCGAAGCATTGAAAGCATTGAGTGTCGAACTGCAAAGCAGCACGTTGCTTGTTTCACTTTTAGGCACTATCACAGATGCCAGAAGCCTTGTTGACGCCATGACAGCTCATCATGTAGAAACGGTTTACCACGCTGCTGCCTACAAGCATGTGCCGCTGGTTGAAGACAATGTATTTGAGGCATTTCGTAATAATGTTTTGGGTACGTTGTTCTGTTCTCAAGCGGCCATTATCGCCAATGTCCAACGATTTATATTGATATCATCGGATAAGGCTGTTCGACCTGCCAACGTCATGGGGGCCTCCAAGCGAATGGCTGAAATGATTCTGCAGGCCATGAGCAGTCTGAATCTCATTACCTTATTTTCTGTGAGAAGTGACCCTCTATCTGGGTCAAAAACCACGTGCTTTGATACTACGCGTGTTAACCGTACCTCGTTTGCTATGGTGCGGTTTGGCAATGTTCTGGGTTCCAGTGGTTCCGTAGTGCCGTTGTTTCGTGAACAGATTCGAGCAGGTGGTCCGCTAACAGTGACACATCCGGAAATGAATCGCTTTTTTATGACGATTCGTGAAGCGGTTGAATTGGTCATTCAGGCCGGGGGAATGGACACGACTGGTGAAGTGTTTGTGTTGGATATGGGGGCACCTGTCAATATCACAACACTGGCAAAACAGATGATCAGGCTTTCAGGGTTAACGTTGAAAGATGATGCTCATCCTCAGGGGGATATTGAAATTGTTTATACCGGGCTAAGACCCGGTGAAAAACTGTATGAAGAGCTACTGATTGGTGATCAGTCTTCGCCCACTCGTCACGCCAAAATTTTTCATGCCAATGAAACTGTCATGAGTTGGTCTGAGATCACGTTTCTGCTTGATCGTATGTTGGCAGCTTATGCTGAAAGGGATATTGTGCAGTTAAAAGCGCTGTTTATGTCGGCAACACATTATTCACTGCCTGTCTCTGATAGCACTACTAACTCATCACTATAATTGAAACTCAGTAACCGATGGTGACTGCATTACATAGTCGTATGTGATTTTCCGCCCTGTTTTCTGCATTTTACCCTATCCTGTACTAACTCCCTTCAGCAATAGCGCCTCCATTAATCCAATGACCTTCGGTGTTTTCCATGAGCATGCTGATCAGTCTTGCAGGTATTCTGGTGTTAATTGGCATAGCCTGGCTTTTGTCGTCTAACCGTAAGGCCATTAACTGGCGTACGGTACTTGGGGCATTCCTCATCCAGGTCTGTTTTGGTGCATTTGTTCTCTACATTCCTTTTGGGAAAGACGTACTGGGAGGCATATCGTCTGCGGTTCAGCAAATCATGAACTATGCCAATGACGGGATAACCTTTGTTTTTGGGGATCTTGCACGCTTCAAAGTTGGGTTTATCTTCGCGATCAATGTCCTTCCCATGATTATCTTTTTTTCAGCATTAATATCGGTGTTGTACCACCTGGGAATTATGCAGCGAATTATTCAGTTGATTGGTGGAGCCCTGCAACGGGCGCTTGGTACCAGCAGAACGGAGTCATTGTCTGCCACGGGTAATATTTTTGTAGGTCAAACTGAAGCACCACTACTGGTAAAACCCTATATTGCCACGATGACACGTTCGGAATTGTTTGCTGTCATGGTGGGTGGCCTGGCATCTGTTGCGGGGTCAGTGCTTGCAGGCTACGCCAGCCTGGGTGTGGAGCTGAAATACCTGATTGCAGCAAGTTTTATGGCTGCGCCTGGCGGATTGTTGATGGCCAAGGTGATATATCCTGAAACATCACAGATTAATGAGGCTGTCACTGAGCTGAGTCGCGAGGAACATGCCAACCTTCTGGATGCGGCCGCAACCGGTGCTTCTTCGGGTATGCGCCTGGCGGTAAATGTTGGCGCAATGCTGCTGGCCTTTATTGCCTTGATTGCTTTGCTCAACGGGATCATTGGCAGTATTGGCGATCTGTTCGGGTTTGAGGATCTGAGCCTTCAGGAAATTCTGGGTTATCTGTTCTCACCTATCGCTTTTATCATCGGCATACCCTGGGATGAAGCGATTATGGCCGGTAGCATGATTGGGCAGAAGGTCATTGTTAACGAGTTTGTCGCCTACATTGATTTCATCAATATGCGGGATGTGTTGTCGACACATAGTCAGGCCATTATTACCTTTGCCCTGTGCGGGTTTGCCAACCTCTCGTCGATTGCCATATTGCTGGGGGGGTTGGGTGTGCTGGCACCGAGTCGACGTCATGATATTGCGTCAATGGGGCTGAAGGCAGTCATTGCGGGTACACTTTCTAACCTGATGAGTGCAGCGATTGCAGGTTTTTTTCTTTCATTATGAGCCCATCCCCCGATTGCCTTGATGTTTCGGTAGTTGAGCAGGCTAAAGCCGTCATAGTAGACTGGTGTCTGCAACAGATTTAATCGAATAATAATGAGTCTTATCCCGGATGGATAGCCAATGCGATGTAAAGGGATTGTTTTTGTTTTCATCATCGCTGCGTCGTTAGTTCAGCTCCCGCCAGCGTATGCAGCCAAACCTCCCAAAGGGTACCAATGGGAAGCCTGTGAACTCATCACGTGTTCCTTTCTTGTGCCTGATGGTTGGGAGTTTGAGCGCATTGAGAACAATAATACTGTACGGTTTGTGATCACCAAAAGGCGGCATAAGCAGCCACTGGCGCCACGAGTGCGGGTGAATGTATTGCAGCAGGCCCAATCCCGGACAGGCATTCCTGCCGAAAGGCATCTTGACCTCTTCATGAAAGATTTATACAAGTCATCCCGCGTGCTGGAGACCTGGCAGCGAAAAGGGGGGGCTTTTAAAAGTGTGGCTGCAACGGCTATTCATTATACCAATGCCAATAATCCAACCCAGCAATTTAATCTGCTGATAGCCAATGTTGTTACGGGTACCTTGTATGTGATGAGTTTCGAGGCAGTGCCTGAATTCTGGGACCAGGAATGGATTACGGTAGAACAGATATTCGAGCAGTTACGGCTGGATGAGCGGGTTTAGCGACTAATGGAAGAAGGGGAGTGTGAGAAAACCTTTCAAGACCATTGCATTTAAGATATCGGTAAAGAATGAGCCGAGTAACGGGATAATCAAAAGCGCTTTTGGTGAAGGGCCAAATTTCGTCGTGATCGTTTCAACATTAGCCATCCCTACTGGGGTTGCGCCGAGACCTGAGCCGATAAATCCGGAAGAGATAACCGCGGCATCATAATCACGACCAGCAAACCGGAAAACAATAAAATACACGAACAGTACGCTAATTACCGTTTGGGCAAGGGTGATAATAACCAGAGACGATGCAGTATTGGCCAGCAATCCCAGCTGAAGTGACAGCAGGCTCATGGCGATAAACAACTCCAGTGACACGTCACCCCATAACGATAGCAGTCCGGTATCCGATTGACGTTTATAGACAGTTCCCAAATTGGCAATGATGATGCCTATGAGTAGTACAGGAAGAAATTCCGGCATGATGATTTTGTGGCTTTCCAGCCACTGGTGCAGGTAGAGGCCTGCACTGATGGTGATGCTGATTTCCAGAAGAACACGGAACAGGCTTGTCATATCAACCGGTACATATTCTTTTTGTGATTGGGTTTCTATAACGTACGGTGCACGATGATGATTGCCGTACAGTGAATTCTGGTTGATAAGGTTGTGAGCCAGCGGTCCACCCAGTATGCCGCCCAGAATGAGCCCCAGTGTCGCTGCAATCAGGCCAAACTCTTGTGCCCCTATATGGCCATTCTGTTCAAAGTAACTGCCCCAGGTGATGGCCGTGCCATGACCGCCTGCAAAAGCGATGGAACCGGCCAGAAGCCCATTGACGGGGTCCTGGCCCAGCAGCAGGGCGAAAAGAACGCCCGTTGTATTTTGCAGAATCAGGAACGCCAGCATCACAAAGAGCAAAACCATCAGTGTTTTGCCGCCACTAAGGAGCAGGCTGAAACGCGCATTAAGGCCTACGGTACTGAAAAACATCAGAAGCAATAGATCCCTCAGTTCCAGATCAAAATGAAAGGAGAGGGAGGTTTCACTGGCAATCAGTGTCAAAAGTACACTGCTGAGTAGGCCGCCGGTGACAGGAGCAGGAATATTGTATTCCTGCAGAAACCGGCTTTTTCGGGTGAGATAAAGACCTATATACAGTACAACAATGCTGGCCAGTAGAAGATTTATGCCGGCAAGTGTGATTGTCATGATAGAAGAGTCAATCTCAAATAAATTTTACCTTGTTCTAAAAGTATTAGAGCACGTGGGCCAATAGTGCCAACTCAGTTGATGATGCGTCATTATTCATAACGAGCCGTCTATCTTTCAACGCATTGTATCGGTTGCTAATGGGACATAAAGAAAAGATCCCGGATTGGTTGATAGCTTTTCAAGGCAGGTGTCACGGCGCTGCAGTCTCGCTTGTTTCATGCTGGCCACCCAGGGTTTGATGGCATTGAATTCTGGCAATGGCTGGTTGGGGCTGAGCTGAATAAACAGTGGTAGTGGTGTGTTGATTTGTCCCGGGTATTGAGAGCGTAGCGACTTATCGCTTCGTCTCAGGGTTTCAATGTGATCAGACCAGCTAAGGTTAGCCCGCAAATGCGGTGCGAGTGGTCGCTTGATGACGACGATGGTTTCTTTGTGCATTTGTTCCAGTTGTTTTATGTCATCCAATATCACCTGGCTTGGTGTAAATTTGTCTTTTAGATGCTGAATGGCTTTTTCAGCGGTTAATCTGACGGTTCCATGGGTGCCTGACGCCCAGCTGAAACCGACCCGTGAAGGGGCTTGTTCAAACAATTTTACCTGGCGATAGCATTGCACAAAGTGCAGATGTTGCACTTTAAGGTGCCCCAGTAAACCATCGCGTAATTCTTTTGAGCTGAAGTCAGTCATTTTGATCGATTCGCCAAACAGGTGGCGGTAGTGCAACATGGCTGCCTTGAAATCTGCTTTGCTTTGGTTAAATGACTGCCCCAATTCCAGCGTTTTATTTGAGATGCCAATGAGTCCTGTGAGTTTCAGGGTTTGCTGGCGTTGTTGGTCATCCTGATAGGTCAGACTGCTTGCAGCCTGTGCGGCCTGTTCCCGTGCTGAAACTGATGATTGATGCTCTTGTTCCATAACCCATGCTGGCAGGTCACGATCATTGGTAACGGCATCCCGAAACAACCTTGCATGATCGATCAGTGAAAGGAGGGTATCTCTTACAGCAAGTCGGGCTGCGGTTTTTAAATTCGACATAATATACAATCATTAGTCTTGACTCATTCTTTGTACTCCTGAAAGGCCTGTGATGCAACAGGCAGATATAGGAATCACATCAAGACCATTTGATCGCTGGTGGTAAATAGGTCAACAGGCTGTCGATCGGCGAGTAGATCTGATTATCAATAATCAGCCTCTTTCGATAAGAGGGGCAAGGAAGGCCTTCTGTTCCCTATGAGCAATGAACTGTTCGAGTAAGTCAAAATAGCCGGCTACATTGAAAAAGGCGCAAGGCTTACGATGATAATTCGGAATTCCCCACGTCCAGGTTTCAAAAATCTCTTCCATTGTGCCGGCACCGTCAGGCAGGGCAATAAAGCCGCCTGAGAGGTCAGTCATCAGGGCTTTGCGTTTTGCATATCCTTTACCACATGCAGTTGTGTTAATCCCTGGTGTGCCAGTTCCCGAGATTTAAGGGGCTCCGGAATCACTCCAATGACTGACCCGCCGGCTTCCAGTGTGGCATCAGCCGGAATGCCCATCAAGCTGACATGTCCTCCACCGTAGACAAGCTCTATATTCCTGTTTGCTATTTCTCTTGCTGTCAATTTGGCGGCATCTGTATAAATGGTGTGATTACCTGCAGCTGATCCACAAAACACCGCTAAACGTTTCATGTGTCATTTCCTTTTCAGCTCGCTTGATAATTGTCATGAGGTGTGGCCTGGAGAGATAAAACAATATCTCCTATTCATCGTTTCAGGCAGCATAAGGTATGTTAGATTTTGGGTTATCAGAAAGGTGTTTGCTTTTCTTGCGACAAAAGTAGTAGGGATGACATTGCCCTTTTGGCCGGAACTTTTTAGTCCAACAAGTCTCTAATCCCATAAGCAAGCATAGTCTGCTCGCCAACGATCAACATGAAGCATAAGGATTTGCAGGACAGAACTGCATCGGCTCCATGAGTTTTCAAGGGTTTTCCCTGAAATACCACCATTTAACGGACTTGTGGTGTACATCTCGGCATTGGCTTTGTTGTGCGTGCATCCTGCGATCCGGTTTGGTGCTGGGTGTGACATTAGTTCTATGTTTTAACGGTGTCAGGGAGTGCAATATGTCATTGATGATACGATTGATAAAATCCCGCAGAGAGAAGCGGCTATCGCAGCAGGCGCTGGCTGATCTGATCGGGGTGTCCAGAAGTGCGCTGGCCCAGTGGGAAACCGATATGAGCCGTCCCAGCCTGGACAATTTACGCAAAATTTCTGAAACATTGGGTGTGTCGTTTGAATGGATAGCGACAGGAAGAGGAAATCAGTACATCACCAGTAATACCGATGAAATCAGCGATGATGAGCTGGATGATGAAATCAACCGCCTGCTGGGGCGTTTGAATCCGCGCCACAAGAAAGCATTGTTGGATGTGATCCGCGTAATGCACTAAACAATAAGAAAAATGATCAGATACAAAAAAAGCACCGAGATGGTGCTTTTTTTGTTGCGGACAACAACCTTAGTTGTTGACTGCGTCCTTCAGCTTGCTTCCCGCCTTGAACTGGGGGATTTTAGCGGCAGGGATGTCGATCTCTGCGCCAGTCTGCGGGTTGCGGCCCTTACGTGCAGAACGGGTGCCAACACCGAAGGTACCGAAGCCGATCAGCTGAACGGACTCACCGCGAACCAGGGCTTCCTGGGTAGAATGCAAAAATGCATTGATGGCCATTTCGGCCTTGCTCTTGGGCAGGTCTGCCTGTTCAGCAACTGCTTCAATCAGCTCTTTTTTGTTCATGTCGAGTCCTGGAAATAACTACAGCCAAAGATGCAAGGCGGGCGATAATACACGAAATAAATTGAGGCTCATAGCGGTTTAACCCTTATTTTTAGCGACTTGTCATAAGACCATGGTCACGTGTCAGCTGTTTCAGTCGGTGTTTTTCAGGGGTGTAATATTGTTGGGTCGTGGTGATGGACTCGTGTCCGGCAAAAATCGACAGGTCTTCAATGTCCATGATTTTGGCAAGGTGCGATAACGCAGTATGACGCAGGGAGTGAAACGTTTTACCCCTTAGTCGGTTGGCAAGATCCGGATCCTGTGGTTCAACACGACGTGCGCAGAACTCCATGAACTGACTGAACCATTTCCTGATCTGGCGCGGTGTCATGGAGCGGTAGCTTTCAGCATCAGGTGTGACAGGGCAGAGCAGTGGAGCCAAAGGAAAATTGTCCCTGGCAAAGTCAGATATGCCATGAAAACGACGGTATCGAATAATCGCCTGAAGCATGTGCTCGTTAACGGGCAACGTCCGCAATCGACGACCTTTACCGTGTATTTCCAGGGTCAGGTCGCCCTGGTTGTCAGTGCGAATATTCTTGCAGGTATGTTGTGCGAGTTCAGATTGTCGCAGAGCACCACCGTAGGTAATGGCAATGACATAGTGCAGGCGTGCTTTTTCCTGTTGCTGTCGCTTGGTTTTCTCGGGGTAGCTGGCAAGTGAATCCAGCAGTGCCTGCCATTCATCCTCAAAGAAGTACCTTGGCTCACTATGGCCTCGTGCAAACTTTTCACCGGTTTTATCAAAGCCGCTGACCGGGTTTCCCTGGAGATAGCCTGTTGTATGCAGGTAGCTGAAAAAGCTGCTGAGTACGGTAATGATCTGGTCAGTACTTTTGCCCGGTTTGACCGGGTTCGGGAAATACACTTTTTGCGGATTGTTGTGATCGATGCCCGGCTGGCGCCAGTGTGGCCAGGGCGCCTGCATGAAATGCACGTAAGTTTCCACATCGGCCACCGTAATGTCGGCATAGCCTTTGATCAGCTCCTTGCGAATAAAGGCCGTAAATCGCACCAGTTCACGGGTATAGCGGCGCAGCGTTTCATCAGAACGTCGTGCAGCACGGCGCAGGAACAGGCTGAGAGCCTCTTTGTCCGATGAAACGCCGAGCCGGTTGTGGCTCGTTCGCGTTTCAGAGACAACGTCGTGTGTTTGGGAGAGTGTTGAAATGTCATGCATGGCGAGACTATATCAGCGACTCAGGCTGACTGTCTTCAGGACTCAGCGTGACAGAAACGCTTCAACGGTGTCATTGAAGGCAGCCATCTGGTCGGCGGGTGTACCATGCCCGGAATCTTTGATGGTATGAAGCCTGGCTTCCGGGATCGTGTTACAGCATGCCATCGCTGAAGATAGTGAAAAGAAGTCACGATCCCCGCGAATGAACAGTGTCTCAGCGGAAATGTCCGGTAACCAAAGTGACAGGTCTGTGGCTATCAGGCTGTCGAGACAGGCCGAGAGTAACTTTGGATCATTCTCCTGCCAACGTTGTCGTAGAACCTCTCTGACAGGATGAAGATGATCGCCTGGCAGTAATGAATGCACCATGATTTTTGCGAGTGTTGGCATGGGGATTAGCGGCATTAGGCGGCGAAATTTAAGTAATGTTCGGTAGGGCAGTGTCGTGTGATGCAGGGACGTCGCTGTATTCACCAGAATGAGTTGGTCGACCCTGACCGGGTATTTGGCAGCCAGGGCCATGGCCACCATGCCCCCCATGGAAATTCCCATGACATTGCAGGCTTCAATCTTCAGGCTTTCGAGGAGATGGTGCAGATCATCCGCCATCACCGGGATGCTGTAATCAGTAGCGGCGCCGGTTTTTCCATGACCCCTCAAATCCACCAGAATCAGTTGGTGTTGTTTTTTCAGCGTGGGAATTTGCAGTTGCCAGTCCTGCATGCTGGAAGCAAGCCCATGGATCATCATCAGGGGCTTGCCTTCACCGATCACATCATAATGGAGTTCCGTTCCATTAATGCTTGCCTTAGCCATACATTGCCTCCGTTCTACTGTTAACTGTAGAACGGTTGACCAGAGTATGGGGGATTTCAGCGGTGGGAGTGACAGAGGGCCAGGAAAGCCTCCAGTGTTGGTTTACGGTGCTGGTTGTGATGAGTCAGCAGATAAAAGTGCCTTTTCAGATCCAGAAAGGGGGTTTCTATCAGGCTGAGCTTGCCTTCCTGGATGGCGTCATTGACGGCGAGTTCCGATAAACAGGCAAGCCCCAATCCGGCAATCACGGCTTGCTTGATGGCTTCCGTTTGTTCAAGTTCCAGGAGAATTTTAATGTTCGGCAGTTTGGATACGATCGCATAATCAAACAGTGCACGGGTGCCGGAACCGGCTTCACGGACAATCCAGGGATAGGCGGCCAGTTGCTGCGGGCTGACCTCCGGCTCTTTCGCCAGGGGATGGTTCTTGGGCGCCACGATAACCAGGCGATCTTCTCGCCAGGCTTCAACCGCAATGGACGGGTGGTGGCAGATACCTTCGATTATTGCGGCATCCAATTCATGACGCAGGAGTTTGTCGATGATTTTTTCTGAATTCTGAATGCTGTAACGGCCATCAATGCCCGGAAATTCCTGCTGCATGGTGGCAATGATGTCAGGTAACAGGTAACTGCCAATCGTCAGGCTGCTGCCAATGGATAAGCTGCCGGAAAGTGTATGACTGTCATGCAGGAACAGATTTTCAAGATCACTGGCGCGACCCAGCAGTTCGCAGGCCAGGGCCAGCATGCGTTGACCCTGATCGTTGAGTGTCAGCCGGTTGCTGTAACGGTCAAACAGTTGCGTATTTAGCTGTTTTTCCAGTTCTGCCAGCGCCATGCTGGCTGCCGGTTGTGACATATGCAAAGCCTCCGCCGCGATCCGTACCTGCTGGTGTCTGGCTATGGCGGTGAAGACTTCAAGCTGTCTCAGGGTAATGTGCATGGGAAGCGTCGTAGGTTGAAAGAATCCTGTCAGGCCAGGAATAAGAATAACTTATACAGCCTATTTAAAACATCGAATATTCTTATTCGAATTAGCGTATTAGGATCACCGGGTTAACGCTTTCGAGGTAAATTCGTGATGGCTGATATAAATGCCCCCGGTTGTATGATGTCGACAGCACAGGTTCCTCTTCGGGAGCGCTTGAAGAATGTCCCGACCCCGTTAGGCGGACTTGGTCTGGCAACTGCCAGCCTGGGTGGAACCTGGGCGTTGTACGCGCCCCGTTTTGCGGAACAGTCTAAGCTGCTCGCGGCCCTGATTGGTGGGCTGTTTATCCTGCTGGTCGTGTCAAAGTTTGTCGTTAATTCAAAGCTACTGAAGGATGATATTTCCCATCCGGTAGCGGGCAGTATTATGCCTACGATTGCCATGGGTACCATGGTGGTGGCCGCATCCTTGTTACCCTATGCGCCGGCGTTTGCCCGTGGTTTGTGGTTAGCTGCGATTGCCGCCCATATCACCCTGCTGATTTTATTTGCTGTCTACCGGATAAGAGAGTTCCGGTTGGAACATATGGTGCCCAGCTGGTTTGTGCCGCCGGTCGGTATCATCGTTGCTGCGGTGACCTGTAAGGGTATGGGTTATGACGCGCTGGTCCATGCCATTTTCTATTTCGGGCTGGTGGCTTACCTGATTAAACTGCCGCTGATGATGTATCGCCTGATTTTCAAGGATTGCATCCCCCAGGCGGCCTTGCCCACGATCGCAATCATGGGCGCACCGGCATCACTGACGCTCGCCGGTTACCTGGCCGCTTTTGATGAGCCTAACCTGATTCTGGTTGGTGCGCTTGTGCCGCTGGCGCTGTTCATGACCCTGTTGGTCTATGTCGCCTTTTTCAAACTGCTTCGATTACCGTTTTCACCGGGCTATGCGGCTTTTACGTTCCCGATGGTGATCGGCGCAACAGCGATGTTCAAATTTGCAGCGCTGATCCAAAGCGAGGTGCCAGCACACATTTACAACCTGTTTTATGGAGTGGCTGTCTTTGAGATGTATATTGCGTCAGCGATTGTCTTTTATGTGGCGCTTCGCTACGGAATGCACTATCTAATACGTCGTTAAGTCATTGTGAAACCATCCTTTGAAGCCCTGATCTTGGTCAGGGCTTTTTTTGTGTACTGCAAAAGGGGAGTGGTGACGTATAATTCCCAGTTTCGACGTGATGCTTCAGCCGTTTGCTGTCCGAAAGTACGCACTGCTGACCTGTCATGCTGTATGAACCCCCGAATTGTTAACGGAAAACAATGACTGTCCGTACCCGAGTGGCCCCGTCGCCGACCGGTGATCCGCATGTCGGCACCGCTTATATCGCCCTGTTCAACCTGGCTTTCGCACGCAGTCAGGGTGGTGAGTTTATCCTGCGTATTGAAGATACTGACCAGCAGCGCAGTACCCCGGAATCTGAGCAGATGATCCTCGATTCCCTCCGCTGGCTTGGCCTTGAGTGGAGTGAAGGGCCGGATGTCGGTGGTCCTCACGGCCCTTACCGGCAGAGCGAACGTGGTGAAATTTACGCGAAACATGCGGACATCCTGCTGGAAAAAGGGCATTCATTCCGTTGCTTCTGCTCCGCTGAGCGTCTGGACGCACTGCGTGCCGAACAAATGGAAAACAAGCAGACGCCGGGTTACGACGGCCACTGTCTCCACCTGAGCGAAGCTGACGTGCAGGCCAAACTGGCGGCAGGCGAGCCCCATGTGGTGCGGATGAAAGTGCCGGAAAGCGGTACCTGCGTTGTTGACGACATGCTGCGCGGCACCATTGAAATTGATTGGTCCCAGATTGATATGCAGGTGCTGGTCAAAGCTGATGGCATGCCAACCTATCACCTCGCGAACGTGGTGGATGACCACCTGATGGGGATTACCCATGTGATTCGTGGTGAGGAGTGGATTAACTCCGCACCCAAGCACAAGCTGCTTTATCAGTACTTTGACTGGGAGATGCCGACGCTTTGCCATATGCCGCTGCTGCGTAATCCGGACAAGAGCAAACTGTCCAAGCGCAAGAATCCGACCAGTATTAACTACTACCGTCGTATGGGTTATCTGCCGGAAGCGGTGCTGAACTATCTTGGCCGGATGGGTTGGTCCATGCCGGATGAGAGGGAGAAGTTCACCCTTAACGAAATGGTCGAACACTTTGATATTCAAAGGGTTTCACTGGGTGGTCCGATTTTCGACCAGGAAAAACTGGCCTGGTTAAACGGCAGCTGGATTCGTGAAAACCTGACCGTGGATGAATTTGCCGATCGTCTGCACGGTTGGCTGATCAACGATGATTACATGCGTCAGTTTCTGCCGTTTGCCAAGGAGCGTGCAGAGCGGTTTACCGATTTCATGGCGCTGTCCGGCTTTATGTTCACCGGTATGTTGAACCTGGCGCCGGAATCATTCGCCCATAAGAAGCTGGATGATGCTGGTGTGAAAAAGGCGCTGCAGTTTGCCCTATGGCGCTTGGAAGCGTTGCGCCAGTGGGATAAAGACGCCATCTTTGCCGAAATCAAAACACTGGCCAAAGCCATTGATCTGAAAGTAGGGGAGTTGATGCAGCCCATTTTTGTGGCCATCGCCGGTACCCCGAATTCGTGGTCTGTGGTGGATTCCATGGAAATACTGGGTCCCGATATGAGCCGCGCACGTATCCGTCATGCCATCGAGATTCTGGGTGGTGTGTCCAAGAAAGAAGCCAAACGACTGGAAAAAGAGTACAAGCAGCTGGCTGACGCTTGATCTGATGGCCAGCAGTGACGATTGTTGCTGCTGGCCTGTCTGTTTTATCGAATCCTTTTCTGTTTCTCTTCGCCATTCTCGGTAAGTACGTTCGTTTCGTTCTTAAAAGAGCGAATCGATATGCTTGACAGGTTATAAGCGCGCCCATAGAATTCGCCCCGCATTCCGGCACTGACTTCACGCCGGACAGCGCGGAA
>NZ_BAAJPA010000013.1:0-163005 GCF_057552235.1 Kistimonas ophiarachnellae | reverse complement strand
CCGGCCCCCGCTACCAACACATTGTGCGTCTTGTCTTTTTCGGTGCGGGGTGGAGCAGCCTGGTAGCTCGTCGGGCTCATAACCCGAAGGTCGTCGGTTCAAATCCGGCCCCCGCTACCAACACAATGTGCGTTTTATCTTTTCGGTGCGGGGTGGAGCAGCCTGGTAGCTCGTCGGGCTCATAACCCGAAGGTCGTCGGTTCAAATCCGGCCCCCGCTACCAACACAATGTGCGTCTTGTCTTTTTCGGTGCGGGGTGGAGCAGCCTGGTAGCTCGTCGGGCTCATAACCCGAAGGTCGTCGGTTCAAATCCGGCCCCCGCTACCAATCCATTCAGATGACGCATAACATCACTTAAAGATGTTATTGCCGCCAAAGAATCCAATATCAATTCAATGACTCCTCAGTTTATTGCAATAACTCAGCAATCAACTGACAGATAAAAAACCTGAATTTAAAAAATAAAGATTCTCAGCGCGACTCATTAACCGACTCTCGCCAATGAATAGCTACCCCATAAATCATCATTACGATGCATAATATAAGAATTGAAGGTAGAACAGTTACAGGCATCCATAATTTAACTAGCAATCCTAAAGGAGCCAATAAACAGGCAAAAAGATTAAATCCTGATCTGTACCAGTAATCACCGCTCTTCTGATAAAGAGCCGTGACATTCAATCGTGAGAATCCATAAAAATACCAGACCAGCATAACCGCTGTAATTGGCGCAAAAAAGGCACCAACATGCGCCATAACGTCCGTATAGCGATGAATCAGAAAGGGAAAACATGATAATGCAGATGCCACCAACACAACAATTGCGGTTGCCCAGAAACGACCAAGCCACTCAACACTGTTACATAATGAAAGCCCACCGGTATAAAGATTAATGACATTGATCGTCCAGTTATCCAGAAAAATCACCAGCATGATCAACAGGATAATAAGCCCCCCCGGCTGCAGCTGGGTGACGGTTTCAAACGGGTTGATACTCGTCGCCTTACCTGCCACCACGGCATAAGCGCCAAACGCTGCACCAATAATAATACCCACGAGGGAACCGGTCAGCGTACCCACCCAAAGCGACCTTTCAGAACGGGTATAACGCGTAAAATCTGAGGCATCCGTGACACAGGTAAAGCATGTACTGACAATGGTATTTAGCCAGGTCGCAATCAAAGGCCAGTGCCAATGGTAACCCGGCCACTGCAAGACGACTTCGATACTGGCTTCTTCGCCACCATAGCGGTACAGATAGAGACTGAGTACCGAAAAACAGGCCAACTTCAGGGGAAAGGCCAACGTTGACACCCCCTTCAACCAGGAATAACCCACGATGGCCACCACACCTTGAAACAGCGCGAAATTCAGGGAAATGACCCAAAGCGGCAGGTACAGCTGGAAGCAGTTTCGCAAGATCGCCTCTATGGCCAGAGAACCGGCGGCGGTCTGAAAGGCAAACCAGTAAATCGAGCACAGCAGACGCAATAGCGATGTCAGCCATTTTGAGCCACGGATACCGAACACTGCCCGGCATAATACCTGCCCGGGTATACCATACCTGACGCCGGCCCGGGCAAAGAGCAGAAAAGGAATCATCCCCAGCATTACCGAAACCACCTGAAGCAGGACCGTCGCCTGAAATGACAACCCAGCCATGATCATCATACCGGAGGTAATCAGTGTCCCCGGATTGATGAAAAGGTTGGAAAAAATATTAAACAGAGGCCAAACACCGCCCACCCTGAGGTTTACAGGGACAGGTTCCAAACCATAAAACTCGGTACCGGCAGGCTGTGGCAAACGCGTTCTTGCAGAATATAACGCTCTCGTTTCCGCTTTAATATTGACATCAGGAAGATTCAAGGGCATGGCTGACTTTCATACGATAAGAAATATGAGACAAGCCAGTATAGAACGCAATTACAGATCTAATGCCCTATCTGGCATTCCCAGATAGAAGAGCGCATTCATTCCATGGAGGCCAGAGTTCAAAAGTGGAATATAAGCAAACACTTCAGCTGCCGTGCTGTATTCTTTATCCAGTGCACAGGCAGCGTCTGGATTTCTTGCATGGATACAACGACTAATTCCATAAACAATCGAGCCGAGAACTGGAACGGGTAGGAAAAAATGCCTTATTGCGAGAATAAGAGCAACGCAACGTTCTTCGGGTTTCTTATCAATGTGTTGCTTATATTGTTCAACAGCACAAATAATACCGACAACAGGAAAAAGCACAAAACTCAAAATAAAAATCGAGACCACCGCCAAAACTTTAGCTGTTCGCTTAAAAAAGAGAGCCGTTTTCTCACGACAAGACGGCCCACTATTTTCGCTATTAACATTACTTATATTATTGTCATTAACAGTAATTGTTGCATCCATCTTTCACAAACACTCTTTATAAATAAGCACTCAGGATACGACACAAAGTCTTAATCACTGTCACCATCAACCAAAAAAGATTTCGTGAGAAAACCAGGCCCAACAATTGGAATACTAAATAAAAACCAGCCAAATGCTTCACATTTGCTACCAGCTTTCTCTGCTCCGATAATTGCCACACCAATAAGTGCTGGCAGGATTAACAAACCGGCAAAAAATGCTGTTACCTGTGCGCATGCACCGCCTTCATAGTTCTCTTTAATCAGTGTTGCAAAAATAACGGCGGAACCTATAATTGGCAAACACATCAGGAATACTTGAAATCCTTCCCACCTGACCTCAGCACCACTTTTATTAGGAGAGTCTTGTCTTTCTTGATTACAATAAGCTATCCCGTTAACAATACCTGCTATAGGAAACAACAAAATACCAAATAAAACTGCACCGACCGATTTAACTGTCCTCCCGAAACAACAGCATTTATTATCATCCGTAGAAGGATCTATACCAGCAGTACCATTTGCAGTAGGACCTATCGCACTTGCCATATTAATATCTCCGTACAACAAAAACCAAAGATTATTTAAAAATAAGAATCTTTCACCCATTCACTTTATTTGACTCAATACATATAGAGAGTTCATTTCTCAATACAAAATAATTCCATCAGTTAGCATAACCAACACATTCAGTCACTCATTCACTACATCATATCCAATGATTATTAAAAGACAGCAGCGCCAGCAACAAAACTGACGCTGCTAATGAATTAGCAGCCCTTCATCAAGCTGCCTGATGACCTCCGAGATAGGCTTCCCTGACTTCACTGTTCGTTAACAGATCAGCCCCTGTCCCCGTCATCCGTATCACGCCATTAACCATGACATAACCACGATCAGCGAGTTTCAGGGCATGGTTGGCATTCTGTTCCACCAGAAAGATGGTCATACCCTGCCGGGCGACCTCACGAAGAATCCTGAAAATCTGTTTGACGATAATGGGCGCAAGCCCAAGGCTTGGTTCATCCAGTAACAACAGGCGAGGCCGGCTCATCAGGCCACGGGCAATCGCCAGCATCTGCTGCTCGCCTCCAGAAAGTGTCGAAGCCCGCTGGCCTGACCGCTCCCGGAGCCGTGGGAACAGCTCATACATCCGCACCTTGTCTTCCTCAGCATGTTCTGTGCCTATGGCAACGGTTCCCATCATCAGGTTCTCTTCCACCGTCATATGGGGGAAGACATGACGCCCTTCCGGCACCAGTGCGATCCCTTTACTGGCGATATCCGGTGTTTTGACATCGCGGAGATCTTCCCCGGCAAACAGAATCTGGCCAGAGGACGCCCTGGGCTGGGCAAACAGCGTCATCAACAGTGTTGACTTACCGGCACCATTGGCGCCAATCAGGCTGACGATCTCACCTTCCTGCACCGTTAATGAGACATCTCGGAGCGCCTGAATCGGGCCGTAAAACGTATCCACATTGCGGATATCCAGCAGGGCTGGGGTTGTGTTCATAATTCCCTCCTTAAACAGCCGCTTCCAGCAATTCATCCTCGTCTGTGCCGAGGTAGGCGCCAATCACATGGGGATCATCGCGAATATCGGCGGGCTTGCCACTGGCAATCACCTCACCATGATCCAGTACCACAATATGGTCTGATATGTTCATGACCATTCCCATATCGTGTTCAATCAGCAGGACGGTCACGCCGAAGTCATCACGCAGCTGGCGAATCATGGCACTCAGCTCCACGGTCTCGTTAGGATTGAGACCTGCCGCCGGTTCATCCAGACAAACCAAGTCCGGCCCTGTGCACATGGCGCGGGCAATCTCCAGCCTTCGCTGCTGTCCATAGGGAAGTTCGCCCGCCAGTCGGTTTGCCTGATCAGCAAGATTCATGATGCCCAACCAGTACCAGGCCTTCTCCAGACCTTTGGTCTCGGATTGCTGAAAACCCGCCGTATTCAACAGACCGGAAACCATGCCACGATTCATCTGCATATGCATGGCGACCAGCAGGTTTTCCAGCACCGTCATTTCCTTGAACAGGCGGATATTCTGGAACGTACGGGCCATACCCGCCCGGTTGACCTGGTGTGACCCACCGAACATCTTGAAATAAAGCCGTGAACCCAGTTGGGCCGGATTCAAAAAATCACCAGGACGAAACGCTTCACCCAGGACCTGCCCAATATCGGTCTCCCGTCCTTTGGCATGGAGTGCAATGCGACCCTCTGTCGCTTTGTAAAAACCGGTCAGGCAATTGAACACCGTGGTTTTACCCGCGCCATTGGGACCAATCAGCGCAGTTATACTGCCCCGCCGGACAGAAAAGGACACATCACTCAGCGCCTTGATACCACCAAACCGCATCGACAGCTGATCGACTTTGAGAATATCCGTGCTCATTGCGTACCTCCCATCGCGGGCGTCATACCGGCAGGCGATTGCCCCTCAGGGCGGGCATGGGCTTCACGGCTTAACCGCACCAGGCCACGGGGCCGCCAGATCATCATCAGCACCATCAATGCGCCGAACATCAGCACCCGGAATTCGGCGAAATCACGCAACACCTCTGGCAGGATCGTCAACACAAATGCCGCCACGACAACACCGCGGGTAGATCCCAGCCCGCCCAATACGACAATGGCCAGAATCAGGGCGGATTCAAAGAAGGTAAACGACGAAGGATTAACAAACCCCTGGTAAGTCGCAAAAAAAACGCCGGCAATCCCGCCAATGGCCGCCCCCGTCATGAACGCTGACAGCTTGACCACCACGTGGTTGATCCCCAGTGAGCGACAGGCAATCTCATCCTCACGCAGGGCTTCCCAGGCACGACCCAGCGGCATGCGCGTAAGGCGACGGTTGATATGCAACACCACCCAAACCAACGCCAGCAGGACCAGGAAAATAAAGATAAACTTGTAGTTGGAACTGTATTCCAGGCCAAAGAACTCATGGAACGGCGTCCCCTCCTTGACCCGTCGTTTGAATTCCAATCCAAACAAGGTTGGCGCAGGGGCTGACATGCCATTGGGACCGCCGGTAAAGGCGGTCCAGTTATTCAGCACCAGCCGGATAATTTCACCGAAACCAAGGGTGACGATCGCCAGGTAATCCCCATGCATGCGCAGAACCGGAAACCCCAGCAAAGCACCGAACACCGCAGCCATTAATGCTGCCAGGGGTAGCATGGCCCAGAACCCTAACCCAAGGTATTCATAGCCTAATGCCAACCCATAGGCGCCGATGGCATAAAAGGCCACAAACCCCAGATCCAGCAGGCCTGCCAGACCCACCACAATATTGAGCCCCAAACCCAGCAGTACGTAAATCAAGCCAAGAATCACCACGGTGATCCAGTACTTAGTTGCCACAAAGGGAAAGATCAAACCGGCAATAAACAACAGTGGAACGATATAGCGCAGATGGCTTTTTTCACCGACCGGTTTGACATACACACCGGTTTTTCGATCACCAAAGCGCTGCAGCAGTGATTGACCCGTTGCCGTCTGAACAAACAGCGACATCGCCAATCGCCCAATGGCAATCACACCGACAACAGCAAACAGGGTTTCCATCCGTAACCTGAAGTCATAACCGTCCAGCAGAAAGCCGATCATCGGCCCGAAGATGACCAGCGACAGTAATGCCGCCGCGGATGTATCAATCAGGCTGCGTTTCCAGTCAATGGCGCCTGATGCGGTGGTGGTTTGTGCGCTTGACTGCATCAGACTTTCTCCACTTCCGGCTTACCCAGCAGACCACTTGGCTTGAAAATCATGATCAGCACCAGCAGGCTGAACGCAAAGACATCCTTGTAATCCGTATTGATCATGCCGGAGAACAGGGATTCCGACAGCCCGAGGATAATACCGCCCAGCATGGCGCCGGGTAACGAACCGATTCCCCCGAGAACAGCCGCGGTAAACGCCTTGATCCCGGTAATAAAGCCGACATAAAAGTCGAAGGTTCCATAGTTCATGGTCACCAGCACACCGGCCAGCGCCGCCATGGCTGCACCGATCACAAATACCGTTGAGATCACCTTGTCGGTATCGATGCCGAGGATCGAAGCCATCTTCCGGTCCTGCTGGGTTGCCCGGCACTTACGCCCCAGGCTGGTTCGATGAATCAGCCAGGTCAGCACGCCCATTCCAAGCAATGCAGCGATGACGATCAGCATCTGGATATAAGACATCTGGATAAAACCATCCCCCATATTGATGCGGATGCTGCCTTCCAGCAGAACCGGTACGCCCTGGTTCCTGGCGCCCTGGCTGATCTGCACATAATTCTGTAGCACCAGCGACATGCCGATGGCCGATATCAACGGCGCAAGTCGTGTAGAACTGCGCAGTGGCCGGTAGGCCACCCGCTCAATGGTCCAGCCGTAAACCCCGTTGATCACAATGGTAAAGGCCAGTGTCGCCAGCAAAATAACGGGGAAAGACTCAATACCAAAGAAAGCCAGGATGGCAATGATGATGGCGGTCAGGTAAGCAGAGATCATATAAACATCACCATGGGCAAAATTAATCATGCCAATGATGCCGTAAACCATCGTATACCCGATGGCGATCAGCCCATAAACAGAACCCAGGGTGAGCCCGTTGATCAGCTGCTGAAGAATAATTGAGGGATCCATACGTTAACCGGTTACGACTTGAATTATTATTACCGGATAGACGGGTCGTCTCACCCGGTCGTATAACTGCCGGGGCACAGGGGATTACCCGGCGCCCCGGGCCGGATCAGAGCTGACCGTAAGAACCGTCACTGCCCCACTGGTACATGACGTAATCAGAGACTTTCAGGTCACCCTTGTCATCAAAGGCTTTCTTGCCGAGCACGGTAGAGACGGTGTTGTTCTTCAGCCAGGCAGCCACCTCGGCGCCATCCGTGCTGTCAACAGCCGTTGCGCCTGCGACAATAGCCTGCATCGCCGCATAGGAATAGAGGGTGTAACCTTCAGGCTCGTAGCCGGTTTCCTGGAAAGTACTGACGACATCCCTGCCATCGGGGATCTGACGGGGATCCGCACCGAAGGTCATCAGCACGCCATTGACAAAGGTCGCACCACCGGCGGCCTTGAGAAAATCTTCAGACACAATGCCATCGCCGGAGATAAACTCGGCTTCCACGCCCTGCTCTCGCATCTGGCGCACCAGCGGACCTGCTTCCGAGTGTAAACCACCGAAGTAGACGACTTCTGCCTTACTGGAGCGGATCTTGGTGACCAGGGCATTGAAGTCTTTCTCACCACGGGTCAGGCCTTCGTACAGCACTTCCTTCACACCCAGCTTGTTCATATGGGCTTTCATGGCGTCTGCCAGACCCTGACCATAGGTGTCCTTGTCGTGAAGTACGGCAACCCTGGTCGCGCCCAGTTCGTTGACAATGTGTTCAGCGGCAACCGTTCCCTGCTGGTCATCCCGACCACAGATACGGAAGACCTGGTCAAAATCCTGTTCCGTGAGTTTTGGATTGGTGGAAGCCGGCGTGATCATCAAGACGCCCGCTTCATCGTAAATCTTCGAAGCAGGGATACTGGATGATGAGCAGAAGTGACCAATAACAAAATCGACGCCGTCGGAATCGACCAGCCGGTTAGCCACGTTGATCGCCTGTTTGGGCTCACAGGCATCATCGGCCTTGACCAGTTTGATCGGCTCCCCGTTAATGCCCCCTTTCGCATTGATATCCCTGGCGGCCTGTTCCGCACCTTTCCATAGCTGTTCACCAAAAGCCGCATAAGCACCCGTATGGGGGCCGGCTACGCCAATCACCACATCGGCCTGGGCCACACTGGCCATGCCCATGGCGCCGGCTACAGCGACAGACAGGAGGCTCTGCTTCAGAAGAGTCTTGCTCATGATAATTCCCTGCTTGCTTTATTGTTGTTATGACCGCCGGCACTCCCACGGCCATCCGGGGGAGCTCATGAGCAAGTTTCACACCAGATCAACCCGTGGCGGCGGATCCGGGCAAACTGCCCATGATTAAAGCCTGGGTGCAGCATCGTTTCTGCACAGGGAATTCATAATGGCACAATCAACGCACCGATTTAAAGCCTTGGTTCCACCTTCTCCAGTGTGGACGTCTGCGATTGTTCAGGCGATGTGTCATCCGGCTGCCAGTCCGGATAACCAAAAAGGTGCCTGAGCCGCTGCCCCATGCGCTTTCCCGGCGCAAAGGCATCTCTCAGCATGTCGCGCCATTCATGAAACGACAGTGTGATGGGATTATGGGAATGGATCTGGCGGGTAATACCATATTCGCAGGCTTCACCCGGTTTCTCATCGACAAAGGTGCCGAACAACCGATCCCAGATAATCAGGATGCCGCCGAAGTTTCGGTCAATATACGACGGATTACGTGCATGATGCAGACGATGATGGCCAGGTGTATTAAAGATCCACTCAAACCAACCCAGCCTGGGAATTACCTGGGTATGAATAAAGAACTGGTAGAACAGGTTCATCAGTACGACGGCTATCACTGTCTCCGGTGGAAACCCTAACACCACCATCGGTGTCCAGAATACCCACATCCCCGCTACCGGATACATCAGGCTCTGACGGAACGCCGTGGAAAAATTCAGTTTCTCCGACGAATGATGGACGACATGCGCCGCCCACATCCAGCGGATGTTATGGCAGGCACGATGAAACCAGTAGTAGAAGAAATCCTGCAGCACAAACAACAGGGCAATCGACCAGGCTGCCACCGGGATCTCGAACAGACGGAAGTCAAATAGCCAGTAGTAGACAGCAATGACCATCACACCGGTGAGCGCCTCCACCAGCTGATACATGCCTGCCAGCATGGCGTTGGACACGGTATCCGCCAGCGAATAGCGGGCGCTTTCCGGAAAATCATTCCGGCGCCTGCGAAGATAAAGAAACTCTGCACCGATGGTCACCAGGTAAAGCGGTGTCAACAGCAACAGCAGAAGGTTGATATCAAAATCCATACAACGGTCTCTGTCATTATTCTTGTTTTTACGCTGCGTATTATTCCACGGAACCACCGGGACACCATGACCACAATGCTCGACCTTCCGGTCATAAAGGGATAAAAACAGGCCCGCTCCTCCATGAACTATCCTGCAGGGCGCCAGATCAATCTGATCGTTAACCGTCTGCAGGAGCATATCCTTGGCAATCATTCGAATTACCAACGCTCATATTCTGGATGCTGCAAATGGCTGTCTGCAGCCAAAACAATGTCTGGACATTCAAGGGGGCCGCATTCATGCCGTCAGCGATGACGTTCCCGACTCCCCGGCGGCTATGACCCTTGATGCCGCAGGACGCGTCGTCATGCCGGGCCTCTGCGATGCCCATGTGCATATTACAGCGGCGACACCGAACTTTGTCGCACTGCGCCACTGGCCAACCTCTTACGTGGCCGCCCATGCTGCCGGCATTGTGCACGATATGCTTATGCGGGGCTTTACCACAGTACGGGATGCTGGCGGTGCGGATTACGGTTTTGCAAAAGCCATTGAAGAAGGCCTGATGATCGGCCCCCGCCTGCTCTTTTGTGGCCATGCCATCTCCCAGACAGGCGGGCATGGTGATATGCGCCTGCCGGGTGACGATCAGGCCGACCACTGCTTCTGCTGCGCGGGCCTCGGGAGAGTCTGCGATGGTGTTGCCGATGTACGTCGCACCTGTCGTGATGAAATCCGCAAAGGCGCTCACCAGATCAAACTCATGGTATCCGGAGGCGTCGCATCGCCAACAGACCGCATCACCAGCACCCAGTTTTCAGAGGATGAAATTCAGGCGGCTGTCGAGGAGGCAGAGGCCGCCAACCTTTATGTAATGGCCCATGCCTACACCAACCGGGCCATTGTGCGGGCACTGGAATGCGGTGTTCGCTCCATCGAACATGGCAACCTGATAGAACAGGACGGGTTAGCACTGCTCAAACAAAAAAAAGCCTTCCTGGTACCCACCCTGTCAACCTATGACCGGCTGGCGCGAGAAGGTGTGGAAGCGGGCATGCCTGAAGCGCTGCAGAAGAAAGTTTACCGGGTTCTGGATGCGGGCCTGGAGGCATTGGAGGCAGCCTGGCAGGCGAAGGTGAACATTGTCTTCGGCACCGACTTGCTGGGCAGCATGCATAAGTCACAACTTCAGGAATTCACGCTTCGCAAAGCGATCATCCCCCCCGCTGCACTGATACAGTCCGCGACCGTAAAAGCTGCTGAGTTATTTAACCTGTCCGATCAGATCGGCACCCTGGCGGCAGGCTACCGGGCAGACCTGCTGATGCTGGATGGCAACCCGCTGGAAGACATCGACGTATTGCAACAGCCGGAACACAACCTGAAAGTCATCATGAAGGATGGGCATATTTACAAAAACACGCTGTAAGCACAAAGACTGACGCCTGGCGGCGCTTATCTGCCAGGCGTCTTAGCCCCTGTCAACCAAACTCAATACCCTGGGCAAGCGGTAATTCACCACCATAGTTGATCGTGTTTGTGGCACGACGCATGTAGTTTTTCCATGCATCACTGCCTGACTCCCGACCACCACCGGTTTCCTTCTCACCGCCAAACGCACCGCCAATTTCGGCGCCAGACGTACCAATATTCACATTGGCGATACCGCAGTCAGAGCCCGCTGGCGAAAGGAACTGTTCTGCCTCCCGCAGGTTTTCGGTAAAGATCGCCGAAGACAATCCTTGAGGGACGCCGTTATGGATAGCAATGGCTTCATCCATATCGTCGTATTCCATGACATACAGAATCGGTGCAAATGTCTCATGGTGAACAATGTCTGCATCATGCCGGATCTTCACAATGGCAGGGCGTACATAGAAGCCGCCTGCCGGCACATCATGCAATACCTGGTCACCACCAAACAGCAACTGCCCGCCTTCCCGTTGGGCTTCCCCCAATGCCAGTTGCATGGCGTTGAAAGATTGCTGATCAATCAAAGGGCCGACCAGGGTACCCGCCGCCATCGGATCGCCAATCGGTAATGTCTGATAGGCTTTGACCAGGCGATGGCAGACCTTGTCAACCAATGAACTGTGACAGATCAACCGACGCAGACTGGTGCAGCGTTGCCCAGCCGTTCCGACCGCAGAAAAAACGATCGCCCGGAGCGCCAGGTCCATGTCAGCCGACGGGGCAAGAATCATGGCATTGTTCCCCCCAAGCTCGAGTAAAGACCGCCCCAGCCTGGCGCCGACGGTCTGCGCCACTTTTTTGCCCATGGGAATGGAACCCGTGGCCGACACCAGGGGAATCCGGTTATCTGCGCTGAGTTGTTCCCCCACGTCCCGGTCACCCACAACCACCGTTGAAACAGAACGGGGAATCTCCGGCATGGAATCCAGCACCTTGTCGACCACGGCCTGTACCGCCAGCGCGCACAGCGGGGTTTTCTCGGACGGTTTCCAGATCATCGTGTTGCCACAAACAATCCCCAGCATGGCGTTCCATGCCCAGACCGCCATGGGAAAATTGAACGCCGTAATCACCGCCACCGGCCCCAATGGGTGCCATTGTTCCATCATCCGGTGTCCCGGCCGTTCACTGGCAATGGTCAAACCGTATAATTGACGGGAAAGCCCGGTGGCAAAATCACAGATATCGATCCATTCCTGGACTTCACCCAAGGCTTCCTGGGTAATTTTGCCAGCTTCAAGACTGATGACTTCTGCCAGCGCCTCTTTGTGCTCGCGGGCCACTTCACCAATACGGCGGACGAACTCCCCTCGCACGGGGGCAGGCACTGTCCGCAAGCGCTCAAAAGCATGCTGTGCCTGCCGGATGACGCTGTCGACCTGTTGCGCACTGGCCATGTTTCCCCGGGTGAGGTCTTTGCCATCAATCGGTGAAGTAACGGTTAATGCATTGCCATCTCCGGGCATGGCGCCATCCCCCGCGATGGCGACAAATGCCTTTTCCGTTGCATACCCTGAACCAAGCTGTGAAAAAATTGCCAGTGTCATTCTGTTTGCCTCACCTGAACCGGTTATCCGGGCTAACCGACAAAACTGCCGGCTGGATCATTCATCCCCCTGTGATCATTTAAAAATACGCATTAACGAACGGTGATGCCAGATCCAGCGTCTATGATGGGATGAAATCATCCGGGCGTGCACAAATGCCGAAAGCGTACCTGTCACCCTGGTGGTGACATCCCCCAGGAAATCCTGCTACGCTGAATTTCGTTTCTATACCGATACACAAACAACAACGATGTACCCTCCCAATTGTCGGCAGATGGCCATCGTCACTGCAGCAATGGACAACGGATCTGACAGAGAGCCACGACATGACGTCACGCATTGCGATATTTGGAGCCGGCTCCATCGGCTGTTTCATTGGCGGTAAGCTCCTTGCCGCCGGTTATGATGTCATTTTTTACGGTCGCCCTGCGCTACAGAAGGCCATCATGGCGTCCGGAGTGCGCCTGTCAGAACTGGACGGAACAGAAACCCATCTGCCTCCGGAACACATTACCTTCAGCACAGACCCTGCCATTTTATCGGATGCCGACCTGATCCTGGTCACCGTCAAAAGCCGTGATACCGAGACAGCAGGATCAACAATACGGGACTACTGCGGCCACTACCCGGCGGTTATCAGCCTGCAGAACGGTATTGAGAATACAGCGATATTGCGTCGGCTGCTGCCTGGTTACCGGGTCACTGGCGGCATGGTGCCGTTCAACATTATCCAAGTGAACCAGACCACGTTTCACCGTGGCACAGAGGGCACCATCATACTGGAAGAGTCGACAGATACGCTGCCACTGCAACACGCGCTGGATAAGGCAGGATTAACAACCGAAACACACAGGGACATCAGCAGCATTCTCTGGGGTAAATTACTGCTCAACCTGAATAACGCCATTAACGCCCTGTCAGGACTGCCACTGAGGCAGCAACTGGCACAACAGGCTTACCGCAGAGTGCTTGCGGCCTGTATCCGTGAAACACTCACGGTATTGCGCGTGGCCAATATCCGACCGGCAAAAACCGGCAAGGTGATCCCGAACCTGCTACCACTGATTCTGACGCTACCGGATCCCCTGTTCAGAAAAATCGCCGGCGCCATGCTGAAAATGGATGACAACGCCCGGTCCTCCATGTGGGAAGACCTGCAGCGGGGACGGGAGCCGGAAGTGGATTACATCAATGGCGCAGTCATTCGCCTGGGTGAAAAGATCGGTGTTGCCACACCCGCTAACCAGACAATTACCCGGCTTATGCGGGCCGCCCATGCCAATGGCAAGGGCAGCCCGTCACTGTCAGCAGAAAAGCTGGAGAATTACTTCAACTGATCAGCTGGCTGACGCGGCGGGCGTTTTGCTCAGCCAGCGTCTCAGCAGCTGCACATTAACCTGTGATATCAACATACCTGCCAGCATCACTGCGCAACCGGTAAAGGTTTGCAGCGTAACGGTTTCATCCAGCAGCCACCAACCGCCCAGTACTGCAAAAACAGCTTCCAGACTAAGGATGATGGAAGCGTGCGCTGCCGGTGCTTTTTTCTGGGCAATAATCTGCAGGGTATACGCCACGCCTGTCGACATGATGCCGGCAAAGGCAATAGCCGCCCACGCGCCCTGAACACCGCTCATGGTGATCTCTTCTGTTGTCAGGGCAACGGCGAGACTGAGCCCTGAACAGGTCAGAAACTGGATGACAGCCAGCAGCAACCCGCTGTGCCGGGGCGCCAGCCAGCCAATCAACAATACATGCAGAGCCCAGAATAACGCACCGATCAGCATCAAAAGGTCACCTTTGTTGAGGGTGACATCACCATGCAGGGTCAGGAGGTAAAGCCCGATCATTGCCAGTACCATACCCACCCAGGTATTCAGGCCGGTTTTCTGTCCCCAAAGTAACCCGATCACCGGCACCAGCACAATGTAAAGCCCGGTAATAAAACCGGCGTTGCCAGCCGTTGTATACAAAAGCCCGACCTGCTGCAATGACGCCCCCGCAAACAGCAGCCCCCCCATTGCCACCCCTCCCAGTAGCAGGGATTTACTGACAACCAGGTTGCCGCCCTGCTCCCGTCGTCGCAGCCAGACAAGCACAGGCAGCAGTGAACAGGCGCCAACAAAAAAACGGATGGCATTGAATGCGTAGGGCCCCATGTGGTCCATCCCGACCCGCTGGGCAACAAACGCCAGTCCCCAGATAGCGGCTGTCACGATCAGCAGACCGTCGGATGCGAGCGTGCTTTTTTTCATATACGACTTATGACTTCCATTGGATAGTTATGTTTATTGTTCCAGCCAGCCCCTGCTGGCTTTATCGGAGCTTTCTCCCTCCCCGGATCATATCGACATACCTCCGTGCCGGACAGTCGCCACCAGCATATTCCTCCGATATTTCCGCATGAAGGGCAAATTGCACGTGCTGAACTATGCTGTTGCAGTGCTCATGCCAGACACCTTTCAGGCAATGGCTTCCTGACACACCAGTATCCATATATTCCGTGAGGTCTTCATTGATGCGCCTGCCAGCGATGGCTGCTGCCAGCCTGACACTCTTATTTTGTTTCTATCAACCTGCGGTGACTGCAGAAGAAGAAGTGATACCACCTGAAAAAGAAGACAATGTGCGCTATGCCCATTGCGGAGGGCAACAGGTGGCTTACCAGGTCACACTGGAATCTTTTGCGATACCGGCCCTGGGCATTCGTCCCGCTGTCGACATCCATGCCTGGCGCTATCACCAGGTTCCCGCCGACAACGCTGAGAGTGAGCAGACAAACCGGCCCACACTCTTTGCCTGGAGTGGCGGCCCCGGGGCTTCCGGCATGACTCTGCATATGGGCCTGCTGGGACCAAAACGCATCAACCTCAGGAACAGCCCTGATACGGGTGACCCACTGGCCGCCAGCCTGGAAGATAACCCGGAATGCCTGCTGGATATCGTGGACATTGTCCTGATCGACCCGCCGGGTACGGGATTTTCAGGCTCAACGGACAAAGACAATCTCCAGTACTACTTCAACAGCGACCGTGATGCCAAAGTACTGGCCGACACCATCAGCCAATATGTCAAACGCTACCACCTCTGGCGCCAGCCACGCTTTGTGCTGGGAGAAAGTTATGGCGGCGCCCGGGCGGTCAAAGTGACACGGGAGCTGATTCAGCAGGGATTACCGGTTTCCGGCATGATTCTGCTGGCGCCTCACCTGTTCTACAGCTGCACCGATACGGTGGATGCCCTGTGTTGTAACTGGAACCTGCAGTCCTATGCGGTAACCGCCCGGTATCACGGGTTGTCTGCGGAACAAAACACGAGCCTTGACCGGTTCCTGAACAACCTGAAAAGTTTCAGCGACAATACCTACCTGCCTGCCATGATCAATGGATACCATGGCCGCCCCCCGTACCCGGTCAGCCTCTCCAGTACACTGGTTCGCTATACCGGAATGACTGAACAGGATTTCCAGACGTATGGCTACTGTCCCTCGCCCACCGACTTTATTGAAAGCACCCTGCGCAATGCCCAGATTATTCCCGCACTGAAAGACAGCCGGTTTCATATTCCTTTCGAGGTCTATACCGGCGCCCGTACGTTGATCAATCCGATCATCCTGATCAACCAGACCTATATCCCACTGTTCAGCGAGTACCTGCATACCGAGCTGAAACCAGAGAAAGAGCAACCCTATGTCAGCTTCAACCCGAAAATACTGGTTGACTGGCAACAGCTGACCGGCGACACCATGAATGTCATCATCGAAGATATCACTGCCAGCATGATGGCCCAGCGACAACTGCGCATACTGGCGCTGGCCGGGATCTATGACCTGCAGATTCCCTTTCGGGCCATTGAGTATGTCCTTTCCCGGCCCGGCATTGACCCGTCACGGGTAGATATGCGCTTCCTGCCTTCGGGTCATGGACCTTATGTGGATGATGATGGCCTGATTGCTGTCAGCCAGGCCATCCGGTCAATGGTCACCCGAACCCTGTCTGAACACACAGAGCTATAAAAAAAGCCCTGTGCCATTCAGACACAGGGCTTTTTATTTCATTCACAACTTAGCGCCAGCCCTGGACGGCGCCACCTTTGAACAGTTCTTCAGCTTTCTGTTCTACCGCTTCTGACTGGAAGGAAGCCACCAGCTGTTCGATGCGAGGATCCTTGCTGTTGTCCTGACGGGAAACAATGATGTTGACGTAAGGCGAGTCCTTATCCTCCATCAGCAGTGAATCCCGTGTCGGCAGAAGGCCGGATGCGACAGAGTAAGTGGAATTAATGAACGCCAGATCGACATCATCCAGAGAGCGGGGCAGCTGGGCAGCATCCAGCTCGATGAAGCTCAAGTCATGGGGGTTATCGATGATATCAACCGGTGTTGCTTCCAGATTTGAGGGATCCTTCAGGGTGATCAATCCCGCTTTGTGCATCAGGAGCAGGGTACGGCCTTCATTGCTGGGATCATTGGGAATCGCCACCCTGGAGCCATTGGGCAGATCTTCCAGACTGGTCAGCGTCCGGGAATAGCCACCAATGGGGTAGACAAAGGTATTGCCCACAATTTCCAGTTTGAAGCCACGGTCATTAACCATTCGATCCAGGTAAGGCTTGTGCTGGAAGGCATTGATATCAATACTGCCGTCAGACAGGGCAATATTGGGCGCCACGTAATCCTGGAACTCAACCAGCTCAACATCCAGGTTGTAGTTTTGTTTGGCCTGCTCAACGGCAGTGCGCATCAGGTCTGCCTCAGGACCGGCAATCACGCCTACTTTCAGTGCTGCATCACCGCTGTCACTGCTGCACCCTCCCAGCACCAGGCCCGTACAGGCAACAGCTGCCGCCAGCCACTTACTGACCGATTTCACTACAGGTATCATCGAACGCCTCCTGACTACAGTGTTTTATACCGTGCGCTATCACACATTTCTTTGAATCAACCGGTACGCACAAGTTGCGTTACCTGAACCGATCAGGCCTGTTTGTGTTCAAAACGGGCCTGCAGGATTTCACCTGCCCACTGGATCAATTGAACCAGCACGATCAATACTACGACAGTTGCCAGCATGATGACGCCGTCAAACCGCTGATAACCGTATCGGATACCGAGATCGCCCAGACCACCGCCGCCAATGGCGCCCGCCATAGCGGAATAACCCACCAGGGTCACCAGCGTCAGTGTCATACCATGGATTAATCCGGGTAAAGCCTCCGGTAACAGGACACGGGTCACAATCTGCAAGGGCGATGCCCCCATGCTCTGGGCAGCTTCGACCAATCCTGCCGGCACCTCATTCAGAGAACCTTCCACGATTCGCGCCACAAACGGAATCGCTGCAATAGTCAGCGGCACAATCGCCGCGCTGGTGCCAATGGAAGTCCCCACCAGCAACCGGGTGAAAGGCACAATCGCTACCATCAGGATAATGAAAGGAATGGAACGTCCCGCATTCACCACACTACCCAACAACTGGTTTAACAGCCGGTTTTCCATGATCTTCCCGGGACGACTCACATGAAGCAGCACACCGAGCGGAATCCCAAAGACAAAGCTTAGGGCACCCGCCACCGCCACCATGTAAACCGTTTCCCAGAGGGCTTCCCCGAGCATCAACCAGGCATTAATGGACATAACCTACCACCTCCACGCTAACCTCCTGGCTTCGGAGATATTTAATCGCCTCATCAACCGCTGCCTCGGAACCGAACAGTTCCACCATGAGGAAGCCCATGCTTTTACCGTTCACGGTCTCGATATCCGCCTGCATGATGCTGAAATCTACCCCAAACTGGCGAGACGCCTTGGTGATCAGAGGTTGACCCACGGTGCGGCCGACGAAGGTGATACGAATAACAGGCCGCGCACCCGGCGCAGGTTCCGTTTGAAAACCGGATTCCAGATCATTGGGCCGTTTCTCATGAATAGCCGTCCGCACAAACTCACGGGCAAGCGCTGTTTTCGGGCTTAAAAAGAACTGCTCAACATCATTTTCTTCGATCAGCTGTCCCTGGCTGAGAATAGCCACACGGTCGCAGATGGATTTCACCACATCCATTTCATGGGTAATCATCAGGATCGTGAGCCCAAGCTTGCGATTAATGTCTTTCAGCAGGTTGAGGATGGCAACGGTGGTCGCCGGATCAAGTGCAGAGGTTGCCTCATCACAGAGCAATACACGGGGACGGCTGGCCAATGCCCGGGCAATAGCGACCCGCTGTTTCTGGCCTCCACTCAATTGGGACGGGTAACTGTTGCGTTTATCGCTGAGACCAGTCAGCTCCAGCAGTGGCAGCACCATTTTTTCGATTTCTGCGCTGGACATGCCGGCCAATTCCAGCGACAACGCAATATTGCCAAAGACCGTACGGCTGGAAAGCAGGTTAAAATGCTGGAAAATCATGCCGATATGCCGACGTTCCCGGCGCAGGTCACTCTCGGCCATGGCGGTCAGATCCTTACCCGCGACGATGACCTGGCCAGACGTCGGACGTTCCAGCAGGTTCACACAACGGATCAGGGTACTTTTGCCGGCGCCACTGGAGCCGACCACACCGTAAATACAGCCTTCCGGTACATGAAGGGAGATTGAGTCAAGGGCCCGCACCGCTGATGCGCCCTGACCAAACTGTTTTGTTATCTGTCTGAGTTCGATCATTTCAGCTCCGCATACTGCTCGTCCTGCGGCGCTAAAAGAGAAGAAGAGGTACCGGCCTACCCGCCGGTCAGGGTATAAAAAACCACTCTGTTCAGAGAGTGGTTTTCACGAATCCCGTCGTCAACCTTTCTCTTTAGCGATATTTATAATGCGCCCGCAAGCCGAAATACAAATCAGCGCCATGTCGCGAGGCTAAGTGTTGCCGACGGTGCTGTCAAGCCTTCTATTCTGCCTGTTATCACATATCCGGCGAGGCAGACCAAAAGTGTCAGCAATGATGAACAATTTGGTTGCTTTCGCTGACAACCCCCATGGGATTCTATAGAGTGGCAGAAGTGCATGCCCCGGGGCTTTGTCAGGCTATCTGACAGCGATGTTTTATTATTCCCGCCCACTATGCCGATATGATTAGCTAGATAAACCAATGCGCCACGGCAGAATCACAACCAGAATGCAGGAGGATACAGCATCATGTCGGACAGTAAGGATGCCCTGAACCAGCCCGCTGCCACCGCCCGGGACAGCATAAACCTGCTCTGTGATGGTTTCCGTGACCAACTCATGCAGAACCTCCAGTACCTTCAGCAGGGTGACGGCCGTCAGGTTCTCGACATGCTGGATGAAACCGGCCAGTGGCATGCCACACAGATGAACGGTTTTCTCAAAACCCTGATACTTCCGCCCATCACCAAGGCGATTATTGCCCTGCACACGAATATTGTGACCAAAAACAACGCGGGTAATGGTGTGACGGCAGAAGCCAGTATCCGACACGGAGTGGAACTGTCTGACCTGACCTATAACGGTGCATTCAAGGTTGACCGCCAACCGGGGAATCTGAAACAGGGAACCCTTCTGGCCCTGCACCTGCTAAGGCAGCAGATGGAAGCCATCCAGCGCCAGACAGCCATTGAACTGGCTGACCAGTCAGAAGACATCGGTCTGATTCGCTGCAGCATGATTCTCGATGGCCTGAATCAGTCCCTGAAAAGTCTGATCCAGTGCCTGCTGTGCGCCACCTTCCCGGACTACTGCAACAGTGCTCATTTCAGCCATATTCGGATCATGGAAGACAACCGGTGCCTCTTTGACAGCCTCTCCGTCTGCCCCCGGGGCCGGAACACCTGGGCACCGGCAGGTATTCCCGTGGCAGGTCAATCAATCTATAGCCAGCCAGATTAATCTGGCTCAGGATGATTTTGACGGATTAAGCTGTCGCTGAATCTGGCTTTCAATGTCCGCACCTGAAAATCTTTTTCCATTGAGGAAATACGTCGGGGTGCTGGATACACCATAACGGCGGCCAAAGTCGGTTGCCTTATCCACAAAAGCCTGCGATTCTTTCGATGCCATGCAGTCCTCGAATGCTCTGGTGTTCAACCCCAGTTTGGCCGCAATGGCCCCCGGTGCAGTTTTAGACAATGCGCCCTGCTGTGCATAGGCAAGACCGTGGTAATCCCAGTATTTATCCTGTTGTCCGGCACACCATGCACCACGCATCACCGTGGTTGATATGCCGGAGGCCGGATCAACCACGGGGAAATCCACATAATAGACTTTGAGACTGCCGGGAAAAGCCTCCATGAGACGGCTGACCATCTCAGCACCTTTCTTGCAATAAGGGCAACGGTAGTCTGCAAACTCGACCAGCGTGAAAGGCGCATCGGCCTTACCTTTGACCGGATACCCCTCCAGTGGCAGCTTAAAGACAGGCGCTTCGGGCTCCGGCACCAAAACTTTCACCCCATGTTCCTGCCGGAGCTTCTCCATGACAACAGCCAGTTGCTGTTGCTCACGCATACTTTCAAGCTGCTCACGGATAGCATCCCGAACCTCACTCAATGGCGCCTGGATGTGAGCGCGGTAATTATCATAAAACGACTGGATATCCTGGTCTGATACCGGCGCTGTGGACAAAAGCGCCGTTCTTATCTCATTAACGCTCTTCCCCTGGATTACAGCCTGCTCCTTGATATATCGATCCAACGCTCCCTGCTCCAGCAGCGCCTGCTGACTTTCCCACGCTTCATGGCGGATGTCATAAAGCGATTGCTGAACCCAGGGTGCGAGCTGTGCCTCTGTCAGGTTTTTCTGATTAAAACGCAGCAATGCATCGCTATCAGCAGAAACAGAAACAGAAACAGAAACACTCACCAACAAACTGCCGATTACTGCCAGAAATCGATTTTTCATCAAGGATAATCCCAGGTATTCCAGAGAAATAACCTCCCTGTCACCCATTCCTGAAAGACAATCAGACGCCTTCGACAAGATCAGTCTTTGGATTGTCGTAACAACCGTAGTGCATTGGCTGTCACCAGCGCAGTAGCGCCACTATCTGCGAGGACCGCTACCATCAGACCGGTCACCCCCATGAGACTGGTCACCAGGAAAACCACCTTCAGCCCTAATGCCAGCGCAATATTTTGCCGGATAATGGCCATGGCGCGACGAGACAGGCAGATAACATCCCCCACTTCGCGGACACGGTCATGGGTCAATGCAGCATCCGCAGTTTCCAGCGCAACATCGGAGCCCTGCCCCATGGCAATACCGATATCAGCGGTGCGAAGCGCCGGCGCATCATTGATGCCGTCTCCAACCATGGCAACGGGTGCGGACGCCTGTAACGCACGAATCGCATTAACCTTGTCTTCCGGCAGCAATCCGGCTCGAAAGCCCATCCCAAGCTGGCTGGCTATAGCGCTGGCCGCACGGGGGTTATCACCCGTGAGCATGACACTGTCGACACCGATGGTACGAAGGCGTTCAATGGCTTCACCGCTATCGCTGCGCAGGGTATCGCTCAACGCAATCAACCCCGACAGTTCACCATTCACGGTGGCACAAACGACAGTATTGCCCTGCTCCTCGAGACGGATCACCTCATTGTCTGCATTCATCATCCGGGTCACCGCCTCAGCCATAACGGAAGGAGACCCGATCCTGACTCTCTGCCCATTTACGATGCCGTCAATACCATGCCCGGCAAGTACCGTGATGTTTTCCGCTGTCTCAACTGAAACACCTCGCCGCTCAGCCTCCGCCAGTATAGCCAGCGCCAGCGGATGACTCGTGCCTTTTTCGACCGCTGCCACCAGGGGTAGCCATTCATCTTCCGGTGAGCCAAAGCTGACCATGGCAGTAACGTCCGGTTTCCCCAGTGTCAACGTGCCTGTCTTGTCAAATGCGACTTGCCGAATACCTGCCAACTGTTCAAGCGCCGCACCACCTTTAATGAGAATACCCTTGCGTGTCGCAGCGGCCAGGGCTGAGGTCACAGCAGCAGGCGTCGAGATAATCAGGGCGCAGGGGCAGGCAATCAGCAGCAAAGCCAGTCCGCGATAGACCCAGACATCCCAGGGCTGTCCGGCCAGGAGCGGGGGCAAAATAATGACCAGTCCTGCAATCACCATCATCAACGGGGTATACCAGCGGCTGAACCGGTCAATGAATCGCTCTACTGGCGCCTTGTGGACTTCAGCCTCTTCAATCAGGGACAGAATACGGTCAATGGCATTCTCACCCGGTTCGGATTGAACCCTCAGTTGCACCAGCCGATCCGTAGCCAGACTGCCTGCCAGTATCCGATCACCCGAAACATGCTCAACCGGGAGCGATTCGCCCGTGAGCGCGCTTTCGTCGAAACTGCCAGCCTCGGTGAGCAACGCTGCATCCACCGGTAACCGGTCACCCGGCCGCACTTCAATGAGATCACCGGGCCGGAGGCTGTCTGCCATCACTTCCCTGCGTTCATCACCGTTAACCAGGAGGGCGGTATCCGGCGTCAGCGCCATCAGCGCCTTAACGCCGCTGCGGGCCCGATCAGCCGCCAGGCTCTCCAGTTTCTCGCCAATCATGAAGAGAAACACGACCATGGCAGCTTCGAAACTTTCTCCCAATGCCAGCGCGCCGATCACGGCAACGGTCATCAGGGTTTCCATACCAAAAAAGTTGCCGCGCCCGGCCTGACGCACCACGCCCTGCATGATCGGGAAAAGCCCCCAAAGGGTTGCAGGCCAGAAAGCCCAAGCTCCCCATTCAGGCGCAATGACCCGGCTAATACCTCCGGCAATCATCAGCCCTGAGAGAATCAGCAACTGCCGATGCTGCCGTATTTTTTCAGTCAGTGAGGATTGGGGCGAAGCATTTCCATTGACACCAGACAAGCCATAACCCAGCTCAGTTACGGTGTTTTCTATCTGGGAAAGGGTCAGGCGGGAGGGGTCAAATTCGACGGTGAGCCGCAACGTGGCGAAGGTAATATGTGCTTTGATCATACCCTCCAGGCGATGGAGAGCGGTTTCTACTTTGCTGATACAACTGGGGCAATCAATACCACTGATTGTCCAGGTTTGTCGGGCGGGTGGACTGTCTCCTTCGTCGTCGTCTTCAGCCTGCCCGGTACTGGCACTGCTGAAACCACTGGCTTCGACACTGGATCCACAACATCCATCAACGTTTTCTGCAGCCTGCTGGCAGCAGGAACTGACTGCAGCAGTCATCTGCACGGCATCAGCGCTGCTGACATGCGCATTGCAGCGATGATTTGAACAGCAAGACTTCATGACATCCTCCTCAAATAAATTATATTTCATATGAATTATAATTTATTTGTATACGGAAGCAACACACTTTTCAGTCACAGGCCCGCCATCAAACATAACCTCAAGCGACATTTCCGCAGTGACTACTCCCGAACATGCTGGATCAGATCATTAAGCACACAACGGATATGGTCATCATCCAGGGCGTAGAGGACTTGCTTACCCTGGCGGTCGGCCTTGAGAATACGGGCATCACGCAGCCCCTTGAGGTGATGGCTGGTCAGCGACTGGGACATGCCCGCCAACTCCGACAACCGGGCAACCGGCTGGGGTTCCACCATACAGGCCAGTACCAGTTTCAGCCGGCCCTCATCCCCCAACTGTTTGAACAGGCCGGCCAGCGCACTGTGCTGGTCCGGATTCAGTGAAATGCTGTCAGAGGTCATAAGTCGATTTTCAACAAAGAGTGATGGTTATTCATTCTGCCAGGGGTCAGGGGTTATGGGGCCTGGCCAGGTATTCTCGTGATTGCATTTCCTGCAACCGGCTCAACGTCCGTTTGAACTCAAACTCCAGTCGTCCGTCACGGTACAGGGATTCCAGCGCCGTTTCGCCCGACATAATCAGGTTCACCCCCCGATCATAGAATTCATCCACCAGGTTGATAAAGCGCCGCGCCTGATCATCCATGCTGCCATTGAGCTGAGGCACCTGTTCAATGAGCACCGTGTGAAACTCTCGAGCCAGCTCAATATAGTCATTCTGGCTCCGCGGACCATCACAGAGGGCAACAAAAGTGAACCAGCCAATATCATCACAGACCCGGATAGTCCGGATCGGACGCCCTTCGATCTCCAGCACCCGCCCTTCCTGGATATGGGCACTATCCGCCACCAGCTTGCAGAAGCTGTCATGCAGACTGTCCCTCGCTATTTCATCCAGTGGATGATGGTAGATCTGCGCCTGCTCCAGCACCCGCAACCGATAATCCACACCGCTGTCGACATTGACGACATCAGTATACCGGTTCAGCAAATCAATCGCCGGAAGAAAACGGGCACGCTGAAGGCCGTCTTTATATAGCTCATCCGGAACAATATTGCTGGTTGCCACCAGGGTGACACCGTTTTTGAACAATTGTTCCAGCAAGCCGCCAAGGATCATGGCATCGGTAATATCAGAAACGAAAAACTCATCAAAACAGATAATTCTGGCTTCAGCCGCCAACCGCTGCCCCACAATCACCAAGGGGTTCTTTTCACCCTCCAGGGATTTCAGCTCATCATGGACCCGCCGCATGAACCGGTGGAAATGGGTTCGCATCTTGTCAGGAAATGGCAGACTATCGAAGAACGTATCCACCAGATACGTCTTGCCCCGGCCGACACCACCCCAGAAATACAGTCCCTGCAAAGGTTCTGGTTGACGCCGTTGTAACTTGGAAACGAGGCGTTTCAGACCCGATGACTGACGCGCATCCGCGGCCAGCAGGTCATCATAAAGCCGCTGCAGGTGATGGACCGCGTTTTCCTGGGCCTCATCATGGACAAAGCCCTCCCGCTGGAGATCCAGACGATAACGCTCAATGGGTGTCCGCTCACTGGGTGTCATGGTAATCCCTGCGCTGATGTTTTTTGTGACTGCTGCACGGCCTGCGACAGGCTTCCAGGCCCTTGCCCCGCAGGCGCGACACTTTACCGGCCTGTATCAATAGTGGCAACAATTTGCCACAGATGGTAACCGCACCGCTCTATACAGCCGGGATAAAAGATTATAAGTTAGAGTCTCAGCCGGGAACTACTGACGAATCTAAGAGGCTTATTTTGGAAACAGCGAACTTGTTGTGGATGACGGGTGGACTGGCCTTCTTTACCGGCCTGGTGATGGGAATGGTCATCAATCACCTCCTGGGTGGTTCCCGCACCGGGAACAGCCAGCTGCGCAAGCAACTGGACAAGGCCGAGGCCGAACTCAATGAATACAAGGAAAAAGTCGCGGATCATTTCAGCACCACCGCGCACCTGGTCAACCGCATGACGGAAAGCTATCGCGATGTACACGAGCATATGGCCGCCAGCGCCAATGAACTGTGCACCGATGAGCTGACCCGCCAGCGCCTGAACGACGCCCTGCTGGGCAGCAACAGCCTGCTTTCAGGCAATAGCGACGAAAAAGCGTCACAGGGGATGGTTGAAGCCCCCAAGGATTACGCCCTCAAGAGCGATCCGGAAGAAGCCGGCACCCTGGCGGATAACTTTGGCCTGGATAGCACCAAGAAAGCCGTTAACAACGCCTGATTTCATCCTCTTTCGGGCAGGTCACTGTACCTGCCCGCTCTTAATATAACCTTTCACAGAATATGGCCCCCACTTTATCAGGATTAGCCATAAACACGCCCGCTTCCTTGCAACCAGCACACAGACCGCCGACACCTGCCTACTAGACTTGAGGGTATAGACCCGACAAATCGCTGTGATGTATGTCTGGCACACAAAGAACGTCCGGACAGGGAACGCAGGGCAACCTGCTGAACACCCGGTCTGAATCAACACAAAACAAAAAACCGGTAGAGCGAAAGCATGCCGATGAATTTTCCCGCTACATGGGAACAGATCAGGAACCGCCGGCAGAATCTTCTCCCTCGGCGATCAGCAAACCGGGACAGGGCAATCAGGCAGCAAAACCCGTCCCCGACCAGGTCTTTATGGTCAACAACCTGGTAAACAAGAATTTCCACTACGTGCGGGATTCCCGGCAGTTCCAGACCACCGACTACTGGCAGACACCGGAAGAAATGAAACAGAACATGGCGGGAGACTGCGAGGATTTCGCCCTGCTGAAATACCAGATCCTGCAGGAACGCGGTGTGAGCGAGGATCGACTGTCACTGGCCTACGGCAAGTTGAACGGCGAAGGCCACCTGATCACGCTCTACAAGGATAATGAAGGCCACGAGCACGTACTCGACAACGCCGCCAGCGATATCCAAACCGTGGAAGAACGGGATGACTTACGGGTACTGGTGCGATTCAAAATGGAAGACGTCGCCTATGGCAAAGACGGCTGGTTGAAAATATTGGAAAAAATCCGCTCTCGCGCCGACTGATCAACGGATTCATGAACCAGGGACAGGAATACCACCATGAGCAACCAACGCACACTCAACTTACGCTTTCTGGCAGAACCTGCAGACGTTAACTTCGGCGGCAAGGTCCACGGCGGCGCCGTGATGAAATGGATTGACCTCGCCGGTTACGCCTGCGCCGCAGGCTGGAGTGGACGCTACTGCGTCACCGCGTATGTCGGCGGCATCCGGTTTGTTTCCCCGATCCATGTCGGCAACCTGGTTGAGGTGGAAGCCCGGGTCATCTACACCGGTCGCAGCTCCATGCACATCGATATCAATGTACTGGCCTGTGACCCTAAGTCCGGTGATCGTCGCCAGACCACCCACTGCATTCTCATCATGGTAGCTGTCGACGAATCAGGTCACCCGGTGAGTATCCCCGAGTGGGTGCCGGAAACCGAAGAAGACATCCGGCTCAAGGATACTGCCATCAAACTGATGGATATGCGCAAGCAGATCAGTGATGAAATGGCCATACTCTTCGGTGACAGGGTATAAACACCCGGACGCTGCCAGCGACCGGGTGCACTGGCAGCCAATCCCGTTACACCTCACGCCACAACAGGCAAAGCGATTTACCGGCCTTCCTGTTCGTTATCAAGAAAACGCTCAGCATCCAGTGCCGCCATGCAACCGGTACCGGCAGACGTAATTGCCTGACGGTAGATATGATCCATGACATCACCCGCCGCAAATACACCGGGGATGGAGGTTTGCGTCGCATTACCTTCGGTACCACTGTGCACCTTGATATAACCGTCTTTCATATCCAGCTGGTCGGCAAAAATCTCTGTATTCGGGCTATGGCCGATGGCGATAAAGACACCCATTACATCGATGTCGGAGGTTTCACCGGTCTTGACGTTTTTCACCCGCACACCGGTCACACCGGCATCATCCCCGAGCACTTCTTCCAGCACGGAATCCAGCACCAGACGGATGTTGCCATTCTGAACCTTGTCGTAGAGTTTATCCTGCAGGATTTTTTCTGAACGGAACTGGTCGCGACGGTGAATCACGGTCACCGTTTCCGCGATATTGGACAGATACAGCGCCTCTTCCACCGCGGTATTGCCGCCGCCGACAACCGCGACATGCTGCTTGCGGTAGAAAAACCCGTCACAGGTCGCACAGGCGGATACACCGCGGCCCTTGAAGGCTTCTTCACTGTCCAGCCCCAGGTAACGGGCGCTGGCGCCGGTCGCGATGACCAGGGCGTCACAGGTATAGACACCACTGTCACCTTCCAGCCGGAAAGGGCGCGTTTGCAGGTCAGCCGTATGGATATGGTCGAAAATGATCTCGGTATCAAACCGCTCGGCATGGGCTTTCATCCGCTCCATCAGTGCGGGACCCTGCAGGCCTTCCACGTCACCGGGCCAGTTATCCACTTCCGTGGTGGTGGTCAGCTGCCCACCCATTTGCATGCCGGTGATCATCACCGGGCTCAGGTTTGCCCGGGCGGCATAAACCGCGGCGGTATAACCGGCCGGGCCAGAACCCAGGATCAGCAGGCGGGCATGTTTCACTTCACTCATCAATCGCTCCGAATTCCGTTACCATTGTGCGGCGAAAAACTGTGGCAGACATCATAACGGTCTGCGAATATCTGAACCAGTGTATCCTTTCAATTGTGCTGACAGACAGGTAACCCAATGCCCAACCCCCTGCCCTCGCCAGTCGGTGGACTCGATTACTTCCTCCGGGGCCTCAAGCGCCTGAAGGAACCGGCGGTTTTGCCCTTTATTGCCATTCCATTGGCCATCAACATCCTGGTGTTTGGCCTGCTGATCTGGTGGGCAGGTCAACAGTTTTCCGTGTGGGTTGACCAGGCCGTAGCCTGGCTGCCGGACTGGTTGTCGTTTCTGCACATTCTGTTATGGCCATTGTTTGCTCTCACAATCGCCCTGGTGGTGTTTTTCACCTTTACCCTGGTGGCCAATTTTATCGCCGCGCCCTTCAATGGTTTCCTGGCGGAAAAGATTCAGCGTGAACGCACCCCCCACCTGCTGCCGGAGGACAATGGCTGGAAAGACCTCGTCGCCATCGTTCCCCGCAGTCTCGCCCGGGAAGGCCAGAAACTCGTTTATTACCTGCCCCGGGCGCTGGGATTGCTGATACTGACGTTCATTCCAGTGATCAACCTGGCCGCTCCCTTTCTCTGGGCGCTGTTTTCCGCCTGGATGATGGCGGTTCAATATGTGGATTATCCAGCGGATAACCAGCAGGTTCGTTTCAAGGATATGCTGACACAACTCAAAAGCCGTCAGCGTACACAATTGCTCGCTTTTGGTGGCATTGTGGCCTTATTTACGATTATTCCATTGATTAACCTGATTGTTATGCCTGCCGCGGTCATTGGCGCAACGCTTTTATGGATTGACAGACAACATTGATGCTTCATGCCTATTCAAACAGGGAAAATGAATTTTCCCTGTTTGAATAGACTGTGATCCTAATAAACAGATCAATATACTCCCGCATTAACCCATATTGATTAACATAAATAGCTACCTTGACCGCCGCCCTCACAAATGTCTTAGCCAGAAAACCATCTGACAGGTGATATGTGCACGTTTTATATAATAAAAACATATAAAAAATATTAATTTACAACTGACCTGCATCAATCACTGCCCCCCGACAATAAAACAGTCAAATACGAAAACTATCTTTTGAACAAAATCACAAAATATTGATCAATAGATACGAGTAATAATTTAAAAGAAATTATTAACACAGGATTTTTAATATATACAAAGGATTAATTAACTATGGATTCTTTAGCAAACAAGACAACTGGAGCGAATCAATTCAGACCAGAAAACCAAGAAAGTAAAACCTCAGCATCTCAGCCCAACCAAGAACAAAAAACTCCATATCTTCAGGGGCATTCGGGCATTCAATCAGCCAAACAAGCAAACACTGGAATGACCTCAAGAAAAACGACAACCTATCCATCTCCGACTCAAAAAAAACATCAAACCAGACAATCAGACTCAATGGAAACGAGGATCAAACTTGCTATTTTCAAAAAAGACATTGAGATTGAGCATCTAAACATACAATATAAAAAACTATTAGAAAAATATAATGAACTAACAGTGGAAAACGATGAAGCCTATAAAGCTTGCAACAAAAATGCGGATAAAGGCAAAAAATACAAAGCCAAATACGAAAAACTGAAAGAAGATTATAAAAAACTGCAAGAAGAAAACAAAAACCTGAAAAAAGAAAAATCTAAAATGACAAGCACTACAGACAAACTTACGGACTCTCAACCATCAACTTTGGACAAAGCTGCTGGTGACCAACATCTCTGCCAGGGGAATCAAGAAACCAGTGGAAATGGTGCAACCAAAGAAATGCACCTTCAGCCCTCTGCGCTACCAGCTAACACCATAACAACGCAATGCCAAATCGAAGCCGACTCTGACAGCGGCAGTGAAGATAATTTTGTAAGCATTATAAGGTCTCCAAGACCAGAAAACGAAAAACTTGATGCTGCGCCAATTCAGTCGTTGACGACAATGCAGCGGTCTTTAAAAAACCACATGGCAAAGTATCAGGAGAAACAAAACCAACCAGACCTCCATCCTCAAATCTACGCCCAACACTCAAACCTGGCGTCAAACTGTGAATCATATGAAACTTGGGGGACTCAATGGGATGGCCCTCCTGCTAGCTACATGCCACCATCTGTTAGCACGTGGCGTGGTGATGAAGGCAGCAGCCAAGGCGACGAACACGATAATTCACCTCGTTCCGAAGACACTTCGAAAGAATGAGATGAATACCATTCTTTCGTCGCAAGTGATGCAGGCAAACCTGTTCACAGGTAGTCCTTACCTGCTGGCTGTTGCCTGTGATGGCTGACAAGGATATGCATCCCCACACGGGGTGCAGGAGCGAGGTGCTCTACAGTCGGTAGATTTCCCCGAAAACCGCACCTTCTGATACACCCTCGTTCTGGTTGCCGTGTCATGAAGTGTGCTGTTCAAACAGAGCAGAATCAGGGGGGATGCAATCATGGGATCCATAGTCTGGTTGGGTGCAGCCAATATCAGCTTCACTGATATGAAACTGTCTGGATTGTGCCACCGCATTAGTGTTTTTGAGGCGGTGATTGAATGAAGTCGTCTTGAACCCGCCTGTTTTGCCAGTGAGAGGATGCTTTCTCTTCGGATCATCAATATGCACCCCTTAAGTTATAAGGGAGCTGAGTTTTTTATCCAGGCAGCAATACCAGAAATCAGAAAACGTTCTTATGAGGTAGTGAATCTCGGATACACTAAATCCCAACCTGAAGACCAAAAACAACGGAACCGGCAGGAGAGCCAGCATGCATGTCTTTTACATCGCCCCAACCAGCTATGGCGTTGGCCTGACCTCCATCACATTGGGACTGGTACATGCGCTCGATAAGCTGGGGCTGAGGGTTGGCTTTCTCAAGCCGGTGGCACAACAGCATCGCTCAGATACGGGTCCGGAACGCTCCACCCAACAGGTTCGGGCAGCCACTTCACTCACACCACCTGATCCGGTCCCACTGTCCAGGGTCGAAAACCTCCTCGGTGACAACAAACGCGATGAGCTACTCGAAAGGGTGGTCAACCAACTGGCCCAGGCGGCAAAAGATGCCGACGTTGTAGTGGTTGAAGGCCTGGTACCCAGTCGCACCATGCCCTACGCCGGACGACTGAATGTCGATATTGCCCGAAGCCTGAATGCCGACATCATCATCGTCCACGCGCCGGACAATGAAACACTCCATGACACCGCAGACAAACTACAGATTACTGCTGACACGTTCGGCGGAACCGGTAATCCGAATGTCATTGGTTATATCCTGAACAAGGTTCAACCCGACTACCTTGCCTGTGTGACTGACCAAAACGGCGAGTATCAGACATTGCCATCCTTTCGGCGCAAAGCGTTTAAAGCGATTGGTCATATTCCCTGGAACAACACCCTGTCAGCACCAAGAACCCGGGATGTTGCCACACTGCTGCAAGCCGAGGTTCTGAATGAAGGTGATATTGACAACCGTCGTGTAGCACACCGTGTGCTCTGCGCCCGCACAGCAGCACACATCGTACGGCATCTGCGTCCTGACGCGTTGATTATTGCCCCGGGCGATCGCGATGACATCATCATGGCCACCTGTCTGGCCGCACTGAACGGGGTCCCTTTAGCTGGCCTGTTACTGACGAACGGGCTGCCTCCACAGGAGCAGATCGCTACACTCTGTCGTCGGGCTATCCAGGAAACCGGCCTGCCAATTCTGATCACCGACAGCAATTCCTACACGACAGCAACCCGCCTTGACCGGATGAATACCGAGGTTCCCCTGGACGATCAGGAACGACTCCGGAAAGTCATGGATGATGTCGCGGAACACCTTAATATTGGCTGGCTCCAGGATCGTTGTGGCGAGCCGGTCGAACCCCGCCTGTCACCGCCTGCCTTTCGCCATCAGCTGGTCGAAAATGCCCGTAAGGCCAATAAACGGATCGTATTACCCGAGGGGGATGAGCCGAGAACGATCCAGGCTGCCATTCTGTGCCAACAACGTGGTATTGCGCGTTGTGTGCTGCTTGCCCGAACGGAAAGCGTGCAACAGGTGGCCAGCGACCTGGGCATTACCCTGCCAGATGATCTGGAAATTCTTGATCCCGACACACTCAGGCCACAGTATGTCGAACCAATGGTCGAGCTGCGCCGTAGCAAGGGGTTGACCGAACCCATGGCAGAAGCTCAGCTGGAAGACAACGTGGTACTGGGCACCATGATGCTGGCAATGGATGATGTGGATGGGTTGGTATCCGGTGCTGTCCATACAACCGCCAACACCATTCGACCCGCCTTTCAGTTAATCAAGGCGCGCCCAGATACCAGCATAGTGTCGTCAATATTTTTTATGCTTTTGCCGGACCAAGTGCTGGTCTATGGTGACTGTGCAGTCAACCCCGATCCTGACGCCAGCGCCCTGGCTGACATTGCGATCCAGAGTGCAGACTCCGCAGCCCGCTTTGGCATTTCACCCCGTGTGGCCATGATCAGTTACAGTACAGGTTCATCGGGCCATGGCACAGATGTAGAAAAGGTCCGTGAAGCAACACGACTGGCGCGGGAAAAACGACCAGATCTTTTGATTGATGGTCCGCTCCAGTATGACGCCGCCGCCATCGCTTCCGTTGCCGGCAGCAAAGCGCCCGACAGCCCGGTCGCCGGTAAAGCGACTGTGTTTGTCTTCCCTGATCTGAACACCGGTAACACGACGTATAAAGCCGTACAACGCAGCGCCAATGTCATCAGTGTTGGCCCGATGCTGCAGGGATTGCGTAAACCTGTGAATGACCTTTCACGTGGCGCACTGGTTGACGATATTGTCTACACCATCGCCCTGACAGCCATACAGGCCGCCAGCAACTAACGCTGCGATTTGCGTTTCGACGGTAACGGTGGAACAGCCCTGCGTTCATGCAACAGGTGACGCAGGGTCATGAACGGATGTTTGAACAGCATGCGCGGCCCGGCATAACGCATAATGGTTTTGGCCTTGTCGCGCATGGCTGGCTTGTAGCAATGGATGGGGCAACGGGAACAAGTGGGTTTGGCGGGGCCATAAGGGCATTTGTGTAAACGGAATGCCGCAAAATCCAGAAATTCACGGCATTCCGAACAGAGGTCATCACCACTCTCATGGCGATCGCGGCACCAGAGCCTGACCATCGCGGTCATGGTCTGGTGCTCACGTTCAAGCACACCGGTCAGAGGTTCAGGAAGCTGCCGCATCCGCCTTGTTAACCGGGGTCATATTGGCCGGTTCCAGTTTTCCGGAAGCACCGAACATCTGCAGACTGTGCTTCTTTAGCCAGCGCATACGGCGGCGGCGGGCAACACTCTGCATATCCACATCACGGTCACATTCGTCGACGATTTCCATGCCCAGCAGCGTTTCGATCAAATCTTCGAGCGTCGCCACGCCCTGCATGTCGCCGTATTCATCCACGACCAGCGCGATATGGGAACGCTCGACCACAAGCCGGGAAAACAGACTATCCACACGCTCACGATCCAGCACGCGGATGATCGGACGACGAAGGCTACCTAATGTCGCGGTACCACCGGACTGATGATGCGCCGCCAGCACTTCGGCACGCAGCACAAAGCCAGTGATATCATCCGGTTCACCTTCATACACAGGGATACGGGAGAAACCCTTATCACTGTACTTTTCGAGGTACTCCGCTGTGGTCACGGATTCAGCCAGAGAGAAAACCACGGTTCGCGGCGTCATGATGGTATTGAGTCGTCCATCACGGAAACGCAGCAAACTCTGGAGAATCTGGTTTTCTTCTGAAGCCAGCTCACCCTGACGACGACCCAGTTCAGCCAGTGCAGAAATCTCCGCCCGGAGTTCACTGTCATTACCATGACCGTGGGTCATGCGAGACGTCAGCAACTCAAGACACCAGATCACCGGCGACAGGATACGCACCATCCAATTCAGACAGATCGCAGTCATCGGTGCCAGTTGTCGCCACCAGGTAGCGCCAATGGTTTTAGGAATGATCTCGGAAAGTACGAGGATCAGCACCGTCATCACTGCAGACACAAGGCCAAGATACTGGTTGCCAAATACGACAGCCGCCTGCGCACCAACACCTGCGGCACCGGCGGTGTGCGCCACGGTATTCAGGGTCAGGATTGCGGCAAGGGGTCGGTCAATGTTGTCCTTCAGCGCTTTGATACGCTTGGCGGAACGATCACCTTTCTGCTCAATACCAGCCAGCCAGGACGGCGTGATGCTAAGAAGTACGGCTTCGAATACTGAGCACAGAAATGAAACAAGAATGGCTACCAGTGCAAACACTACCAGCAGTAACAAGAGGGCATCCTCATACTATTAAACATGCTCGCATCGTACCTGAGTCCGGACAAAAAAAATGCAAAGAATCTGTAAATGTCAGAAAAAAATTCCGGTTTGGTGAGTCGTGCTGACAATGCACGTTTGCCAAGCGACGGGAGATACGTAGAATTGCCAACAGTGAATAATCAGATCGGACAATAGACCCATAGCAATGCTGTCATTTCTGCCTCCTTTTCTGCGTGGTTGCCTCTCAGCCCTGCTGCTGGGATTGAATACCCTGTTACTGTGTTTGCCGCTGATACTTTTCAGTGTGAGCCGGTTTCTGATTCCCGTGAAAGCGTGGCACCGACTCAGCACGCAGATCTGCATTGCCATTGCGGAGTTCTGGATCAGTATCAACAGTGGCTGGATGAAACTGACCCGCCCTATGGACTGGCAGGTCAATGGACTTGAAGGTCTTAAGAAAGACGGCTGGTACCTGGTGACCTGCAACCATCAGTCATGGGCTGATATCTTTATTGTCCAGCACCTGCTGAATCGCCGTATCCCCATGCTAAAGTTTTTCCTCAAACAGGAACTGATCTGGGTTCCCATTATCGGTCAGTGTTGGTGGGCGTTGGATTTCCCTTTCATGAAGCGCTATTCCAAGGCTTACCTGGATAAACATCCCGAGAAACGGGGTGAAGACCTCAAGGCAACCCGCAAGGCTTGCGAGAAATTCCGGGAAGTACCGGTTTCCGTCTTTAACTTTATGGAAGGCACCCGCTACACCGAAGCCAAGCATAAACAACAGCAGTCGCCATTCCGTCATCTGCTCAAACCCCGCGCAGGCGGCACCGCCTTTGTATTAGGGGCTATGGGCAGCCAACTGAATACCATGGTGAATATCACCATTTCCTATAACGGGCCAACACCCACTTTCTGGGGTTTTCTCTGCGGAAAAGGCGATAACGTCAGCATTGCCATTGAACTGTTGCCAATTCCGGCTCAATACCTTGGCAAGGATTACAGTAACGACACGAAATTCCGTGAACAGTTTCAGCATTGGGTTAACGAGCTGTGGACGGACAAAGACAGCCTACTGAAATCCATGAGCAGCGAATCATCGCCAAAACAAGCCACCTACGCAGAAGCTAGCTGATAAAAAAGGGACAGCATTCACTGTCCCTTTTTCTTTACATCTTATTGATTAGCCGGCGGCTTGAGTGCAATCGTAACCCGACGATTTTCAGCGCGTCCTTCCGGTGTTTTATTGGAAGCGATCGGCTGACTGGATCCTACACCATAGGCTGTAATGCGAGTGGGAGAGATGCCCTGTCCGATCAGGTAATCTGCCACACTGTTCGCCCGGTTCTGCGACAGTGGCAGATTGATGCGCTTTTCATCACCGGTTGAGTCGGTATGACCAACCACAACAATGGTATTGTTGTCGTACTCTTTCATCACTCTCGCTACAGAGCCCAGCACCGGGTAGAAATCCGCACGGATATTGGCTGAGCTGGAAGCAAAGGTAATATTACCGGGCATAATCAGATTCAGCTGATTACCGACACGCTGAACCTGAACCCCTGTACCCTGCAGTTCAGCACGTAGTTTGTTTTCCTGCTGATCCACATAGTAACCGTATCCACCACCAGCAACGGCACCCAGTGCAGCACCGGCCAACGCACCATCTTTACCATCAGCCAGCCCGCCAACAACGGCACCAGCCAGCGCACCCAGACCACTGTACTTGGCTGATTTCTGGGTTTGCTGCTCACCCGTATACGGGTTAGTGGTTTGGCAACCCGCCAGTACAGCGCCGACCAAAGCGACAGCTGTCAGTTTCTTCAATGCAAACCGTGATTTGGCAACCATCATCGTTCTTTAACCTCTGATAACCATATTCTCGCGGATCTCTTCACCAATGGTCGTATCGGGACCATGCCCGGCAACCACCACGGCTTCTTCATCCAGTGTATAAAGTCGCTGACGAATGGAGCGTTCAATTGTTGGGTAATCACCGCCCCAGAGGTCAGTTCTGCCGATCGCACGACGAAACAGGGTGTCGCCGGCAATCAAAAGCTTGTGATCAGCAAACCAGAAACTCATGGAACCCGGGCTGTGGCCCGGCGTGTGCATGGCAACGCCACGACAACAGGCCAGTTCTTCATCATCATGCAGCCAGAAGTCAGGACCTGGCACGGGACGATACGGCACACCAAACATCCGACACTGGGTTTCCAGGTTATCCCACAGGAATTTATCTTCTTTGTGCAGATGAATGGGCGCGCCGGTCTTTTCTTTCAGTTCACCACTGGCCAGGAAATGATCCAGGTGAGCATGAGTATGGATCAGGGCGATAATCTGCAGGTTATGCGCCTTGACCTTTTCAAGAATTAACTCCGCATCACCACCGGGATCCACCACAATCCCTTTTCCCGTCACCGGGTCACCTATAATCGTGCAGTTACATTGCAGGGGGCCGACTGGAAACGTTTCCCTTATCATTCCTGGCGTTTGATTCATGCGTGTTCCGCTTTGCTCTTCGTTAAACGGGCAGATTTTATCAGCCGAATTGCCCAGGATGGAACATCCGGGCTCTGGGTCATATCCCCGAATCACCCGTTTCAACATTATCAACTCAGCCTTGGCCAGACTTTCCGGAACAACCCACCCCCCTGACATTCTCCAGTCGACTTGCCTGTTACAGGTAGTACCAGTTACCCCGCAGGCAATGAAGCGCAATATGAATACTTGGGGGGGGAACTGTGGAGCGAATATTCCCATGACAGGGGCGTACACTACCCTCATTTTGACCAGGGAATTGATAGCAACACACTCAAGGCCCAAAAATAGAACCATAGTGTCAATAAAGGGAAGTATTGATACCATTGCCTCGCTAATAACAACAATAACAACAAACTGGAGTCCATCATGCGCAGGCATGTTCTGTTCATCTGGCTGGTCAGCGCCTTGCTGCCTGGTCTGGCCTGGGGTAGTGGCCCTGGCCTCGGCAATCTCTCGTACAATGCATCCGAGCTATTTAAACCCGTTTCATGGATTAACCGGGACAACGGTATTCCATCCACCTACCCGTTTCGAAAAGCCTTCGGCACTAACGTTGGCATCATGCACAACGGGTATTTTCTGACATTGTTTGCTCCGGACAGCGGCTGGGGTCCCGGTGGCTTCCTGTTATACGACGTCTCAGATCCCCGTAACATCAAACTGGTTAAGCGCATTTATGAGCCCAACGGACGTACCAGTGAATTCCGTGAAGCCCATGCAATCGGCGCGACCAACCTGAATGGACGTCGGTATATCACTATCCAGACCACAAAAGGCATCGAGTTCTGGGACTTCACCGATATCAACAATATTCAGCAGGTTTCAAAACTGTCACTGCCCGGAGTGAATGCTGGTGACTATACCAGTGTCGCCTGGCAGCTCTGGTGGCAGGCGCCCTATGTGTATGTCGCGGTGGCTAACCAGGGTATCTACATTGTGGATGCGACCGATCCGGCCAACCCGCGCATCGCGAACCGTGGCGGAAATCGCCCCAATCCGGTACCGCCGGCAGAACTGGGCGGTTTCAGAGTCGGCCCTATCTTCACCATGGGTAACCAGCTGGTGATCAGCTCCATGGATCAGCAGGATGGCTTTGCCAGCCTCGATATCAGCGATCCACTTAACCCCTTGTTGCTGGACAAAACCCCCGACCTGCCACAAACCTACTACGCCACCTGTTTTGATGGTAAGAAAGTGGTTGCTTCCGTACGGGGCAGTGGCGCACGCATGGTGACGTATAACCTGGATGACCCGGCGCGCTTTGTACTAGAGAACAATTCGCTGGTCATTAATGAACAACTTTACTGCAGCATGCAGGATGATTACGTCTTCCAGGGAACCGAAGAGAGTGTCCACAAGGTCGATATCAGCAACACCGGCGCTTACCGTGATGTGGGTAGCGGTAGTCTGAACGTCAGTAATGCAGATCATGGCCAGGTTTTCCCTTTTGGCAACCTGGTGTTTATCGGTAACGACCATGGCACTGGTAATGCCTTTATGGTCCATGATCTGGATCCTGATACTACACCACCGGTTATTCGCCAGGTGTCGCCAAGGCCCCAGGCAGAGAATCAGGCAATTACCTCCCGGATTGGCATTGGCTTCTCCGACAGTATTGATCTGGAAACCGTTAACAGCGACACCTTTATTGTCCAAACACTGGACGGGACACCTGTCAACGGACGCTACAGTGCGCAACTCGGGATTGTTAACTTTGCGCCGGAGCAGGTATTAGCACCCAATACAACGTATGAAGTCATTATTCCCGCCGGTGGTATACGCGACTATGCCGGCAATGCTGTTGATCAAGCTTTTCGGTCTACGTTTACCACGGGGCAGGAGAATGATCGCGGACTGGTCTATCACTGGACGTTCGATGGCCACCTGAATGATGTCTGGAGTGGAAATACCGGTTCCCTCTCAGGCACCGTGAATTATGAAGACGGCGGTATTCGTTTATCTGGTCAGCAATCCATTCGCACCGATGTTGCACTGTCCAACGTGTTAGGCGGGACTGGCACCGTTAGCCTCTATCTGAAAACCAGCCAGAACGGTAATAACAATCCCTGGCAGGCACCCGGTCTGATGGGACGCGATCAGAATGGCGGCACGGGTGATGTTTTCTGGGGCTGGATTGACGGCAATGGTCGTTTGCGGCTGTCTGCCGGCAATGATGCCGGTGTTGCTACATCCTCCGCCATCAACGACGGACAATGGCACCATGTCGTCATGACCCGGGATGCCGGTAATGGCTCCGTCAAGATTTATGTTGATGGCGAGCTGAGTGGTCAAGGATCAGCACGCAGCGGTATTTTCGGTGGCGGCTATAGCTTCGATACCATTGGTCAGATCAGCGGCAACTCCGCCAAATTGGCTGGCAGCCTGGATGACCTCAAGGTGTATAACCGGGTGTTAAGCGCCGGGGAAGTGCGCACACTAGCTGAGCGTATGGTGGTAAGCCTCGATAAACCCATCGCCAGCAATGCTGTCGAAACAGGTGATGCAACGGTTATCACGGCCACAGGTCGCGGCAGTAATCTCCAATATCGTTGGGACCTGGGCGACGGAACCATTATTGATTCCGGCAACAACGCCTCGGTATCCCATACCTGGATGACACCCGGCCATTATCAGGTCATCCTGACCGTAACAGATGGCAACAGCAGTTATTCCACGTCCTTCGTCAAGACCGTGACTCGTCCTCTGACGCCGGTCCAGCCAGTCAACAGCGGTCCCATAACGCGGGATGGCAACAAGGTCTATAACATCAACCCCGACAATGGCACAGTAACCGCCATTGATGCCTTTTCCTATGGCAAAGCCTGGGAAGTACGTGTGGGCGAGCATCCGAGAAGTATCGCTGCCTTGCCCGATGGACGACTGTGGGTCACCGTTGAAGGCGAAGACCGACTGGTTGCACTGGACAGCAGCGGTCGCCTTGTAGAAAACCTCTACCTCCCTTATGGCAGCAGGCCTTATGCCATTGTCGGTAGCCCGGATGGCAGCAGTCTCTATGTCACGCTGCAGGGAACCAATGAGCTGGTCCGGTTCGATACGGCCAGCGGAACCATCACGGGACGCGTGGCAGTCAACCAGGATCCGCGAGCGATTGCCATTGCTGGCAATGGGGAGCAGGTCTATGTCACCCGTTTCCGTTCAGCCATGACCAACGGTGAAGTAACAGAAGTTTCCGCTGCCTCAATGAGCGTCATCCGACGCATTCCTCTGGCGGTGGACACCACAACTGTCGATGCTGAAGACCGTAGCCGTGGAATCCCCAATTATCTCCACAGTGTCGCCATGTCACCGGATGGTTACCGCCTCTGGGTACCGTCCAAGAAAGACAACATTGTTCGTGGCACCTACCGGGATGGTCAGGCCCTGACCCAGGACAGTAGTGTTCGTACGATTGTGACACGGATTGATCCAGTAACGGGTAAAGAGCTGTTTGAGGAGCAGATTGATTTCAACGACCGTGACTCGGCACGGGCCGTGGCCTTTACGGCAATGGGTGACTATGCCTTTGTTGCCCTGCAGGGTTCCAACAGCGTTGAAATCATTGATGCATACAACAGCGCCAGCCGGGGAGCCATCGACAACAGCGGACTGGCACCTCAGGGTGTCGTTGTAGGTCCGGATAACAAAACCTTGTTCGTCTATAACTTCACATCGCGAACTGTCTCGGTATATGACATTACCGATGTGATCGAATCAACGGGTTTTGCTCCGGTGAAACTGGCTGAGGTCAAAACAGTTGGCAGTGAAAAGCTGACGGCGCAGGTGCTTCAGGGCAAACAGATTTTCTATAACGCCCGTGATCAGCGCATGAGTCGTGACGGCTACATCAGCTGCGCCAGTTGCCACGATGATGGCGGTGAGGATGGTATTGTCTGGGACTTCACTGACCGTGGTGAAGGCCTGAGAAACACCATTTCCCTTCGGGGCCGCATGGGTGATGCCCACGGCAATGTCCACTGGACTGCAAACTTTGATGAAATCCAGGATTTCGAAAACGATATCCGCAATGCCTTTGGCGGCAGTGGTTTCCTGAGTGATGCGGAATTCGCCGCAACGGCTAACCCTCTTGGCACACCTAAGGCAGGTCGTAATGCCGAACTGGATGCCCTGGCAGCCTATGTTGCCTCCCGGGAAGATTACCCACGCAGCGGTCTGCGCAAAGACAGCGGTGGACTGACCGACGATGCGCGACTTGGCAAACTGGTGTTTGATACGCTGAACTGTGCATCCTGCCACAGTGGTTCAATCTTCACCGATGGCCAGCGTCACGATGTGGGCACCATTCAGCCCTCTTCCGGACAGGGTATCGGCCAGCCGCTGGCAGGTGTTGGTTTTGAAACCCCAACCTTGCTGGGCGTCCACAATACCGCGCCTTATTTCCATAACGGTCAGGCGGAAACACTGCTTGACGTTTTCCGCAGCGGTCATGGTAATACTGCCGGCCTGACAGATCCGGATCTGCAATTACTGGTCAACTACGTTGGTTCACTGGATGGCAATGACAAACAGTACATGCGCATCCACAACGGCGATGGTCACTGCCTGGTTGCCCGGGGCGCCAATGAAGGTGCCAACATCGAGCACTGGTACTGTGGCAGTTATGACGATCAGTTCTGGTATCAGGACGCCCAGGGGCGACTGCACACAAAACTGAACGAAGACTACTGCGCAACCGGTCAGCCCTGGAATAGAGGCTGGTTCTACCTGACCCGGTGCAGTGACAGCAGTTACCAGAAATGGGAATTCAATGGCAGCCAGCTGCGGTTAAAAGAACATCCCCAGTATGTAGCGGATGATTACAAAGGTGGTGTCTGGCAAGTCGGTATGTGGCAAGCCAGCGGCAGCGCCAACCAGCGCTGGTATGTCAATAACACGGACTTTGTCCAGCTACGCAATGGTGCCTATGGTTGCCTGACCGCCACCGGCAATGCCTCCAATAGTAATGTTGTTGTCAGCGCTTGCCGTAACCTGACGTCACAAAAGTGGTGGGATGATGGCAGCGGTCGCTTCCACCTGCAAAGTAATCCCAATGTCTGCCTGGATTACAAGGGTGAGACCTGGAATGGTGGCGGTGTTGTGGTCTGGGAGTGTAATGACCATGAGAACCAGCGCTTCAACAAGGTCGACAATACCCTCAGAACCCGCAAGAACACCGGTTATGCCGTCACGGCGTCACAAGCCAGCGATGGGGGTAACGTGGTGGTCTGGAATGCCAATGGCGATGCCAGCCAGAATTGGACACGGGAGTAATCTGATATAAAAAAACGGCAGCGATAAACAATCGCTGCCGTTTTTTTATTGCTGTGAAAGCTGTTTAGATACCCGGTTTCCAGCCAGATGTGATCGGATAACGCCGATCCCGACCAAACCCCCGAGGTGTTATACGCACACCAACCGGCGCCTGACGTCGTTTGTACTCGTTGATATCAACAAGTCTCAGAACGCGATAAACCGTGCCCCGTTCAAATCCCTGGTCGATGATATATTCCGCACTGCGATCCTGCTCAATATAAAGTTCCAGAATGCGATCCAGATCATCGTAAGGTGGAAGACTGTCTTCATCGACCTGATCCGGCGCCAGTTCGGCCGAAGGAGGACGATCAATAACTCGCTGAGGAATAGCCGGTGAAAGACTGTTACGGTAACGGGACAAACGATACACCAGCGTTTTAGGCACATCCTTCAGGACATCAAACCCACCGGCCATATCGCCATACAGTGTTGCATACCCCACTGCCATTTCGCTCTTGTTGCCGGTGGTCAGAACGAGGTAACCCTTCTTATTGGAAATCGCCATCAGCAACACACCGCGACAGCGGGATTGCAGGTTTTCCTCGGTGGTATCCCTGGCGGTTCCCTCGAACTCTTCTTTCAGGGTTTCCATAAAGCCATTGAACATGGGTTCAATGGGCAAAACCTTGTAATTAACGCCCAGTGTCTTGGCCTCGGCCTCCGCATCCTCCAGGCTCATCTGCGAGGTGTATCGGAAAGGCATCATGACCGCCTCTACACGATCACTGCCCAGGGCATCAACCGCAACAGCGAGCACCAGCGCCGAGTCAATTCCCCCTGAAAGCCCCAGCACAACGCCCTTAAAACCATTCTTGTTCACATAGTCCCTGACGCCCAAAACCAGGCTGTCGTACACCCTTGCATCCAGAATTTTACTGTCGTTTGACTCACCCGGAAGAAACTGACCACTGGCACTATCAAACTCAGCCAGCGACAGGGATTCTTCATGGCTGACCGCCATCACCGCCAGAGAAGCATCCGGATTCATGACAAATGAACCACCATCAAAGACCAGCTCATCCTGACCGCCCACCTGGTTAACATAAACCACCGGCAACCCTGTCTCCCGCACACGCTGGCTCACAACGTCCAGACGGTAGTCATGTTTATAGAGATGGAAAGGCGAAGCATTCAGGTTCAGGATAAACCGGGCGCCGGCAGCCGCCACATCAGCAGCAGGATCCGGGAACCAGATATCTTCACAAACCGTCAGACCGATTTTGACGCCCTGGCACTCAAACACCCCGTAACCCGTACCCGGCACAAAATACCGTTTTTCATCAAACACCTGGTAATTCGGCAAATGGCGCTTGGCATGGCGGCAGATGATCTTGCCATCACGTATGACAACTGCCTGATTCTCCAGACCGTTGTCACCCAGCGCCGGCAGTCCCAGGACCATATCGATACCGCTGACCACCGCCAACTGCTCAAGCGCCTTATCAATCCGCAGCGCCAGGCTTTCCCGTAACAACAGATCTTCCGGCGGATATCCGCACAACGTCAGTTCCGGGAAAACGATGATATCGGCCTGGTGCTCACTGCGGGCCTTTTGTGCGCATTCGATAACCTTGCGGGTGTTGCCATCAATATCACCCACCAGCAAGTTGAGTTGTGCTGAAACGACACGCAGCGTCGGTGCCATGTAAAACCTCTGACTAACGGACTAGAAAGGCAGGGTATTTTCCGTGAAACTTTCCTGCATCACAACGACATGTGTACAATCAACCCTAATAACAGAATAGAAGTTTTCGGGGGCATCGTTGCAGCATAGCGAGCCAACCGGCCAGGTACTGCGGGAGAAAGTCACCTGGTCGACGCTATTCCACCAGTCTGAAACCCCTCTCTTTGATTGGGGAAGCCGATACCGTCTGCTCAGGCTTTACAATCTCTATCGCTGCCTGCTGGGCCTCATACTGCTGGGCCTGTCGTTAACCCCTGTTTCAGAATGGCTGTTCAGTTACGTGCCGCCCCGGGAAGTCGGGTGGTACCTGAACGCTTACCTGACAGTCAATTTCATTCTCTGGGTTGTACTGACCTTTCGTAACAAACCCGGGATAACCTACACCTTTTGTGTTATCGCCCTGGACATCATGATGCTCAGCGTCCTGATGCACATGGTTGGTTTTGAAGATAACGGACTGGCGAACCTCTATTTTGTCCCGATCGTCATTGGTAACATTTTGCTCAAGGGACGGCTGGGCATATTACTCTCGGCGATGGCCACACTGTTCCTGCTCAGTATTGATATTCACCATGCTTTACTGGGCAGGGTGTCACAACATGTCGATGCCGGCCTGAGTGGTTTGCTCTTTTTTGCCACCGCGCTGTTTGTCCAAAGTGTAAGGGTTCGCCTGCAATCCTCCGCACTGGCAGAACGCCTGAGCAGTACGCACGCTTTCAACCTTGAACGACTGAGCGCCAGCATCATGCAACGGATGCGCACCGGTATCTTGGTACTGCAGGAGCCGGGCACAATTGTCATGATGAACGAGTCAGCCCGGTACCTACTGTCCACCGATGAAACGAAAGGGAACCTTGAAAGCCTTTCACCAACGCTCATGTCGAGCTATCTGCAATGGCTGGACAACCCTCATCTGCGCCCCACCAGCTTCTGCGCCGCACCCGATGCCCCCGAGATATTACCCAATTTCAGTCGGCAGGAATTCGAACAGTCCAGTTACGTCCTGATCTTTCTGGACGATAAAGCTGTGCTTTCACAACAGGCCCAGCAACTGAAGCTGGCTTCTTTAGGTCAACTGACGGCCAGTATTGCCCATGAAATCCGCAATCCGTTGGGAGCTATCAGCCACTCAGCCCAACTACTCTCCGAATCTGAGAACATCAGGGATACCGACCTGCGCCTGCTGAGCATCATTCACAAGCACTGCACGCGGGTCAATGACATTATCAAAAACATCCTGCAACTCTCACGGAAACAGGATATTCACCCTGAAGCTGTCAACCTGAATACCTGGTTAAGAGAGTTTATTGATACAGAACATTTTCAGGGTATTGAGTCCCCTGATATTCATCTGGATGTGCCGTCTACCCCGGTTACCGTCAATGTTGACCTTTCCCAGTTACAGCAGGTACTGCACAACCTTTGTCAAAATGGCTTGCGTTACAGTCAGCAACACTCAGGCAAACCCTGTTTAATTTTGCGCTCTGGTGTGAGCGCCTCTGAGCATCCCTGGCTGGAAGTGGAAGATTTCGGGGCCGGCATTCCCGATAACGCCTCCGACACCGTCTTCGAACCCTTCTACACCACTGACAAGAAAGGGACAGGACTCGGCCTTTATATTTGCAGGGAACTGTGTGAAATCAATCAGGCCAGTTTGAGGCTGTTGCCATACCAGGAAGAGCGGGGCAGTGTTTTCCATATCTCGTTCGCTCACCCGAAAAAACTAATAAGCTGACGATGATGACCCATACCAATGTATTGATCGTTGATGATGAGCCGGATATCCGGGAGTTACTGGAAATCACCCTGGGACGGATGAAACTGACAACCAATGCCGTCGCCACGCTCAGCGAAGCCAATGAGCGCTTAAACCAGTGCCATTATGATCTGTGCCTGACAGATATGAACCTGCCGGATGGCAATGGTATTGACCTGGTTGCCCACATCCAGCGCAAGACCCCACAGACACCAGTGGCTGTCATCACCGCTTATGGTTCGATGGATACGGCGATTCAGGCATTAAAAGCCGGCGCGTTTGACTTTGTATCCAAACCCGTTGACCTCTCGAGACTGAGAGAACTGGTCAGCAATGCCATGAAAGTGAACACCTCACCTGATAACAGTGAAGGCAACAAGGTTGAACTGCTGGGCGAATCGGAAGCCATGCGCCAGCTCAAGAAAAAAATTCGCAAGCTGGCCAGGAGTCAGGCGCCTGTTTACATCAGTGGAGAATCGGGCACCGGTAAAGAGGTTGTCGCCCGCATGATCCATGAACAGGGGCCCCGCAACAATCATGCGTTTGTACCGGTAAACTGCGGCGCTATTCCCGCAGAACTGATGGAGAGCGAGTTTTTCGGTCACAAGAAAGGCAGTTTTACCGGGGCTGTGAGTGATAAGCCCGGCCTGTTTCAGGCCGCCGACGGGGGCACGCTTTTTCTTGATGAAGTCGCAGACCTGCCACTCCATATGCAAGTCAAGCTACTCCGGGCCATTCAGGAAAAAAGCATTCGTCCGGTCGGCAGTCAACAGGAAGTTCCTGTCGATGTCAGAATCCTGAGCGCCACCCACAAAGACCTTGGATTTGAGGTACAGGATGGGCGCTTCAGGCAGGATTTGTTCTACCGCATTAATGTCATTGAACTACTGGTGCCGCCATTAAGAGATCGCGGCAGCGATATCATTCTGCTCGCTCGACATTTCCTTCACCGACAAAGCCTGGTGTGTGATTTACCGGATGTCACCCTGTCAGAAGAAGCGCAAAGCCACCTTGAGACTTACGCGTTTCCCGGCAATGTGCGTGAACTGGAAAATATCCTTGAGCGCGCCTTCACACTCTGTGAAGACGAGGTGATCACATTGCAGGATTTACAACTGCAGACCTCCGCCCTGCCCCCGGGGGCGCAACCCAACCTCAATCAGACCGGTGAAGTAGACAACCTGGAAAGTTATCTTGAAGACCTTGAAAAACAGGTTATCGTACAAACGCTGGAGAGCACTCGCTGGAACAGAACCGCAGCAGCGAAGAAACTAGGGATTACCTTCCGGGCACTACGCTATCGACTCAAGAAGCTGGACCTGGATGGCCCTGAAAGTGATGTAACTGATTGAATACCGCGAATCAGCAGGGTTGGCAGCTCATTCGCCCATGGAGAAATCATAATCCATGTCCGGCTTGGGCTGCTGAACAAAGAAGCCCTGAACATAGTCGATTTGTGTACGCCAGAATGCACTGAGCGCGTTGGGGTTTTCTACCGGAACGGCAATGGTTTTTCGATTCAGCTTTGAAAGAGACTGTATCATTTCAGACATACTCTCTTCCTGCTGCTTGTCGTCTTCCAGATTATTGCTCAATGAAGCATCCAAACGGATGTAGTCGGTCGATAATTCTTCTGCGGTCTTTATGGGTTTCAGACTAAGACCAAAATCACAAATCGATGTCCTGAAACCGATTTTCTTCGCACCTTGCAGTAAACGCTGTATATCCTCCCGATATCGCATGGCATTTTTTTCTGAGAACTGAAATACCAGTGAGTCCGCACCAACGGGAATTTTCTGTAAGACCCCTAACACCCAGGGCAACAATTTTTTGTCCTGTAACGATACGGAGCTGAGATGAATAAATAAATGCGCCTTCTTACGTGTTTTCTTTTTATGCATGACCAGCTGTTTGATACTTTGTAATATCACCCACCGATCCATTTTGGCTGCCAGCGGCAATTGATCAATATCAGCCACAAATTGTCCAGCCAGAACCTCTTTATCATTGGGATCAACAATACGTAGAAGCACAGCATAATGCTCTTCCTTATCGCCAGTCAGGCTGATGACCGGCTGATAGAGCAGCTTGAACCGATTATTTTCCAGGGCATAGCGAACCAGTGCTGATGCATCCCCCTGGGAAGCCAGCTCAGCCAACTCTTCCTTAAAGTCAAAAAGATGCCAATGATTCAGCCCTTTACTGCCCGCCTTCGATAACGTTTTCTTGATTCTCGCCTGCAGCAAGTCGGCATCCGTCTCCTGATCGACAGGTAAGACGCTGATCGCAGTAGCAACCTGGACAACCTGCTCAGACACTTCAATAACCAGTTCATCCATTGCGTGGGACAAATTATCAGCAACTTGCTTCAACTTAGCCCGGTTCTGTGTACCCACCAGAATATGGAACAAAGACGGCAAGGGGTTTTCGAGCAAGACTTCTTTTCCCAATACACTTTTTAATTTATCGATCACATCATTGGCAATCTGATGGAGATTATTCTCACCCAGTGCCTGTTCAAGTTGTTCAAGATTTTCCAGACGGATAGTTAGCAGTGTGATTAGCTTGCCTTTAGCCGCATTGGCCAGTGCCTTTCTCAATATAACCGGGTGATCTGTATTATTTTTCTTTACCGGTTCGGGTTCTTCAGATGAAGAGCGTGAAGCCTCAGGCGACGTTGGGGCAGCTTGTTCTACCTCGGCAGGACTATTACTTTTATTTGCCTCTATGGCCGTTTCCGTCATTTTTTCAACGATAATTCGCAACAGGCCCTGCTGCTTATGCATTAATGGCAAAATAGCGAGCTGAACTGGAATTTCATTACCGTCACTGTCAACAACGGCGCACTCTTTATGCTCTTCAACCGCATGACTTGTCAGAGAATTATCCAGCACTGCTTTGAGATCCGCGCCCTTACACCGCAGACGGCTATCAATCGCCTGTCCATCAAGCGTCGCGTCTTTATCGCCGGCAAGTAACATCCGGGCTTCAGGATTAGCATAAGTAATGCAGCCTTCCTGAACCTGAACAATAGCCAGTGAAGACGAATCCAGAATCATGCGTTCATAGGATTCGAACTCTGAAGGTACTTCATTCATACGGCTCATACCTCATGAACCGACCCCCTGACAAACCTGTTTATTGCTGTACTCTATAAAGTCTAGTGCAGCTTGGGGACAGGGTTTTGCTACCAGCAATCAGCCGGATCGGTTCTTGTGCCTGATGACCCCCGAAACCCGACATTTGTCATAAAAATACAGGTACATTCACCATCTGCCTGTTGGGAAGTCGACAGTGGTGTTGCAATGATCGTATATTGACGCTGATTGGGTGACGAAGGTGATGTCGCAGCCGGACAATCTGCACCGTTGGCTAACTGATCATAAACAACCTTGATTGTGTAATGCTGCTCTGTCGATGTAGTCCCTGATATCAGGTTAGACACATTGTCAGTGTAACTATTGAACTGTGCCATCCAGCGCTCCTGAAGCACAGCCACATTCTGGATAGTGATATGAGCATCTGACCGATTAGAAATACGCACGTAACTGTTATAGGCAGGAAATGCTATTGCCGTCAAAATTCCGATAATCATCATGACGACCAGCAGCTCAATGAGTGTATAACCACTGTTTTTTTTCACGGGTTTCTCCATTGCCCATGCCTGTTACAAGAATATATGACGTTTCCGTTTTCTGACTTAGTGATTCAATAGTTGCCGTTTAAACTGTGAACTTCCAATAATCTTAACGAGTCCGATATTTCCGGACTTTGTGACAAAAAATTTGACCATAATCCCCTTTTTCAGCCACTGCAGCTCTAACTCACGCCCATCAACTTCAGCCTTGAAAGAATAGGGATCCATGGCGTATTGCTTGTTGCTGATCGTAATTTTTCCGGTTTTGAAATCCAGACTATCAATACGACCAGAACCTTGGTATCTCAAAGCGTCTGCCCATGATGCAAGAGAAATCATGGTCATCATGAGCGCCAGTATGAATGCTCGCATTATCACTCCTCCAAAAGAATTTGACGCCATGACTGTCGGCCAGTTGTCTGTTGCCCGTCATTCTCATAAACGGTATTAAGACTTCCCCCTGGACCACTCATTAACTTACATTCAGAGTTCTGGCAGGGAATAATGGTTGGCTGCTGGACAATGCCCTCATTTTTAATACCTGAAGATACGACATCATCTACTGGATAATTAGGATCTGATGGGTTCAATGTCATCCCCAGGTTACTATAGGTACTATCGCTCTCATCAAACTTACCATCATCATTAATATCGAATACATTCTCCTCCAGGCGTGCTCCGGAATAGGCATTCACTTCCATTATCCAGCTATCCCCCCCTGATTCACACATCCCTCCGGTTGGCATCTGTGTCAGGAAAATAACATTCCCGTTTCGAAGCACTGCCTGCGACACAGCCCGCTCACCATTATTAAAGTTGTTCACCCCGGATTGCTGTAATATCAGATCCATCTTCCAGCCCTGGTGACTACTCCAGTCAATCGAATTGTCCGTGGTCTGACGTAATGAGACATTCTTTGACTGTACTTCCACATCAAATTCGGTAATGATTTTTTGCTCAAGTAAATCATCGTCCTCTAGAGTTGGCACCATGCCGATACCGCTATATTTATCCCAGACCGCATAAACACTCTGAGTACTCTGCCCATTCCTGGCATTATCCCCTTCAGCAAAGTAACGCCCGGTTCCAAAGTAAATCAGGAATCCTTTGTCAGGATGAATTCCAACCGTAGGGGTAGATGTTATTGGTTTAGACGAACCGGCACGGAATAGCGGCCTGGGGCTCGCATTATCACCAAGGGCCACGTTCCAATAAGCTGAGACTGCGTTGGTTAAGTCGAATTTCCAAAGATCACCATTAAGATCACCGGCATAGACATAATCGGTAACAAAATCCCCATTGGTATCAACTGATGCGACGGATGACAGCCCATTAGGGTTTGTTCTATCACCAGATTTGGTACTGATTTTACGGATTAAATTCCCAGTTTTGATATCTACAATATAAAGCACAGCCTCACCACTGGCCTGTGTATTGTCTTCCGTACTGTTATAGCCATTGCCAAAAATGGCAACCCAGTCACCATTAATCAACTTGGTTACCATAGGCTTACCAAAGGTATAACCCAGATCAGCGTCATTGCTGGTCGTAAACTCCCATAAGGCAATGTTCTTTGCATTCGCTTCACTGAACTGGTCAGGATCCGTCACATCCAGCGCATAGACAGACTTGCCACCGGCTCCCAGACCACCAACAAGAACCGTCTTCCATTCTCCTGACGTCTGACCGGCATCGGTATAAAAGAATGCGTCCACCGCATTTGGGTTTGCATCAACAAAATAGCGATGTGAATAGCCCGGTAAAACCAGTTCATGCAGATGTGGATACAAGACCGGAGAGATATAGCCTAATTTCTCATCACCGGTTGTAGCATCAAAGCCATGCACCATACCATCATTGGCGCCGACATAGACCATTGGCTTTCTGCTCTTATTATCTTTCTTAAAGTCAGAGTAGAGGCTGCCACGAGCAATACTGTCTGGATATTGGAAATTGGGATATCCAACATAAGCCGGGGATGAATTAACAACATCCCCTATCAGACTGGATCTCTGCCGAAAACCATTCTCACCTTCGAATGCCTGATTACCCCGGATATAATCAAGCACCTCATGGCGATAGGGGTCGGAAGACGCTGTACTGGTACTTAAATCAAGCGGAACCCGACGGTTGGCGGGAACATTCAAAGCATCATAAAGCTCAGTATTTCCAGCAGAATTGGTAAATGGACTCCCTTCAGTGGTTGAACCATCCGCCGTGGGTTTCCTTGTAATAATCACACGCCGTGTATGCCCATTGCTACCGAGCGACGCCAGACGACTTTTGGCTGACCAGTCGTTTCTCATGGTGCCATCAGGATTTGTTACAACCTTGCCCTCACCATTAATATGAATAGCCACCAAATCACCAGCCCAGTCCTGTGAGTCAAAACGCGCCTGAAATATACGGCGTTCCGTTTGCAATGAAGTGGAGCCTACAGCTAACTGAGCAACAGAACTGGTGACATTAACGATATTCTGAAATACGCCGTTTAACTGCCGTAACAGCGTAAAATAATTACTGGCGGAAAAATAAGCGCCTCCAGAATTAAAACTGGCGTGCCAGAGATCATCATATCCATTGTTTCCCCAATCATCTCCGACCTGCAGGGGAGGATCTGGCCAGCCATCATCATTGGTATCAGCCAGGTTGCCAATTTGCCCAAAAGTGATTCCAATCGTTTTCATATGCTGCTTATTGTTCGTATTGCTGTCACCAAGGGGTACTTCATCAGCAAGGTCGGTACGAAGGTCATTTTGATAATGGTAAAGCGCCACATCAGATAACCAGCCTCTTCGACCATCAGCATCGAGATCCCCCAATTGACTTTGCGCGCCATGCCAGGCGCCATCAGTCAGCAGCATCGTGTAATTGAGCTGACATTCACTGATGATCGGTGCATCACTACCGGTTTGCCTGTAGATATTGCCAGACCGATGTAACGCTGCCGGCAACGGCGTCTCCCCATTGGGATCACTGTTCTCAATCAAGGCATCAATGATGGATTGATTATGAACCGCATTACCAAACTGAGTCGAAGGAAAATCCACCGTGAGGGTATCGCTATTAATATAACCCAAGGCGTATCGAACACTGGGAAATGATTCAACGACCTTGGTTGCAGAGGCAACAACACTAAACATTCTGGTTCGGTAATATAGATACCAGTTCGCGTAGTTTTGTTGGATTTCCTGAACGTCTGCACTATCTGTAATGTCAACCAAGCGCGAAATACGTTGTATAACTTCCGGCCCCAAGGGTCCGTCGCGATATTCATACGTCACTCGCCAAGAACGAATACTGTCTTCCCCTATCTGAAAAATGGTATGGTTGTCCCACCAGTCAACCTGATTATTGGGTCCAGCTTGATAATTAGTCAGTCCAAAGCGACGGGGGCGATCTCCGTTAAATCCGGCTGTATCCTCAGCAACAATATAAAACCTGTCAACAAGATCAACGATCGTATAATAACCTCGCTTACCACTTATTGGATGGTCACGTACCGCCCTGAAATCCGCATCAGACATGCCTGTCCAAGGTATGTAGTTTATCGTTGGGTCATAATAGCTGGCATCAACATCCGAAGAAAAACCACGCCAGTCACTGATAGGATCTTGAGTAAAGATGTTAAAATCCGTTGCATCTTGAAACCGGAATGTTTCAGTCCGTACGCTTTGATTATTAAAAGCGCCGCAATCTGTATCTGTAACCGTTTCATCTGTGTAATGTAAATTGAATGAATTCACATCAAGAGATGCACTGGGATTATTACGACCTGCGCTGAAGCTGTCGCCCAGGAAATTTGTACTGTCAAATGCCGTTATCCCAAAACCTGGCCGGAATCGATACGACTTAACAGCCATTCCGGGCGCAAAACTTTCAGAAAATGAATAACACCTTTCGGTTCCCCCATAGTTTGGCTCAGAGTAAAAACACACATTGTCTTGTGTTTGGGAAGAAACCAAATCCACCTTAAATGAATCAGATCCCGGGCTATGATAACCACATAACTGCCAGGCTGGTTGCCATAAATCACGCTCTCTCATTGAGCCGGAATCATCCAACATCATAATGACGTTAGAAGCAGAAGCCTCGACAAGAAACAAAGGCTTTTGAGCAATAGCCAAGTCTGCGGCGACGCTGTATCCCGAGAAAAGGCACCCGCCGACAATGAGGTGTAAATACCGTCTGACAGGTTGAATTGCAGCTAGCATCATATCCAGAATCCTTTCCACTTTGCTCTGGTCGGCCCTTTCAACACACCCGCTGAGCGCCGACGATTCCTTTAATCCCTGTATTCAACAAATATAGAGTGGCTTTTCCATTTAGCGCCATAATTTAAATAACGCATATCCTTCATGATCTGCCCAGCAAACCACCGTTACTCAGGGCGTCAACCTGACAGCAAGAATACTCTGTACCATGGTCAGCGTTCTGGGACGATCACCCGCATTGGCATTCGCGACTGTATAGGTGGTATCCGTACCCAACGATGTCACGCGGAAATAATAGATTTTCGAACCGGCAACACTTCCAACAATCAGCGAATCATTCACCTCTTTAATGTACTCAACAATCACCATGGTGACGCCCTGCCCCGCCTGATCGACGATGTTTGCTTCTGCCCCGGAAAGCACCTGACCATTGGCATAAACCGGAACAGAGGCCCAGAAGCTGGTATTAAGGTAGTTTGACGACAGACTGGAATAATAGACACCCTCACCTGTCAGCTCATTTGAGAGTGTGGCAAAAGAAGTGTAAGCCATTAAACGGTTTTCGATGGATCTCAAACCCAGCTCCGCATTCTGGAATGCCGTTTCATGATCCACGTTGCCCCGAGCCATCCGCTGCTCGATGATGGCGTTATCCAGGCTGGTCGTGCCAAGCAGCGTAAGCACCAGCAAGGTGATCAATGCCATAATCAGCGCACTGCCAGACTCACGCCTCCCTACATCCATGGCATGGCCCCCAGTGTTCTGTTACGGAGGTTGATCGTCATCGACATCTCCCGCCGGAATCGCCGGTCTGACGGGGTATAGGTTTTTCCGATATAACTGTAATTCTGACCCGTTGTACTGACGATAAAATCGCTGGTTGTTTCGACCAGCAACCACATTCTGACACTGACCACCCGGCTCCAGTCAGTCACGTTGTCTGCTGTTACATAGCGACTGGCGGCTATCTGGCTGGTTGTACCGGTCGTTTCACCATACACAATCTGCATATTGGCAATGCCTTCGACCAGCTCCTCTTCCGTACTCAATGATCCATCCGCCAAAATGCGCTTACGGTACAAGGAAGGCGGGTTATCAATATCGTCACTTCTTTTGCCGAGGTAATATTGAACACCGCGAAGAATCACAGCTTCCATATTATCCATTGATGTCAGTTGCGATGTTCCCGCACTATTTCCGGACAACGTAATCACACCGCTACTGCGGTTGAACTGGGTTGCCTTAACAATCAGTGTTCTTTCACAATCACTGACAATCAGGATTCGGTCATCATCGCTCGCATTAGTTCCTGTTTCGGGAAATCCAATGACGGAGCTGGTATCGACGGTCAACGTCGATGCGGTAGCACTGGTAACATTGAAAACATACGGTTCAATACCCCAGATTCGTATCATATCCGAGCCTATTGCAGCCCTGGTGCTGGTCGTCGGCATACTGTTACTTTGCGAACCGGTCGTTGTTGTCCAGTTTGATGAGGACTGCGCACTTAAATTACCCCATGTTGAAGGGGTCAACGTATCCGCATAGCCTGTGTTACTCGCTTCCCACCCCTGAATACCACGCTCTGGCTGAAACACCGAACCGCTGGAGGAGATCAGGTTGTCGAAATTAATATCACGCTGACTTACGCAGCCTTTATAACCGGCCACCCTTAAGTCTCCACCGATAAGATCAAAGGTAAAATTACCGGCTTCCTCGACACTGCTCATGGCATCCCTGACCAGGAAATCCCGCTTGCTGTTGACCAGTATCTGAACAGCCCCCAGCAGCATGATTGCACCGAGCAACAATGAAACCATGACTTCGACAAGACTGGAGCCCCGTTGTTTTATTAATGTCATAGAGCAATACTCGACGGCTGCTTTGATGGTTTTATCGTCCGTTGACGCCTGAAATCCAATGACACACCCTTTGTTATGGCTCAAAGGTCATCATGTAACTTAAATCCCCGTTGATATCGAAAGAGAACGGGTTATCCAGTACTCCATCATTATTGGTGTCCCAGACAATCCATATGGTATAGACCGAGCCATTATTGCTACAGGATGCGGAAATAGCGGTTTGAGCATCTGACGCGCTGGCAACACTACTCGCAGTATTCGCACTGCTAATCGCTCGCTGTGCCTGATTAGATGCCGTTTGTGCAACAGGGTCGGAGTCCATCCCCATTGGAAACAGGGCATCCAGAACCTCCTGGGATTTCTCTGCAGATTGTTTCGCCAGGTCCGCAGCATCTGCCGCATTCCCTGCTAAAGAAGCGGCCTCGGCCTGCTGGGCAAGGGCCTGGGCATCGGCAGCCTGGGCCTGGATGGCAGGTGTCGTTCCTGTTTGCGTCGAGGCCAGATTGACGACCTGGCTGGCAATAGAGGTTGCCGTCGAACTGGCAAACCCGGTACCGCCATCAGCAGGCGTGTCATCGGCACAAACAATGCCGTATCCTCCCGGCAGATGACTTTGAATCAGTTGATTCCATTCCCAAATGTCATTTTGCGCCATCAACTGTGGAGAACATCCACTGGATGTATAACAGGGGGGCACCGCACTACTACCGACGATCAGTGAATAAAATCCCCCATCAACCCCTTCAGGATTCGCCCGCATTCTGTCAGCAATATTCAGGGCCAGGCTAACGGCCTTATGCTGCGAAAAAGCCTGATGGTTGATACGCAACGATGTTGCCTGCAAGCCGGCAAGCCCAAGCAAGCCTACCGTCAGGATGAAGAGCGTAACCAGGTTTTCAATGAGGCTGAAACCTGCCATTGCCGATAGCGGGCGAGAAGTCATTTCAGGCATGTATCGTCCTTGATGTCACTAACAGCAACAGTCATCCATAAACTATTGCCCAAAGCGGTCCCTGACCATTATTCCTCTCCCATAATCTAGAACGACCAGAAAGGAATAGAATCAAAACGGCCGAATAACGAGATTAACGCTATAAGAAGTCAGATAAGTGGTATGAATAAGAGAAGGAAAACAGAATGTGTCATAAAAATGACAACTGCGACTACCTGTTGGAATGATCGCCTGAAAAAGGTTTCAGGCGATCAGGCCAATTAAGCACCGTCAAGAATCTCTATGATCTCCACCTGGAACAGCAGATCCTTACCCGCCAGCGGGTGATTGAAATCAATCGTGACGCGTTCATCGTCAAAAGCGGTGACAACGCCCGGCAGTTCCGAGCCAGACTTGTCAGCAAACGAAACCACCAGTCCTTCGGACAGCGCCATTTCCGAATCAAACTGACTCCGTGGCAGTTCCTGAACATTTTGAGGGTTCGGTTGACCGAATGACTGTTCCGGCAATACCGTGAACGTTTCTGCGTCACCTTCCTTCATACCATGGAGCAAGGCCTCAAAGGCATCAGGCAGATTGCCGTCACCTACGACAAACGAAGCCGGCTTACCCGTAAAGGTGCTGTCAACCACTTCACCACTCTCAAGCCGCAGCGCAAAGTGCATGGTTACCTTGCTGCCCGCTGTAATTACCGGGATTGTCATGAGTTCTGCCTGTCCTTATCGGTATCAGTCGTCTGGGGATGGATAAACATATCCAGGATCAGTAAGCCCGCGCCCAGTGTAATGGCAGAATCTGCCAGGTTAAAGGCCGGAAAATAGTAGCGATCGTAATAAAACAGCAGGAAATCAACAACATGGCCCAGGGCAATGCGATCCCAGACATTGCCAAGCGCTCCCCCCAGAATCAGCGCCAGGGCCACGGCCTGAAGCTTTTCATCTGACTTCAGTCTTCGAATCCAAACGACAAGCACCACACTGACAACCAGTGCTATCGATATAAAGAACCAGCGCTGCCAGCCCGATGCATCGCTCAGGAAACTGAAGGCAGCGCCCGTGTTATACGCCAGCGTAAAGCTGAAAAAAGGCGTAACGGGCAGCTGCTCATACAGAGAAAAGTGGTTATTAAAATAAAACTTGGTGCACTGATCCAACACTATCACTATCACAGACAGCCATAACCAATGCAGCATAGAGCGCTGTTTAGAGGGGTTCGTTGATGATGCCATTGATGAATCAATATCCTGTAGTAGATCCCCTGGAAGCAGGGTAACGAACAAGGCCGTGAGGCCAGATGCGATATTGTACCTGACCCGACATTATTTTTTAGATCACATTTCCAGATAACAGCACGCAAACAGAACAACAGAACTCATTGACGTGATCTAAGGCCATACCTGTTCAAACAACAGAAAGAAAAAACCCCGCTATAAAGCGGGGCTTACTTTGTACGAACGGCTTACGAGACCGGTTCAGTAACGATCAGGCAAAATGCCTAACCTCACCTTCACCCTCAACATTCTCGATACAACGGCCACACAGCTCAGGATGTGCTTCACTGGTACCCACATCTTCGCGACGATGCCAGCAACGGACACACTTCTCAAAAGTGGAAGCCTTAACCGCCACCTTGAGACATTCAAGTTCCGTTGCATAAGCATCGGTTGCGTCTGCCAGCGGCTTAAGGTCAGCGCGGGAGGTGATCAGCACGAAGCGCAATTCATCACTCAGCGCAGCCAGATCCTTCATCAGCGCTTCATCAGCAAACAAGGTCACTTCGGCTTCCAGACCACTGCCGATTACGCCGGCATTACGTGCTTCTTCCAGGGCTTTGTTGACTGCGGTTTTCGCCGTCATGATCCGCTGCCAGAATTCACGATCCATGGTCGGATGCTCCAGCGCGTGCAAGCCTTCATACCAGGTTTCGGTATGAATGGATGCACTGCGCTCACCCGGCAGCTGCTGCCAGATTTCATCGGCAGTGAAGCTCAGGATCGGCGCGATCCAGCGTGCCAGCGCCTCAACGATGTGATACATCGCGGTCTGGCAGCTGCGACGCGCCAGGCTGTTCGCCTGGGTGGTGTACTGGCGATCCTTGATGATATCCAGATAGAAACTGCCCAGATCCAGCGCACAGAAGTTCTGCACCTTCTGGTAAACATTCAGGAAGTTGTACTTCTGGTAGCTGCTGACGATCTCCTGTTGCAACTGCAGGGCGCGATCAACGGCCCAGCTATCGAGCGGCAGCATCTCGGATGCAGGCACGCAATCGGTTGCCGGATCAAAGCCGTTCAGGTTGGACAGCAGGAAGCGAGCGGTATTCCGGATACGGCGATAGGTATCAGAGCTCCGCTTGAGAATCTCGTCAGAAACGGTCATCTCGGCGCTGTAGTCGGTCGCGGCAACCCACAGACGCAGTACATCAGCGCCCAGCGTATTCATGACCGACTGAGGTGCAATGACGTTACCAATAGACTTGGACATCTTGCGTCCCTGACCATCCACCGTGAAACCGTGTGTCAGCAGGGTTTTGTAAGGCGGTACATTCTTGATAGCAATACCGGTCTTCAGTGAAGACTGGAACCAGCCACGATGCTGGTCAGAACCTTCCAGATAGAGATCCGCCGGGAACTGTAGGTAATCCCGCGCATCCAATACAGCCATGTGTGTCACACCGGAATCGAACCAGACATCCAGCGTATCAGTCACTTTGACGTAGTTTTCAGCATCTTCTTCGGAGAGCAAATCAGAGGGCTCCAGGTCGAACCAGGCGTCCATCCCCTCTTTCTCAACCCGCAGAGCCACCTGTTCGATCAGCGCCGGCGTATCCGGATGCAGTTCTTCGGTTTCTTTATGGATGAACAGGGCAATTGGCACACCCCAGGTCCGCTGACGGGAGATACACCAGTCCGGGCTGCCTTCCAGCATCGCTTCCATACGGTTGCGGCCCCATTCCGGTGTGAAGTTAACATCCTTGATGGCTTTTTTGGCACGCTCCAGCAAACCATTCTTGGTCATGCTGACAAACCATTGCGGTGTCGCCCGGAAGATCAGCGGTGTCTTGGTCCGCCAGCAGTGTGGATAGCTGTGCTGGAAGGATTTCTCGTGCAGCAGACGGCCTTTTTCCATCAGCACTTCTACTACGTGACGATCGACCTTGTAGACGTGCTCACCGGCAAACAGCTCAACATTACTGCGGAAGTTACCGTTGTCGTCAACGTAGTTCAGGGTGCCCAGGCCATACTTGCGGCCTACGTTAAAGTCGTCAACACCGTGGTCTGGCGCGGTATGAACACAGCCGGTACCGGCATCAAGCGTGACGTGATCACCCAGCAGGATCGGCAATTGTTTGTCATAGAACGGGTGGTTAACGGTCAGGTTTTCCAGCGTCTGGCCGGTAGTGGTTGCCAGTACGGTGTAATCTTCCACGCTATAGCGCTGCATGATGGACTCAAGCAGTCCTTGTGCAACGATCAGACGCTCAGCGCCCTGTCCGGCATCACACTGAACCAGCGCATAATCCAGCTCGGCGCCCAGGGTAACTGCCTGGCTGGAAGGCAATGTCCAGGGTGTGGTGGTCCAGATCACAACAGAGATCGTGCCTTCACCCTTGTCGCCACCAAACGCGGTCAGGAAATCAGCTTCATTGCTGACAGAATAACGGACATCAATAGCCAGGGACGTCTTGTCCTGGTATTCCACTTCCGCTTCCGCCAGTGCGGATGCGCCTACTACACTCCAGTAGACCGGCTTGTAACCTTTGTGCAGATGGCCGTTCTCCGCCACCTTGCCCAGGGCACGGATGATGTCCGCTTCGAACCGGTAGTCCATGGTCAGGTAGGGATTGTCCCACTCGCCCAGTACGCCCAGACGTTTGAAATCCTCACGCTGGCCGTTGACCTGCTTGGCCGCGTACTCACGGCACTTCTTGCGGAAGGTCTTGACGTCCACCTTCACGCCCGCCTTGCCGACCTTCTGCTCAACCTTGTGCTCAATCGGCAGACCATGACAGTCCCAGCCCGGGACATAAGGCGCGTCATAACCGCTCATGGTACGGGACTTGACGATGATGTCCTTGAGAATCTTGTTAACCGCGTGACCAATGTGAATGTCGCCGTTCGCATACGGAGGGCCGTCGTGCAGAATAAACTTGTCCCGGCCGGCAGATGCCTTGCGGATCTCACCGTACAGATCCATGTCGTACCAGCGCTTGAGCATCTGCGGCTCGCGCTGCGGCAGGTTGGCTTTCATGGGAAAGCCGGTTTGGGGCAGGTTTAACGTCTGTTTATAGTCACTCATCTGTTATCTACCAGCATTGACATCATCACATCGGTCACAGGCAGTCCGGTACAGGACTCCGGCACGCTCTGACTGCAACAGAGTCCGTGTTCACATTAAGCGGAATGCAGCCGTTCAAAAACAGCAATGGGGATTGCACCATAAAAAGTACAATCCCCGTCATTGTGGAACCTCACATTCAGGCAAGGTTCCCGAGAATGTATTACTTGGGGCGATTGGCTGTCAGCCGTTCAAAAGCGCCCGAGCCCGAACTATATCATCTGCGATCGCCGCTTTCAGGTCGGCGATGGACGGGAAGGACTGCTCATCGCGGATTTTATGAAGAAATTCCACCTGAATCCGCCGACCATAGAGATCACCCTGATAATCGAGCAAGTGTACCTCCAGTCGGGCGCCCTGTCCCGCAACGGTTGGTCGGGTGCCAACATTGGCCACGCCGTTGTACACCTGATCCAGGCCATACACCCTGACGGCAAAGACGCCTCGAACCGGCAGCGACTTGCGCTTGAGTACAATATTGGCGGTCGGCACGCCCATGGAACGCCCCAGGCGCTGGCCGTGGCTGACTTTACCGGAAATCAGCCAGGTACGTCCCAGCAGCGTGTTGACGTCAGCAAAGTCACTCGCCACTAACGCCTGACGGATACGCGTACTGCTGACACGTTCGTTATCCAGCATAACGGTTCGGGTATGATCAACAGTGAACCCATATGTCTGACCAGCCGCTTCCAACCGGGAAAAGTTACCGGCACGATCACAACCAAAGCGGAAATCATCACCCACCACCAGGTGACGGACGGCAAGAATATCGACCAGAACTTTCTGAATAAATTCATCCGCCGTCAGGGATCGAAAGGCTTCATTAAAAGGCAGGCACAAAACGGTATCGACACCTTCAGCGGCCAGCACGTCAAGCTTGTCGCGCAAGGTATAAACCCGGGCAGGTGCTTTATCCCCGGTAAAAAACTCCCTGGGCTGTGGCTCAAAAAGCACCACACAGGCTGGCAGGTTCAGCGCAGACGCCTTCTCCCTGACCTGGGCCAGGATATCCTGATGCCCCAGGTGAATCCCGTCAAAATTGCCGATGGTCGCGACACAGCCTTGCGGCAGTGGCTGAATGTTCTGAAAGCCCCGTATCAACTGCATTGAAAAGTAGTCCGACCCTGTTCGTGAAGCGTTATAAAGCCGGGTTATGATAAAGGTCAGTGGCGCTTACGGCAAAGTGAAATAGTCTGGAGAGATACCTGAAATTACCATTACTACACCTCAAGGCATCCATTCAGCTGAACCGCCTGAATTAGACTCATGCAATAAATGCATAGTTTAGATGGCGATGATACATGAAAAGAACCATCACATTCCAACGCCAGACTAACAAGCTGTATTTTTTTGACTAACAAATAGAAAAACTTAAATACCATACTTGAACCTATGCAACCCAGCAGAATCCAAGGTGATGCACTTAACTATTCAACCGCGTTTACTTTAAACATAAAAAACGCTTATGCAGTAACAGTATTTATCCATGGAAACCCAAAAGTTCAACACACACGGTCTAAAATTCGACATCCTCGGCATACAGGATTTTGAAAAATCAGTTGTCCTGAAGCCAGACAATAACGTATGGATTTTTGGTCACACTTTATGCCTACTGAAAGAAGACAGCAGTAAATTAGCCAGCCTGAGAAGAAGGGCCACAGGAGAAATATTAAGAAATAATCTTCGATGCGTTTATAGAATAGGGTTGTACAAACGCACTATATCAGATGAAAACATAAAATTTAGCGACATTCTTAATCTGGCCACCATGCTGGATAAAGAAAACACCAAGCCTTTTGAGCACATCACCTATTCTTTTACTGACACCTTAAAAAGAGGAACATCACAGATACTTGCAAAACATGCAAGCGATGTTCTAATCGACTGCGTTAACATTAATAATGTGCATCAATTACACTCCTATTCTTTAGACTCCGCCGTTCAACATCGGATTTTGCCCTTAACAAAACGTATCACATGCCAATGCCTGGAGATTGAGGATAGTGCTACAAATGAAATGCTGAAAGAAAGATATGATGAGGTTCTGTCAAAAATAATCGCCTCAAGTGATTCTCCAGAAGAGCGTGAAAGAAAGGCTCACTGTTGCAGTATTCTACATACATTAAATGAGATATGGTCTGAATGTAATTGGGAAAATGTTACCGCTGTCACCGTAGAGCCAGAAAGCCGTGCCCAAACAGAATTGAAAAACTATGTGCAAGAACAGGAAACGGCTGTCCAGAACATTTTGCTATTATACGAAAAAGCACGCCTGGTTTCAGACCAAGCTCAAGAAGTATTGGCATTGATGTCAGAAGCTAAGGAGCTGGGTGAAGACAAGGCAGCATTAACAGTGAGCAGCACTGAGGCAGCACTTCCGCAAGAGTCAGAGGTAACCGAGCCCTTGTCAGATGAGCCATCCTCGCCAGCAACAGAAAAGAAAACTTCACCAGCAAGCCAGGCAGCGATAGTCGTACCCGCGCCATTATCAGAAACAACGGATCACTCTTTACCCTCACAGGCACCAGATGTCAGACCCAAGACCAAACCCTTGCCAGAACCTGGCTCACGCAAACCTCTCACAACCAAAGAACCAGAAAAAATGCCTGGAGCATCCGCATTAGCAACTGAAGCGTTTGAGCATGTCATACCTGAACAACGTCAGAGCATATTTCCGTTCCCGTGGTTAGATACGCCAGAGGCGGTTTTGCGTATTACGAATTCAGAAGAGTTTTGTTATCACCTGGCACGGTGCGCTGATGGACTTCACGCCATGTATGAAAAAAAGGAAAACTTTCTCAGGGCCTATATTCGCGACCCCAAAAACATATCCGCATTCCATCAAGCAAAGCAGGTTATTTTTGAAGGTTCATGGATTAGCACTAATCTTTATGAGCTATTAACAGAAGCGGCAGAAAAAACGCCCGGGCAGAACAATGTTTTTCGCTCAAGACTAAACTGGCTTATCACTATCAATGCATTTTACCTGGGTCACGCACCGTACAACCCCGATTCTAAAAGCACCTTTATGATCAATAAATCTGTTCGTATACCTGACGGATTCATTGAGTTTCACCTTCAACCAGGCATTCAACCATCAACAGCACTGAGAAGCTTCTTTACGAACTTCAATATCATTGATAGTAGTAGCGCAACACTTCTTGCTTTATATCAAGCAATGCTCGACTATCTTACCGCACCTGTTTTTGACAATCTCTTCAAGGACACAATCAGCCCGACAATGGATGTTATCCCTAATTTTTTTGTTGGCTCAGTCTCTCGAATGTATGATTGCGGGGCTTTGATTACAGGTTACCTACTCACAGAAAACAAAGCTGCCCCTCCAAAATGTGGTTATGTATTGTACGTATCAAACCATAGCGATTTCTTTAACAGACACTCAAGCAAGCAAGAATTTTCTATGCTATTGATTTGCATATCCGATAGAGAACAAGCCAGATATACCGCACCCGGACGCTTTTCAGGATACAACCAGAGGGAAGTCAACACAGAAGTTGTAAAGCTATACAATAGAAAGCCAATAACAAATCTAATAATGACCCAGGAAGATTGGGCAAAGTTCAACCCTAAACTTACTCCAAAACCCGGCTACAAACCCATATCAAGAGTGTCGCTCGAACAATTGGCAGACGATGGAGGAGGGCTACAGCGTAATACTCCGGCTTATTTCGATTTCGACCAACTTGCAGATTTCAAAGCCAAACAAATGGCAAAGCGCCAACGTACTTCCAAAACGAAAGAGCCAACATCGCCAAGCGCTATGGAGCCTCCCAAAGGCAGCCAAATAAGAGAGAAGCCAAAAGCATCACAACAAGGCATTCAGCAACAGCAAGAACCTGCTCCCATAACACCAGATGCAAGCGAGTCAATAGGGTACAGAGAACTACCAGATAAAGCCTCATCAACAAGATCTGATTCACCCCAAACGCGTTCAATCGACCAACCAATCGAGCCAGACACCTCAACGGATTCGAGTGCAAAAACAGGGCATCCTGAAACGCCATCCACGCCCTTAGCGGAAGCTGACAGCACAATGTTTGAAGCCATGACCCGAGATGGTTTTACTGATTATGTCCTGAAATGTGTCGAAGACAGGCGATTAGTCTGTAAACAACAAGACCGCATAACCCAGGCTTATCTTGACAACCCTGACAACCCTGAGACACAGAAAAAAGTACTTGAGATTATTGATCAAGGCTCGTGGAATCCTGAAAAACTTTACGACTTTTTGAGTTTAGCAGAGAAGACACCATCTAAAGCTAAAGCAATGTTTGAGATACGGCGTAAAGCACTCGTTAATAGTGGCTCTTGGCACTACGGACACCCTCCTCAAAATAGAGCAGCAAAAAAACACTTCATGGTCAATACATTTGGGGACATCATCCATGATAACGACTTTGATTACACAATCACTCCAAATACAGAACCCTCAAAAGCCCTCTTAAGCTTCAAGATGGAATTTAATTTCATTAACAATTATCAGGCATTAATGCTTGCTCTCTTTCAGGCAGCTCATGACTATTTAACACCTCGAGTTTTTAATGTTCTATACACACAGGGATTGGATTCGAAAAGCACTTTTCGACTAGTATCCCCCAAAAAACAAAATGAAAACCCTCTTAATACCATCTTAAAAGCGAGCACAAGCCAAAGAATAAAAAAAGGTGACATCGTAATATTCAGAAACCACTTAAATTATCAAAGAAGACACCACAGCGATAGAGATATGCACCTTATCGCCATATGCACTTCAGATAGAAAACCAAAAAAGTTCACCTCACCCGACCTTTTTGAAAACCTCACTGAGCAGGAAATCAATACTTTATTAGTTCAGCAATTCAACAGAGAACCAAAAACACGGCAAATGCTACCCAAAGAAACACGGGGAAAACTCAATCTACCTAGTACGCCCCCAGTAGCAGGAAACATGACAGTTGATTTTCTACTTGAAAATCGTGGCGGACTTCAAAGGGGTAGCGCTCATCATATAGACTTCGACACGCTAAAAACTTTAAAGAAAAAAGATACAACAATAAAAAAGAGCTCCTCAACAATAGCACCCAAGAAAAAATCACTGGCAATAAAAACCGGAGCAAAAAAACCACAGCACCCCTCTCAAAAGCCAAAATATGAAACCGAAAAACAAACGAAACAATTGAGGTCAGACATTTCAAAAGAACCAGAAGTTCCCCAATCTGCAGAAGCCCTACTGACAAAAATCAGAGAGAAGCAAAACATACTAAATAGCCTGTGCATGGGTAACATCATGCCATCAGAAACAACAATCACTGAAACAGTAAACGATATCCATGCGTTAACCCAACAACTTGCTGAAAAAGGTGAAAAAATACCAGAAACATTAAACAAGCAGCTTGAAGAAGTTTCACAAACTTCTGAGAAAACCAGAAACATCGCACTACTCACAGATATGCAAACAAAACTGCGCGACCTGCGTGAAAAAGCCAAGCCACATCAAACAACAGAAATCACTCAGATAGCAAACAACATTAGTGAACTCATGCACACAATGAAAGCAACCAATACAGAAATTCCGCCCGACCTGAAAAACAAGATTGAAGCAGTCTTGTCAGGGCTTGATGAAACAACAACCATTGTTTGCTCTTTAGAAGACAAACAAAGAGAACTGCAGGAATTGTGCAATAAAACAAATCCAGAAATAGATAACATCCGGACAACGGTAAAGACAATCAGAGACCTCATGCGAAAGCTCAACAATATGAATATAGATATCCCAAAAGAATTATCCAGCCAGATTTCCACAGACTTTAGCGATGCTGTGTATATACAAAATTCAACACCACTCGCAGAGATGCATACAGTGCTGCACAACCTTTGGAAGAATGCTAAACGAAATCCTGAAGGAATAGCAGAGATCCCTGCAGCAATAGATACAATCAGAACACTTATCGCTCGACTGGAAGGTCAAGGTGCTCGAATTCCTGAAGCCGTTCGCAATTCTATTGAAAAAGATATTCGAGACGCAGAGAAAATAAAAGCGCCAATGTCAGGAAAAAGAAAGTAGAAAGAATTCCACCAGTAATCTGACTTTTGGCGACAGATGGCGATTCTGGGGATACACCGCCCAGATACCATCATCAGGTAACCGGTATTGATCCAGCACAGACACTAACTCACCCCGCTTCAAATGTTTCTCAACATAATAATCAGGCAACTGGACAAGCCCCAATCCGCGCAAAGCGGCATCTTTTAGCGCGAGGCCACTATTACAGCGCCACTGCCCATGCACCCGGAAATATTTCTCCTGACCATTTTCCAGAAAGCGCCAGACATCCACAGAACCATGCAAACAGTGATGCTGACTGAGTTCAGCAAGCGTATGCGGTTGTCCATAACGATGAAAATAATCGGGTGAACCACAGACATACTGGGTACGACGACCTATTTTTCTGGCAACCAGGGAGCTGTCTTCCAACTTTCCCAGCCGAATGGCGAGGTCATAGCCCTGGCTGATCAGCTCCAGCTTTTCATTGGTCAGGGTAAACTCCAGCCGCAGTTCCGGGTGATCACAGAGAAACCGGTTCACCAGCGGCGCAACGAAATGCTCACCATAGAAAACCGGCGCCGTCATTTTCAGCAAGCCGCGCGGTTCACCGTTGAGATCCGCCACGGCCCTGTCAGCCTCCTCCAGCCCCACCAGCAACTGTCGGCAATGCTGAAAGTACAGGTTGCCGGATTCCGTCAGTGTCACCTTCCGGGTGGATCGATAGAACAGCTTGGCGCCCAGCCGCTTCTCCAGCGCATTCACCTTGCGGCTGATATGCGCCACCGACACATCCAGCTGCTTGGCAGCGCCCGTAAAACTACCTGCATCCGCCACTGCGACAAATTCTGTCACGCCCTGCCAGCGCTCCATTGTTACCACCTGGTAATAGTGATTTACCTGAAACGACAATTATTGTTTCATCAGAAACAAATACAATACGTGCATCAACACGACCGACCCACCTCACAAACAGGGTATGACAGAATGGAAATGATCAAGACACGCGCCGCCGTTGCCTGGGGCCCCGGAGAACCACTGAAAATCGAAGAAGTCGATTTGATGCCACCACAAAAAGGCGAAGTGCTGGTGCGTATTGTCGCATCCGGTGTTTGCCATACGGATGCCTACACGCTCTCAGGCAGCGACCCGGAAGGCGTTTTTCCCGCCATTCTTGGCCACGAAGGCGGCGGCGTCGTTGAAGCGGTTGGCGAAGGCGTTACCGGCCTGACCGTCGGCGATCACGTTATTCCCCTGTACACCCCTGAATGCGGCGAATGCAAATTCTGCAAATCCGGCAAGACCAATCTTTGCCAGGCCATACGCGCCACCCAGGGTAAAGGCCTGATGCCCGATGGCACGACCCGCTTCTATAAAGACGGCAAACCCATCTACCACTACATGGGTACATCAACATTTTCCGAGTACACCGTAGTGCCGGAAATCGCACTGGCAAAAATCCGTAAAGATGCCCCGCTGGAGAAAGTCTGCCTGCTGGGTTGCGGTGTCACGACCGGTATGGGTGCGGTTATGAATACGGCCAAGGTTCAGGAAGGCGATACCGTTGCCATCTTCGGACTGGGGGGAATCGGCCTGTCCGCCATCATTGGTGCCACCATGGCAAAAGCCGGACGGATCATTGCCATTGATATCAATGAAGGCAAGTTTGAGATTGCACGACAGCTGGGCGCTACCGACGTCGTAAACCCCAAGGATTACGACAAGCCGATTCAGGAGGTTATCGTCGAAATGACTGATGGCGGTGTGGACTATTCCTTTGAATGTGTCGGCAATGTCCACCTGATGCGCTCCGCGCTTGAATGCTGCCATAAGGGCTGGGGCGAATCAGTCATTATCGGTGTGGCTGGCGCCGGCGAAGAGATTTCCACTCGTCCGTTCCAGCTGGTCACCGGTCGGGTCTGGAAAGGCTCTGCCTTCGGTGGTGTTAAAGGGCGCTCTGAACTACCGGATTACGTACAGCGTTATATGGATGGCGAGTTCGAACTGGATACGTTCATTACCCACACCATGGGACTGGACGATATCAACACCGCCTTCGATCTGATGCACGAAGGCAAGTCCATCCGCAGCGTAATTCATTTCGATCAATAAACCGAAAGAGCCGGGATGTTATGCATCCCGGCACAGGTGACCCCCATGCCGGAACCACGCGAATTACTCACAAGCTGCCGCGCCTTCGAGGGATGGCAGAAACAGTATCGCCATGCATCCAAAACCCTGCACTGTCCAATGACCTTTTCTGTCTACCTGCCTCCCCAGACCAACGGCGGTGAAAAGGTGCCTGTCGTTTATTGGTTATCAGGCCTGACCTGTACCGATGAAAACTTTTCTACCAAGGCTGGCGCCCAGCGGATTGCTGCCAAACTCGGTCTGGCGCTGGTGATCCCGGATACCAGCCCCCGTGGCGAAGGCGTGCCCGATGCTGAAGACCAGGCTTATGATCTGGGTCTCGGCGCAGGGTTTTACATCAATGCCACTCAGGCGCCCTGGAACCGCCATTACCAGATGTATGACTACATCACGAAAGAATTGCCGGAACTGATCGAGCAAACATTCCCAGTAACGGAACAGCGCGCAATCTCAGGTCACTCCATGGGTGGCCATGGCGCCTTGATGATAGCCCTGAAGAACCCGGACAGATATGTCTCAGCAACCGCCTTTGCCCCCATCGTCAATCCGACACAGTGCCCCTGGGGCGAAAAAGCTTTCAGCCACTACCTGGGCGATGACAGGGAATACTGGAAAACCTGGGACACAACAGAACTGATTACATCAGGAGCGAGCCAATTACCGGTACTCATCGACCAAGGCTCTGAAGACAACTTTCTCGAACAGCAGTTACTGACTGAGAACCTAATCTCAGCCTGCAAGAGAAAACAGTACCCTGCCGAAATCCGTTACCAGCAGGGTTATGATCACAGCTATTACTTCATCGCCTCATTTATAGAGGAACACCTGGACTTCCATCACAGGCATTTCAATCAATAATTTATTTAGCTGAAGGGCTTTTCCGAAACAAAGCCCTTTTCATTAATGCCTGAAATGACGAATACGCACACCCATCATCAGTAGTCCGATGGCGTAAACCAGCACACCGCTGACTACGAGAATCACCATATTCTCAACACGCGCCCACAAGCCCCAATCCAGCCATTGTTCAGGGGCTGCACATAGCCACACCAGCACGGCCCCCATGGCGACATTCGCCATAATCAGGCGGAATCCATAAACCGACCAACCCGCAGCCGGCTTGAATACGCCTGCTTTTCGCAAACCGGTGAACAGTAAACCCGCATTCAACAAGGCCGACATGGACGTCGCCAGCGCCAACCCGACATGATCTAACGGCCAAACCAGAATCAGGTTAAACACCATATTGGCCACCATAGCTGTGACACCGATTTTCACTGGCGTCTTGGTATCCTGACGAGCGAAATAACCGGGCGCCAACACCTTGATCAACATAAACGCCGTCAAACCAAACGCATAGGCGCGCAGGCTCATGGCGGACATCATGACATCACGTCCGGTCATTTGCCCATGATGGAACAGCGTTGCTATCAACGGCTCCGCCAGAATAAACAAAGCAACACCGGCAGGAATACCGATGAGCAGCACCATACGCAGCGCCCAGTCCAATGTCGCTGAAAACGCTTCCGGAGACTCCTTGGCATGGTTACGGGACAGGCTTGGCAAAATCACCGTGGCAATGGCGATACCAAAAATACCCAAGGGCAATTCAGACAGGCGATCAGAATAATACAGCCAGGACACACTGCCGGTTTGCAGGAAGGATGCCAGCACCGTATCCAGCAGCAGGTTGATCTGGCTGACAGACACACTGAACAGCGCCGGGATCATCAGGGTCAAAATGCGGCGTACACCGTCATCCTGCCAGCCCCATTTCGGGGTCGGCAGCATATCAATCCGCCAGAGGAAGGGGATCTGCAGCAGCAACTGGGAAATACCGGCAATCACCACGCCCCAGGCCAGCGCCATGACCGGTTGTTCAAACCAGGGACTCATCACGATGGTGGCGCCAATCAAACTGGCATTAAGCAGTACTGGTGTGAACGCCGGTACTGCAAAGCGTCCATAGCTGTTGAGAATCGAACCGGCAAACGCTGTCAGAGAAACCAGCAGCAAATACGGAAAGGTAATACGCAGCATACTGCCGGCCAGTTCCATCTTGGCTGTATCCTGATAGAAACCCGGCGCAAACACCATGATCAGTAACGGTGAGGCAAGCATACACAGAGAGGTCACCCCAACCAGCGTCAAGCCGAGCGTACCTGCCACATGGTTCACCAGTGCCTGCACCTGCTCCTTAGGTCGCTTGGTGCGGTATTCCGACAACACCGGCACAAACGCCTGGGAAAAAGCCCCTTCCGCAAATAAACGACGGAGGAAATTCGGAATTTTGAATGCGACAAAAAACGCATCGGCTTCCGCCTTGGAACCGAAATAAACGGCGATGACCACATCACGGGCCAGCCCCAACACGCGGGACAGCAGGGTCATAAAGCCAACGGTAACACTGGAGCGCAACAGCCCCCGTTCCGGCTTGCCGGAACCTGGATCTTCAATGGGTGATGACATGAATACGGTGCATTAGCAGAGTTTTCCCTGAGTGTACCCAATCACGGCCACCAGCGACCAGTGAAAAAAGTACGCATGGCGCGCGAAGGCAGGCCACGCACGGCGCGGCACCGAGAAATCCCTGTTGACAATAACTGGCTCTGCCTTCATAGTTCCGCGTTTGAAAATACAGTCCGAAGTTTCAGGAGCACTTAAAGTTGGCTAACTCTCCTTCTGCCAAGAAACGCGCCCGTCAGGCCGAACAGAGCCGCAAGCACAATGCAAGCCTGCGTTCCATGGTTCGCACATCCATCAAGAAAGTGATTGCAGCCGTTGAAAGCAAGGATGCAGAAGCCGCCAAGGCCGCTTACGCCGCTGCTGTTCCGGTTATCGACCGCATGGCCGACAAGGGCATCATCCACAAGAACAAGGCTGCTCGTCATAAGAGCCGTCTGAACGACAAGGTTAAGGCTCTGGCGACTGCCTGATCCGATACCCGTTCATAGAAAAGCCGGCAATCGCCGGCTTTTTCTTTATCTGCACAATGACCTGGATCGACTCAGACCAACACCAGGTTATCCCGGTGCAACAACTCCGGCTCATCAATATATCCCAGTATCGAGGCAATCTGGTGTGACGGATGACCAGCCAGCTTAACGGCATCTTCGCTGCCATAATTAACCAGACCACGGGCAACTTCATTACCTGATTCATCCACACAGGCCACCATCTCACCACGCTGGAATTGGCCTTCAACAGAACGCACACCGACCGGTAACAAACTCCGCCCCGAATCTCGCAGAGCTCTAATCGCCCCGGCATCAATGACCAGACGCCCCTGAACCCGCAGCTGGCCAGCCAGCCAGCGCTTACGTGCCGCTTCCGGCGCATGGTCCGGCAACATCAGGGTTCCCAGCGACTCGCTGCCATAGAGACGCTCCAGCACATTCTCGATTCTGCCGCCGACAATCACGGTTTTCGCACCTGAGCGGGCCGCCAGTCTTGCCGCACGCAACTTGGTAGCCATACCACCACGACCCAGCTTGCCGCCACCAGACCCCGCTAGGGCATCCAGCTTTCGATCCGAGGCATAGGCTTCATCAATCAACTCAGCGTCAGGATCCGTACGCGGATCTGCCGTAAACATCCCCTTCTGATCCGTCAGCAAGGTCAGCACATCCGCTTCCACCAGGTTAGCAACCAACGCACCCAGGGTATCGTTATCACCGAACCGGATCTCATCGGTCACCACGGTATCGTTTTCATTGATGACCGGAATGACCCCTAGATCCAGCATTGTCACCAACGCACTACGAGCATTCAGATAACGCTGCCGGTTGGACAGGTCAGCATGGGTTAGCAGAACCTGTGCGGTTTGAATCCCATGCTTTTCAAACGCCGACTGCCAGGTCTGCGCCAGCTCCATCTGCCCCACGGCTGCAGCGACCTGCAACTCATGCATCGCAGCCGGTCGCTCTTTCCAACCCAGCCGCGACATACCCGCTGCCACCGCACCGGACGACACTAACACCACTTCCACGCCATGGCGACGCAACGCCGCCATCTGGGCCACCCAATGGGAAATACCCTCAGCATTCAGGCCACGGCCGTCATTGGTCAGCAATGCGCTGCCAATCTTGACCACCCAGCGACGGGTGTCGGCCAGCATCTCCCGGTTCGACATTAGTTCCTTGCTCCTAAGACTTAAGGGGCGTAAATGACTTCTACCTCGCCGTCATCGTCGTCTTCATCCAGCTGCGCTTCTTTCATCGCCCGACGCTTGAGTCGACGCTGTTCAGCCTGCTCGTGAATCCGAATACGGCCTTCCTCTTCCATGCGGGCACGGTGCTCGGCTTCCGCCTGGGCGAAGGTTTCGTCTTCCGCTTCCTGCAGGTTTTTCTCTTCAATGAAACGCATGATGTCCTGACAGAGACGTTCGGTACCTTGTCCGCTGATCGCAGCAGTCCGGTATACCGGCCCTTCCCAGCCCATCTCGCTGACGATACGATCGCAGATCGCATCACGCTCGGACTCTGGCAACAGGTCAACCTTGTTCAGCACCAGCCAGCGGTCGCGTTGCGCCACGGCAGGACTGAAGCTTTCCAGCTCATGAATAATGGCTTTCGCCGATTCTACCGGATCAGACTCATCAAACGGCGCCACATCCACCAGGTGCAGCAGAATCCGGCAACGGGACAGATGCTTCAGGAAGCGAATACCCAGACCGGCACCTTCCGCCGCGCCTTCGATCAACCCGGGGATATCCGCAATCACAAAACTCTGGTGTTGCTTGACGCTTACCACGCCCAGGTTGGGTACCAGAGTCGTAAAGGGATAATCCGCCACTTTCGGTTTGGCATGAGATACGGAACGGATAAAGGTCGACTTACCCGCATTCGGCATACCCAGCAGACCGACGTCCGCAATCACCTTCAATTCCAGACGAATGTTACGCGCTTCACCCGGCTTACCCGGCGTGGACTCGCGCGGCGCACGGTTGGTACTGGATTTAAAGCAGCTATTACCAATGCCATTATGACCGCCCTTGGCCACCATGAATTTCTGGCCGGCATGGGTCAGGTCGCAGATGACCTCTTCGATATCTTCATCAATGACAGTGGTACCCACTGGCACCTTCAGCACCAGGTCTTCACCCTGCTTGCCGGTACAGTTGCTACCACGGCCCTGCTCACCGTTTTCCGCCTTGAATTTACGCTGGTAGCGGTAATCCACCAGGGTATTCAGGTCATTATCCGCCACGACATAAACGTGACCGCCCTTGCCGCCATTGCCGCCGTCAGGACCGCCCTTGGGGATAAACTTTTCCCGGCGGAAGCTCACACACCCATTGCCGCCTTTGCCCGCTTCCACGAAGACCGGTGCTTCATCGACAAACTTCATAACTCTCTCTCCACCTGCCGGGCCATCCGCGCCCCGTTTTCCCCAACGGTCCGAACCACCCGGACATAAAAGAAAAGCCCCGACCGTAGGCGGGGCTTTTCAACCATGAAAACGCGCTGACTTCACCTGTGTGAAAACACCGCAATCCTCACGGCTTATCTCACAACGGGATCAGGCCGCTTCGATTCGCACGTACTTGCGATTCTTGGGACCTTTCACCTCGAAGACCACCTTGCCGTCTGCCTTAGCAAACAGAGTGTGATCCTTGCCAACACCTACGTTTTCACCGGCGTGGAAACGGGTGCCGCGCTGACGTACCAGGATGTTACCCGCAGCAACGGCCTGACCACCAAAGCGCTTCACACCAAGGCGTTTACTTTCCGAGTCGCGGCCGTTACGAGTACTACCGCCTGCCTTTTTATGTGCCATTGATCAATCTCCTGATATTAGCCGCTGATACCGGTGATCTTCACTTCGGTGAACCACTGACGGTGACCCATCTGCTTGCGATGGTGCTTCCGGCGGTGGAACTTGATGATCATGACTTTCTTGCCACGGCCCTGAGCAACCACTTCAGCGGCTACTTTAGCGCCTTCAACAACGGGTGCGCCGAGTTTTACGTCGTCGCCGTTGCCGATCATCAGCACCTGGTCAAATTCAACGGTTTCACCTGTGGCAATATCGAGCTTCTCGATCTTCAGTGTGTCGCCTTCAGCAACACGGTACTGCTTGCCACCAGTTTTGATAACTGCGTACATTTTAGTCTCCGAAAATCCTGGGCCTTTTTGTTAAAGGCATCCACCCGGACGGATGGAATTTTCTGTTAACCAACACTGTTTCCTGTGCCTGTGCTGCATGATGCTTTCCGGTAAACCGGCACACCATAACAAAGTAGCAACGGGCGGGATCTCCAGATTGGGGCGGCCATTGTAAGGAATGTCCAATAAGTGCACAAGCCTGATCTTCCCCAATCTCTCCGCCTTTGCTTGACAGGCTACCCGCCACCCCATAGGATTCGCGGGAATTTACCTTTAGTTATAAGCGCCCGCCTCAATGACTCAAAACCCTGCAGTCAGCACCATCTACGATACGGTCAAAGACGACTTCACGGCCGTTAATGCCTGCATCCTCCAGCAACTGCAGTCAGATGTACCGCTGGTTGAGAAGATCGGACACTACATTATCGAGGCCGGTGGCAAGCGTTTGCGTCCGCTCCTGGTTCTGTTGGCTGCCCGTGCCTGCGGTTATAACGGTGAGCGCCACGTGGAACTCGCGACCATTATTGAGTTTCTGCACACTGCAACGCTGCTACATGATGATGTCGTGGATTCTTCGGATTTGCGCCGCGGACGCTCCACCGCGAACGCCAAGTGGGGCAATGCGCCCAGCATCCTGGTGGGCGATTTCCTTTATTCCCGCGCCTTTCAATGCATGGTCAATATTGGCGATTTGCAGGTGATGAACGTGCTGGCCGATGCCACCAACGTCATCGCGGAAGGGGAAGTCATGCAGCTGATGAATGTGCGTGATGCGTCCATTTCTGAAGCCAAATACATGGATGTCATCCGCTGCAAGACCGCCATGCTGTTCGAAGCGTCCAGTCACACCGCAGCCATTCTGGCCGGCGCTGACGAAAAAACGGAACAAGCGCTGCAAGCCTATGGTAATCATCTGGGCATGGCCTTCCAGTTGATCGACGACCTGCTCGATTACAACGGCGACAGCGCCGAAATGGGCAAGAATGTTGGCGACGACCTGGCCGAAGGCAAACCTACCCTGCCACTGATCTATGCCATGCGTGAAGGCTCTGCCGAAGACGCTGCATTGATTCGCAAAGCCATTCAGAAAGGTGGCCTTGATCAACTCGAAGAAATTCTTGCGATTGTAAGAGCATCCGGCGCACTCGAATACACCGAGCAGAAAGCACGCGCAGAAGCAGACAGAGCCATCAGCATGCTCGCCAGCCTGCCAAGCTCACCTCACCGTGACGCGATGGAAGCACTTGCCCGTCTGGCGGTTTCCAGAACCAGTTAAAGCGCCCACTCACAACAAACGATTGAAAAAAAGCGTCGGGATACTCTCGACGCTTTTTTATTGCCATTCAAAAAGTTCGACAACCCTGCTATATAGGACAGTTGCTTATTCAGGCACCAAAGAAGTACCATAGTACCACATAAAAACAATACAGCTCCTGAAACAGGGTCAGTCCATGGGCAAATTCTACGACTTTATCGTTATCGGCTCAGGCGCATCAGGCAGTGTTCTGTCGTATTACCTGAGTAAAGCGGGCGCCAGCGTCTGTCTGGTTGAAGCTGGCAAATCCTGGCAGGCCGACACCTGGCCCGACAATGAACTGGAAGCCAATGCCAACCTGATGTGGAACGGCGGCATGGATTCCACCCGCGACGCCGGCATGGTGTTACTGCGGGGCAAGGTTGTCGGTGGCGGCACCATCATCAACAACTGCCTGCTGGATCGGTTCGACGACATCGCCCTCGACGATTTCCGCCACAAGTCCGGTGTCGATTTTTACCAGCGTGGCACTATGGATCGCCACTACAGCGCCATCGAACAGCAACTTTCCCTGGAAACCATTCAGGCATCCGACTGGAACGGCAACGCCAAACTTTACGCAGAAGGTTTTGACAAACTCGGCCTGAAACGCGCGCCACTCCGCCGCGGCCAGCATAACTGCCAAAATGATCGCAACGACTGCATCGTCTGTCTGGGCGGTTGCCCCAGGGAATCCAAGCAAAGCATGGCAGTTTCCTTTATTCCCAAAGCCCTGAAAGAAGGACTGACACTGGTTGACCAGTTTCAGGTGCACCAGGTAGTACACGGTAAAAGTCATGTTGCCGTACACGGCCAACAGGGAAATCAACGCCAGACATTGTATGCGCGAAAGTGTATTGTCGCTGCAGGCGCGCTTGGATCGACCGACCTCCTGCTACGCTCCGGCTACGGTGATCAACTGCCCGCACTGGGACAGGGTTTCCACTGCCATCCACAGTTCATGTCTATAGCCCTGATGGATGAGATTGTCGATTCCCATAAAGGTGCGTTCCAATCCCTCAAGTCGGATGATCCCCGCTTCCGCGCACAAGGCTTTAAGCTGGAAAATGTTTTTGCCGGTCCTATAGCTGTTTCCCTGCTCAAGTCGGGCTTCGGAGAACAGCATCAGAACTTTATGCAGCAATACCGTCGCATGGCCTGCATCGAAGTGGCTGTTCGAGATGAAGTGCCGGGTACCCTACGCAATAGCCGTAATGGCCGACTGGTAATCGACAAGAAACTGGATGATGTGGACAAACAGCGTGCCGAAGCCGGCCTGCAGCAAATCCGGGATATTTTTGCAGCGGTTGGCGCCAGGGAAGTCATGGAATCCCCGCTGGTGATCGCCCTTCACCTGATGGGTGGCTGCAGCATCGGTCAGCACGCTGCGAACTCGGTGGTCAATGAACAGTTTCAGGTCCACGGGTTTGAGAACCTGATGATTGCTGATGGCGCCATCTACCCCATGGCACCGGGCATCAACCCGTCACTGACCATCATGGCCCAGAGCCATCGCGCAGCGGAATCTATCCTTAACGAATTTGGTGAGCGCTCCATCTCCCAGGAAACCGCGCAATCGATTGCCGCCCCCCGACTGCAGGAGGTTGTATGACGTACGCCACATCCCGAGTTCTGAATCAGCGTCAGCTGACAGCCGTTGAACGCATTGGCGACATCCTGCTGCCGCGCAATGGTGATTTCCCGGCATTCTCTGAAACGGGTTGCCTGTCCCATATCGATACCGTACTCGCGCCTTCACATCCGCAGGATATCAAGGATCTGAAGATGGTACTGTCGCTGCTAGGCACTCTACCCATACCACTGCTTAAAGGGTTTCTGACCCTGCTGGGTTATGGCGAGCGACTTCCGAAAATTCTGGGCAGCCAGCTCAAACTGCTGGAGTTCGGATTACGCGGCATTGTTTTCAGTCTTTATTATTCCGGCAAAGGCAGCGTCTACAAACCTGACAGCGGCGTTTATACCGTGATGGATTACCAGGTTCATTGCGCGCCAGACGCCTGACCTCCCCATCGACGATGACCGAATAAACAGCGATAAAAGAACAAGGGAATCCCCATGAACCAGGCCGTAGCTATCAACGTCAATGACGCCATCACCGAAAGTCCGCTCTATAACCTGCAGGAAACGTCTGAAGAACAGGTAAATGCGCTGTTTACCGCCTGTCGCAGCGCCCATCAGGATCTGCGCAAATACACAGTGGCCGAGCGCTGCCATGAAGTGCACAAGGTGCTTGATTACGTCTTACAGAACCGTGATCGCATTGCTTCACGCATTTGTGAAGAAACCGGTAAAACCCTGACTGACGCAGTCGTTTCCGAAATTCTCGGCGTATTGGACAACCTGGAATGGAATATTGATAACGCCCCGAAAATCCTGAAGGATCAAACCGTTCACACACCCATCACCCTGATGGGCAAGAAATCCCGCGTTTACCATGAGGGTCTCGGAACAGTACTGGTGATTGCACCCTGGAACTATCCGTTCCACATTGCCATGACGTTCATGATGAGTGCGTTTATCGCCGGCAACAGCGTAGTCTTCAAACCGTCGGAACTAACGCCCATGCAAGGGCTGCTGGAAGAGATTCTTGAAGCCTCTCCGCTCATCAGAAACAGCGTCAAGGTGGTTTATGGCACCGGTGTTACCGCACAGCGTCTGGTAGCCGCACGTCCCGACAAGATTTTCTTCACCGGCTCCTGCGCAACCGGTCGTAAGCTGTTGAAGCAGGCGGCCGATATGCTGATTCCCGTTGATGTGGAACTGGGCGGCAAGGACCAGATGATTGCCTTTGAAGACGTCAACATCAAACGCACCACCGCCGGTGCTGTCTGGGGAGCGCTAACCAATGCCGGTCAATCCTGCACCTCCGTCGAACGCCTCTATGTGCATGACAGCATCTATGACGAATTTGTCACTGAACTCAAAGCTCAATTCGACGCACTGGTGGTGAATGCGGGTGACAAGGGTGATGCTGACATTGGCGCCATTACTGCTGACTTTCAGCTCGATATCATCAAACGCCATGTTGAGGATGCCCGCAGCAAAGGTGCCACCATCCATACTGGCGGCATGGTGACTGGCGACCAGGGCAAGTTCTACCTGCCGACCCTGATCACGGATGTGACCGACGACATGCTCCTCGCCAACGAGGAAACCTTTGGCCCCACGCTGCCCGTATTCCGTTTTTCGACGGAAAAAGAGGTCATTGAAACCTCCAACCAGAGTGAGTTTGGCCTGTCTGCCAGTGTCTGGAGCAAGGATCTTGACCGGGCTGACCGGGTCGCCCGCGCATTGGTCTGCGGCGCCGTATCCATCAATAATGTCATGCTCACGGAAGGCAATCCGGCACTGCCTTTTGGCGGCACGCGTAGCAGCGGGTTCGGTCGGGCAAAGGGCGCGGAAGGCCTGCTCGCCTTCACCCGCTCCAAGGCCATCCTGATTGACAAGCAGAGCGATAAGCTGGAACCAAACTGGTACCCTTATACCCAGAAGAAATTCACCCTGTTTCAGCGCCTGATTGATGCCCTGTTCACCAAGAGCCCGGTAAAACTGCTGAAACTGGCCGTGATCGGGATACAACTGGAAAGCGAGGCCAAAAAGCCCCGTCAGTAACCGAATTACACATACCCTGTGCCAAGGGGCCGGCTCGCTGACGTGAACCGGCCCTTTTTCTACCCTTCCTCCTTCTTAGACCATGGTCAAAAAGACCATGGTCTAACGGTCATGCGAACTTTTCCCCGGTATCATTGTCTGCATAGTAAGGATGTACACAACGTTTTTGTGGTATTACAGGGAGGTAGACTGATGTCATTGGAGCTAGCACTGGAAGAGTACCAGGACATCGTGGTCATCACGCTTGATGGCATTGTCCAGCCGGATAACGCCGATTTTCTGCATAACAGCCTGAACGCCCTGACCCGGGACGGTTATTCCCGTTTTGTTCTCGATTGTACTCAGCTGAAATCCATCAACAGCGATGGTCTGGCCGTGTTATACGACCTGTTTCTGGAACTACCCCCTAACGGCAAAATCGTCCTGTGTAATGCCAACCGACGCATCAGGGGCTTGCTGGATATCAGCGGTCTGGGGCACTACCTGCCCTGCGTTGAAAGCCGCGACACAGCCATGAAAACCATTCGGAATGAGATCGGCCATCTCGATCTGGATTGGACAGAAGAGCACCATACAGCAGGATAACGGGGCAGCAAAACTACCCCGTTATCCATGGCTGCAATAACCTGTTAACGTGTCTTGGCCTGATTCTCTGAAGAGGGATAGCCATCAGGCTTTCCACGAGGAAGCACCAGGTTCAACACAATGGCAATCACCGCACACAACCCCACACCCGACAGCTGCACACTGCCCAGGGTAAGACTCAGGTTACCAATACCACTGACCAGCACCAGCGCAACAATCGCCAGGTTTTTGGGCTGACTCAAATCCACCTGCGCCTTGATCAGCGTGTTAAGCCCCACCACTGCGATAGAGCCAAACAGCAACATCATAATGCCACCCATAACCGGTAACGGGATGGATTGCAGCACGGCTCCAAGCTTCGCGACAAATGCCAGCAAGATGGCAAACACCGCAGACCAGGTCATGATGGCCGGATTGAAGGCTTTCGTCAGCATGACCGCACCGGTCACCTCGGAATAGGTGGTATTGGGTGGCCCGCCAAAGAGAGCCGCCGTCGAGGTTGCCAGACCGTCTCCCAGCAACGTCCGGTGCAAGCCTGGTTTTTTGAGGTAGTCCTTACCTGTCACTGAACTGATGGCCAGCATATCGCCAATATGCTCAATCGCCGGCGCAATGGCCACTGGCACCATGAACAACACCGCATTCCAGTTCCATTCCGGCAACGTGAAGGCCGGCACATGAAACCAGCCGACATCTCCCACGGCAGAGAAATCCGTCACCCCGACAATCCAGGCCGCAAGACAGCCTGACAACACCCCGAACATGATCGGAATCAGCTTGAAAACCCCTTTAGCCAGGGTTGCCACCAGCAGTGTCGAAAGCAGCGAGACAGCAGAAACAATAATGGCCTTGTCACGGGCAATTAACTGCATGCCGCCATCCCCGGTTTTACCCAGCGCCATATTCACCGCAGCCGGCGCCAAAATCAGACCGATCACCATGATTACAGGCCCCACCACTACTGGCGGAAACAGTCGGTAAAGGAATCCCGTCCCCCACAGGCGCACCATCAGGCTCAGCACCATGTAGAACACACCGGCCACCATCAGCCCGCCCATGGTGGCCGGTACACCCCAGGTTTCTACGCCGTAAATAATCGGGGCAATAAAGGCAAAGGAAGAAGCAAGAAAGATGGGAATCTGTCTGCCCGTGCAGAACTGGAAAATAAGAGTGCCGATACCGGCGGTGAAAAGTGCAACACTGGGATCAAGCCCCGTTAACACTGGCACCAGCACCAGTGCCCCAAAGGCGACAAATAACATCTGGCCGCCAGCCAGCGCGGTCCGCACCGGCGATCCGCCACTCGGTGTCCCGTGTGTCATAAATACTCTCTAATGGATCGTTGTCGTTTTTATAAGGATTATCAGGCACTGCCACTGCCAGCAGCGCCTTTGTGCTCTATTGAAAATCAGGTGGTTCCAAAAATCTTGTCACCGGCATCGCCCAGACCCGGCATGATGTAACCCTTGTCATTCAGACCTTCATCAATGGATGCAGTGAAGATCTCAACATCAGGATGGGCATCGGTCACTTTCTTCAGACCTTCCGGTGCAGCCACCAGCACCAGTACCCGAATATTCTGACAACCCGCCGCCTTGAGCATATCGATGGTTGCAAGCATGGAACCACCGGTCGCCAGCATAGGATCAACCACCAGCGCCATACGCTCATCCATGTTTTTGGCCAGCTTTTGGAAATAGGGAACCGGCTCGAGAGTCTCTTCATCGCGGTAGAGACCGACCACACTGATCCGGGCGCTGGGAATCAGCTCCATAACGCCATCCAGCATACCCAGACCGGCACGCAGGATCGGTACGATGGTAATCTTCTTGCCCTTGAGGCGCTGCACCGTGACGTCACCCGCCCAACCCTTGATGGTGTGATCTTCCAGCGCCAGATCCTTGGTCGCCTCATAGGTCAGCAGAGTGCCGACCTCGCTGGCCAGCGTTCTGAAGCCCTTAGTACTGATCCCTTCGACCCGCATCAGACCCAGTTTGTGCTGTACCAGTGGATGTTTTATTTCATGAACACGCATGCTTAACCCCTGAAAGTGTCTGCGCTCACCAGACGTGAGTTAACCGGTAATTTTATCGACTCTCAGTGATCAGTGAAACTGCTAATATCCATAGGGAATGTCGTGGTTTTCGTACTTTTTGCGTGTCAGGATATGCCTTTGCCACAGTTGCATGACCGAACCTTCAACGGTATCGTTCCCTGTTTTCCTGCGGCGGCTGCCGCCTGATACACGGTATAGAGGTTCTTTTTCCCATGTCCGTCGACCTGGATCACATTCAAACGGTCTATGCTGAAGCAGACTGCCTGTTCCCGGAAGCCCAGGTGGAAGCCGCGATTGATCGCGTTGCCACCGAAATCACCGAGACACTGGCCGACACCAACCCACTGGTCTACACCGTCATGAATGGCGGCCTGGTGTTTGCAGGCAAACTGCTGACCCGTTTGAACTTCCCGCTGGAATCGTCCTACCTGCACGCGACCCGCTACCGCAATACCACCAGCGGCGGAGAACTGGACTGGAAAGTCCCACCTGCACAGGATATGAAAGGCCGGACCGTGCTGATCATCGATGACATTCTGGATGAAGGTCACACCCTCGCCGCCATTGTCGACTTCTGCAAAGCTCAGGGCGTTGAGCAAGTCCTGACCGCCGTTCTGGTCGATAAACTCCACGACCGCAAGGCACAGGAAAACATGAAGAGCGACTTCACCGGGCTGGATGCCGAAGACCGCTACCTGTTCGGCTATGGCATGGATTACCAGGGTTACTGGCGCAATGCGCCGGGCATCTTTGCCCTCAAGGGTGCATAAATTACCCGCCAATAAAAAAGCCTGCTGATGCAGGCTTTTTTATGTCCGATTTTCCGACACTAAAACCATTTCGAAACAATAAAGCCACTGATCGCTATCACACCCGACGCCACCGTAAACACATCAAACACCGGATTACGATAGTGCTTCAATGCCGGAATTGTGTAGTAACCGTAGACCGGCATAAAGAACAAAATTACCGCCAGCAGGGGTGCCAATAGCCCTTCAATCACACCAATCACACTAAGATTAATACACGCCGCCAACCAGCAACTCAAAAAGATCAACACCTTGGCAATCCGCGTACTGACATCACTGTGTACAGGAATGGACGTGAACCGTTTAGCCAGCAAACAGAACAACCCACCGACACCCTCAATAGACCCCATATAGACACCAAAGAAAGAACTGGTGATTGCCAGAAACGCAATCACCGAAGCAATTAACGCGAAAAAACCTGCGCCTTCACGGCTGGCAAACACACTCAAGACAGGGACGTTTTCCTGCAAGGCAACCTGAATTTCAGCAGGGGTCAGCGACAAGACACAGGAAAACACAAACAACATCACCACAAGCAGGAGCAAACCGGCATTCACCGCCAGGATTCGATCCGTCTTTCGCGCACACAATGCTGTATCCCGAAAAGCCATGCGATATGCCTGTGCAAAAGCTGAACAGGCCGGCGAATGATTAAAGGAAAAAATCAGCATGGGAATAACGACGAACGCCGACATGACCAGTTCAGTCGGTGCAGGCATCAGAAAAAGATGATCCAGATGCCACTGCGGTATCAAATACAACGAAATACCAACAAGAATAACCACCAGCGGCATCACCAGCGACTCCACCGCCGACAACACCCAACGCTCGCCTTTATTGATAACAATGACCAACACGGCAAGCAAAACAAAACTGATCACACTGCGATGAGGCGCTGGCCATTCCAGTTGATAGCGGAAGAATTGCTCGGTCACATTGGTCAACCCAATGGCATACAACAGGAGGATCGGATAAATACTCAAAAAGTAGGCTAGCGTTAACAGACTACCCCACCGCTGCCCAAAATGATCACTCATGGTCGAGGTAATATCCGCATCCGGCCGTTCAGCCACCAGGCAGAAGCGCGTCAGATTCCGGTGAGCAAACCAAATCATAGGCCCGGCAAGCAGCGCAATCACAACCAGGGGAATAAACCCGACACGCCCGGCATTAATAGGCAGATACAAGACACCCGCCCCTACCGCCGTACCAAACAGATTGGACAACCAGCCGGTATCCCGGCCAGACCAGCGCAGCACCTCACGCTTTGACTCATCAGAACAGGCTGTACTTGATGATGGGGAATCTTGTGCAGACATGAGTCCAGTATAGCCACAGGGCAGTTTTTAAACGGTTTTCACGACTGTTTTTTCTGTTTAATGCCGCGGTTGCAGTTTTTTTCCTTCGCCATACAATCGATCACCATAAATACCACAAGCAATGGCAGTCCTACCCATGAACAAAAAAGACAAGCAGAAAGTCATCGGTGAAATCCTGAGCGATGAGCAGCTGAAAACCTTTCTGGCGCTTGAGCCTGCCGACCACACCCATCCGGATTACCACATCCTGTTGCGGGCTTACCGCGCGCTAACGGCAGAGAACTTCGAGCGCTTCCTCCAGTTTTTTGTTGAAGAAGGCAAAAACCTTCAAGCACCCGGCCCCGATCAGGGCACCATTGCCGACCTGATCAAACAGCATAAACAATCCGCCGACTACCTGAAGGCTCTACAGACAATAAGCATCTCCTGACCCACATCGCGCGGGACGCACTGCCTGCAGGGTATCCCGCCCCCCCCACCCGGCAAACTTCACCGGAACACCTATACTGTCAGCTCATTCTTTCTACAGACGCATTTTCAAGCCATGCCGTATCGATCCATCAAGCACGCATTACTACTCGGCTGCTTCAGCCTGCTAGTCAACGCGCATCTGTCGGCCTGCGAAGGTACAACAGCGAAGAACAGCGCACCCTGCCCTGACAGCGAAAACCAAACCATCGCCACACTGGCCAAGTATCAACAGCAGTATCCGGATATGACTTATCAGGAACTGCGACAAGAGCTACCTACAGGCAAAGTGCTGCTGGTTGATGCCAACCGCCCTGAAACATACGCCAGCGGACATATTCCCGGCGCCATTTCCTTTAATGACAAAGCCAGCCTGAAAGCCCACCTTAAAGATCCCAAAAACATGACTGTTGTTGTCTATTGCGGCGGTACCCACTGCATTGCCTGGCATAGCGCCGCTGACTGGGCCGCATCAGAAGGCTTTAAGAACATCCGCCACTTCAGCGCTGGACTGAGGGGCTGGAAACTGGAAGGTGGAGAGGTGGTCGCCATGAACAACACGACCAAATAACAAAAGAGGCCGCAAATGCGGCCTCTAACGATAAGCGGGCATTTTCATTTACTCATTATGCATTTCTGCATTGAAAGCCGCTTCATCAAACTGACAACCCAGATGACGCACGATTTCACGCAGGTCATTTTCTGCGTTACCCAGACAGCTGGTGCCGCCCGGTGATGGCGTCATATTAAAGATAATGCCGGTACCGGGATTAATCCGGGCTTCACCCAGCATCAGCTCCTTGTTGGTTTTATCGATCAACTGCGGACGAATCCCCCCGAAACCAGACGCAAAGGTGACATCACTCAGCTGCAGCGATGGCACAATCTTTCGGGCATCCTTAAGGAACAGGCGCCTTCGCACCCAGGGAATCTCAAACAGGAAGTTCTTGAAAATATAGTTCCGGATATCCTTCACCTTGAACAGGTCCCAGAACACTTTGAAGACCGCACCATCCAGCTTGAGCACCTTGAAGAACTCGGGAATGGTCCGGGGATTGTAGCGCTCCAGCATGGGCAGAATCAGTGCAGTCGGCCCAAAACGGGTTTTTCCCTCCACCAGCACGTCAGGATCACCATGGATCGCGGCAAACGGCAGTTTATCGTTCTGAACGGTATACACCTTGCCGTTTAATACCCGAGGGGTGAAATAAAAGCTACCTGCCATCGGTAAGCAGGAGAAGTTGAGACCGTAACCCATCTGCTGGGCCAGCAGGAGACTGTGTCCGCCCGCACACACCACAACGAATTTGGCCTCATAGACACCGTTATCTGTCACAACACGGTGCAAGTCACCGGACGTCTCTATGTTTTGCACCTGGGTATTCAGGTGGACATCGATCGTCTTACCCTCAACCTCTTTGGCCTTTTTCACAAAAGCCACCGAGAGCGCCTTGTAATCGACCGCCGTATACTCATCCGTGATAGCAATCGCCGCCAGCTCTTCGGGCCGGTATTCATCGCCAACCTTGGCGACTGCAGGCTCTATTTCAGCAATACCCTCTTTATCCAGCAGCTGCATTTCAGGGTAGTGCTCGCGGAAAACCTTGAAACGGTCACGGATAAACTGGCTTTCTTTCTCACCAACCCCCAGCACCATTTTCGGGTATTTGAAGATAATGCCGTCACGCTCCTCCGCTGGCAGCGCCTTGGCAAAATTCACCAGCATGCTGGCCGTACGCTTGACCTTGATGGCCTTTTCCAGGGTGTAATTGGTTTCTATATCGCCACAATGGATGGTTTGGCTGTTATTGGTGCCCTTGGAGTTCACGGTGGCAAAATCACTGTACTTTTCCACCAGACCTACACGGCCGAGATCCGTGTAACGGGCCAGCTCATACAGAAGGGCAGTCCCCGAGACACCACCACCGACGATCAGTACATCGTAACTCTTTACTGTCATAGTTGCTGCTCTCTGACACAAATCCTGTTCATCAGCCCCCCGATGGGAGCAAGCAATCATTTTTGTTAGCGACCACTCTCTTCTTATCCCTTGTTCTTGAGCCTTCACCTGTCCATGGAGGCTTTGTCGGAGCACATTATATATGAATACATGCGTTTTTGGTCTTAAGAGCGCAACAGATATATGTATTTATCATTAAAATCGCGCGAAAAACCGCCAAAATCGACCAACCCAACGCCTAATACGGCCATCCGACCCACCTCACACCTTAAACGATAGTGCATCTCAACGGTCGCCCGAACGACAAGGCGAAAATTTCTGGCTCGGTACTGGAACATTTCAACACCCACTGACTCCAAGCCTATGGCTGCAGGGAGCAGAAATGATGAAAACAGGCAATAACCCACCTCAGAGGCATTCGTCTCCGACATCACAGACAAGAGCACTGCTATCCATTGCCCTGCTATTCACATGCATGGGGGTATTAGTGTCTTTGAATGATGTTTTGATTCCCCACCTGAAAGAAGTCTTCAGCCTGAATTACCAGGGAGCACTCTTAATCCAACTCACCTGGTTTTCGGTCTTCCTGTTGCTTGCAACCCCCGCCAGCCTGGTCATTCGGAGGACGTCTTACCAAACAGGGATGACAATTGGCTACGGCTTTACCTCAGCCGGATGCTTTTTCTTTTTACCCGCCGCCTGGACACAAAGCTATCCACTCTTTCTGATTGCCCTGTTTGTCATCGGAACCGGCGTGTGCTTTTTAGTGGTGGTCAGCAACCCCTATGCCTCGGCACTGGGCGATAACCGAACCATCCATCGCCGCCTGATGGTACTGCATGGTTTTTTCGCAATAGGTATGACCGTTACTCCCTGGATGGCTGGCCCGGCCATTCTATCCTACCCATCCATCACCAGTGAGACACAGGTAACAACAGCCTATCGCCTTTCTCTCGCTAACACCGTCGTTATGCCCTACCTGCTGTTAGCAATCTGCCTGAGCATCATTGCCATGATGACCGCAAAACAGCATCTTCCCGACATCCTGCAGAATGAACGAGAACGTGGGACTGACTCCAAACAACACACTGGCAATCATTCAGCCTGGCACCATCGCCACACCCTGCTCGGCACCATCGCCATTTTCATGTACGTCGGTACCGAAGTGTTGCTGGGCAGTTTTATGGTGAGCTTTATTAAAGATCTCTCATTGCCCATGACATCCGCCGCCATGGCTCGCTTTATTGGCTATTACTGGCTTGGCATTGCAATTGGGCGATTCCTTGCTCCATGGTTTCTTCACGAAGTTCGCCCTCGCGTCATGCTGGGTGTCAGCGCGTGGCTATCACTATTGATGGTGTTATGCGGGATTTTTGCGGATGGCTACATCGCACTGATCGCCATCACACTGACAGGACTGTGTAACTCGGTGATGTACCCGTTGATATACAGCCTTTCCATGCAGAATCTCAGCCCCATGGCAGCCACCCAGGCATCGGGACTTCTCAGCTCCGCCGGAGTGGGCGGTGGCATCGTACCACTGACCGCCGCAATTGTTGCCGATCACTTTGGTATCAGGGGTGCATTCTGGGTATCTGCACTCTGTTATGGCTACATTCTGTACTACAGCATAAAAGGATGCGAAACAGCGACAACGGAAAACAGGGAAGATCCGCTTGAAGAGAAAAAAACAGAATGAACCAGAAGACAAAGGGAGATGGCTGGGGTGGCAGGATTCGAACCTACGCATGACGGGATCAAAACCCGTTGCCTTACCGCTTGGCGACACCCCAACAGAGGAACGTGGTAGCTAGGGGCAGATTCGAACTGCCGACCCCAGCATTATGAGTGCTGTGCTCTAACCAACTGAGCTACCTAGCCATCATTCCTGGAAGGACATGGCTGGGGTGGCAGGATTCGAACCTGCGCATGACGGGATCAAAACCCGTTGCCTTACCGCTTGGCGACACCCCAACTGAGAACTTGAAGCACCGGAGAAGACCCGGCGACATCGAGGCCGGTATAGTAACGTTTCCGTTCTGAAAATCAACCCCTGAAAGTTCATCCCCTCGGTGGTAGCTAGGGGCAGATTCGAACTGCCGACCCCAGCATTATGAGTGCTGTGCTCTAACCAACTGAGCTACCTAGCCCCGACGAGATGCGGCGCATTTTGGTGATATTGGGGCGCTGTGTCAATAGCCGTTTTTCACTTAGCCACGCCCCCTGGCGTTGCTTTTACACAGCAGATAATAAAGTGCCTGCATGAAATGTCTGAAATGAGCTTATCAGGCGCTTTTAACTGCTGCTCTCTTCAGCCTGAGCCAGTGGCGCCGGCCCGACCCTGCCAGTCGCTCCAGAACTGGCGGCACCGGTTGCAGCTGCAACTCCCACCAATTGACGCGCCTCTTCACAGCGAACCACAGCGGGCGTTCTTTTACCGCAGGCGTTACTGATGCGAGAGGGCATGGTCAACAACAGGTTAAACACCATCGCCAATGCCATCACAAAAAATATACCAATATATTCGGGTATATGATTGCGGACACACAAAGCCAGGGGGGTCATGTAAATGGCTGAGGCTGATTCAAAGGTACCGAGCACATCCCCCTCAAATTTGGGTTCCAAACCGTACCCCAACTCCGTCACAAACGACGCATTTTGGGTAATTTCAGAATAAGCCTGCTCGATTGAATAGTTATATTTAGTGACGGCAACAGAGAAGAGTCGGGCGATCATGCTACTTGCATCCCCCTTATCCATCACACATGCACCTCGTGTACTCCCGTTATAAGCGCCCACAAGAACAGTCAAAAAGCCATAAATGACAACGCCCAGCACTGCACCCAAACGTTGAAGCCGGTAAATTGAAGGGTATTTCTGCACAATTTTCGGATCAACCACCCAGCAGGAAGGGTCAGGCTTATGAGAATCCGGCTCCAACAGCTTACACAGATAGACGGAAAAAAACTGGCCTGGCATTTCGTCTATCTGGGTAGCCAAAATCCGAAGCCAGTTGCTATAGGCGTCAGCATATATTTCTTTGTTTTTTTCAAAAACCTCGTCAATCACTCGCTTCAACAACGCCTTGAACTGAACACCATTCCCCATTAAAGGGTGATTTCTCATATTCTCTTCCAGCAACCTGACGTTAATTGCATCACTCATAGGATCGGTTATCTGGGTCAAACATGCCGTCAGGGATTTTAATTTATTTTTAAAATCGTGTTTCAGGCCATCGCTGCTTTTACCACACAAATAACTATCAATGACAAAAACCAGAATTTTCCTGTTGAACAAAGCAACTGGCAGGGGCAAATCATATTCCAGGGCATCTTTTAAAACACCCTGATCACCCGATAAATTTCGGGCAAGCTTTCTATTCAGATAATGCGCCGAATCATGATCCGTGCGACTCTCAACCAACCCCCTTAACCGCAAACCCTCTGACAATCTACCAGCTTGTCCAACCGCACCTAAACAACGTCTCATACTCCCTCCCAAATTATTGCAAAAAAACAACAATCAAAGCATGCGCCATCCATCCACCTGACATCATCAACCAGGCAGACCGCCCACCTGACAAAAAAACAATGCAAGAGAGAACCACGCACAAACGTCGTATTCCCCAATCAAACCCATAAATACAACCCGAAAAACAGACAAAAACGGCACGTCACGCCACCTGCCGAGGCTTTTATTGCGCAATACGCACCTGCATGTCATTTCCTGTTACACTTTTTCCCCGCTGACCACACAACAACCATTACACAGGTACGAACATGACCCAGGAATCGATCGTAATTGTCAGCGGCGCCCGCACACCGATGGGCGGCCTGCAAGGCTCGCTGTCCAGCCTGACAGCACCGGAGCTTGGCAGCATCGCCATCAAAGAGACCGTCAGCCGCGCCAATATCCGCCCTGAAGAAGTCGATGAAGTGATCATGGGCTGCGTCCTGCCTGCAGGCCTTGGACAGGGCCCCGCCCGACAGGCTTCCCGCAAAGCCGGTCTTCCGGACGCTACCGGCTGTACCACTATCAACAAACTCTGCGGCTCCGGCATGAAAGCCGTGATGCTGGCACACGACCTGATTCGCGCTGGCACCAACCAGATAATGATTGCCGGCGGCATGGAAAGCATGAGTAACGCCCCTTACCTGCTTGACAAGGCTCGCAGCGGCTATCGCATGGGGCACGGCAAGGTGATGGACCACATGTTCCTGGATGGGCTGGAAGACGCTGAAACCGGTCGACTGATGGGTTCTTTCGCCCAGGAAGTCGCAGATAAATACGAACTCTCCCGCGAAGCGATGGACGCCTTTGCCATCGAATCCCTGAAGCGGGCCCAGAAAGCCACTAACGACGGTTTACTGGAGGCTGAGATTATTCCTGTCACCTATACCACTCGCAAAGGTGAGCAGACCGTTAGCCAGGATGAACAACCTTTTAACGCTAACATTGAGAAAATCCCCAGCCTGCGTCCGGCGTTCAGCAAGGACGGCACCATCACCGCCGCCAACGCCAGCTCCATTTCCGATGGCGCCTCTGCCCTGCTGCTGATGACGGAAAGCGAAGCTGCGAAGCGCGGCCTGCAACCACTGGCCCGTATTGTCGCGCACAGCACCCACTCCCAGCATCCGTCAGAGTTCACCATCGCCCCGGTCGGCGCACTAACTAAGGTGCTAGCCAAAACCGGCTGGAGCAAAGATGACGTTGACCTGTTCGAGATCAATGAAGCCTTTGCCATGGTCACCATGATTGCCATGCAGGAGCACGGTCTCGATCATAACAAGGTCAACGTGCATGGCGGTGCTTGCGCCCAAGGTCACCCCATCGGCTCGACCGGCTCAAGAATCCTGCTCTCACTGATCTATGCACTGAAGCAATACGGTAAGAAGAAAGGTATTGCCAGCCTCTGCATTGGCGGTGGAGAAGCGACGGCTGTCGCTGTTGAAGTACTCTAGGAAAGATACAGGGTTGTCCAAGCCTATACTGCCTGGACAACCTTCTGTACATAAACGGTTGTCACCCCCCAGGTGAACACCGCGGGAAATGCATCAATAAGCTCAAACGCCCCACGCAAATAGTTTGCCAGGGGATAACTTACCGTGATGATCCTTACACCTTCTCCCTTTTCACAGCAACGCTGGGCAAACCGAGTAATCAGGTCATCATCCAAGTTCGAGCCATAGAGATAAATGACATCAGGCTCACCAGGCAGTGATTCCCCCATATCACCACAAACGAAGCGCACCTTTTCCTGACTGCCAGTTCGTCTAACCACACTGTCAGCCCGACTGACAAATTCCGGAATATGTTCAAGGCCAACAACACGGCAACCAATCACTGTTGCCAACCAGAAACAATTACGCCCGGTCGCAGCACCCACTTCGAGCACTTCATCGCCAGCATTAATCCCTGCCCGTCTTTGGATTCTAGCCAGCGTCAGCAGCGGGGTTTCACCAAAGCAATGTACATCTGATGTCGCTTGCTCAGAATAATAATCCCGGCTCAATCGCCAGGCATCGCGCCCCGAAAACAGCAACCGGCGCCAGAATTCTGCTCGCAGGAAATCCCTGTTAATCACAAACGGCAGAGCCTGCAGGGCCAGACGCACCTCTCGCACTGAAACCAGTATTGAGAGCGGCAACAGTCTCACTCGCTCCAAAAATGTCATCTGCCTGCCTTGTAGGCCTTCCATGCCTTCTCCCGGATGGTGTTTTTTACCTCATCAATACCGCTGATCGTCTATAAATCTGTAGCCAGACAAACACTCGGAACCTCAAGGCACCTCTCAGGTCTAAAGAATCAAAACCTGTGACTGCCAATCCGTTTCCTAAATGGAGTTTAGCTGTATCCCTATGGTCAGCACGTACTCACAAACCACACATTTGAGTAATAAAAAGGAGGTATCCCATGAAACCACTCAAGATCAACACCCTGTTTTTATGTTTGCTGACGGCAGTGATCAGCATCAATAGCCAAGCCAATGGCAATCCAGCATCCCCTGAAACCAACAACACCATTGATCAGATGGAAAGCGTAGAGCGCGCGCTGCTCGATCAATACGAGGCCAATATCACAATCACCAACAACTCCCAGTTCACGCTGCTATTCACGGGCTGCAATCCTGTCGAAGGCAAAAAAAGCCGCTGCACTGTCAAAGAGCCCAGCGTCGCTGATCCTCACACAACTCTCTACGTTGGCACAGTCAAAAGCAGCATGCACGGACCTTCCGGCGATTTCACCTTCATTGCAGAACACCTGGGCGCCATTCCGTTCAAGCTCAACTACCAATTCAACAAAGATACCCGCCAGACCCATCTGCAGATTAATGCCACAGCCAGCGAACCTTCACCCCTGCTGTTCTCAATTGATACCGAAAGCTGTACCGGCAATCCTGATACACAAGGCATCATGCGCTGCTGCAGCTTTGAACGCTCACGACACACGTTGCATAAAAATTATGAATACCAGTGTACACTGCCTATTACTGCTGAGCTGGCAAGCCCATGAGCTTGCCCGTAAAGTATTTTTTACACATGATCCATACCCATTCGCCACACAGTGGCGCTATAACCATAATAAACAGGCCTTTTGAGCGGATTACACCCTATGCAGACAGAGCAAAAAAAACTGTCAGACGCCGACCAGCGTCGCGTCGACGAGGTCACCTCAACCGGTATCAACAGTGTCGAACGGGAACCCTTCCACCCATGGCGCATGATGCTGTGGCTGGCGGTTGTGATTGTCGTCTTCGGCGTAATTGCCCGATACCTCGGCAAGCTGTACCTGCCGTGATCACCCAACCACTCATTGAATGGCCAGCCCGGAACTGAAACAACATGAACAACAGTGAGAACGAACTGCACAAGGTCGTTGTCGTCGGTGGTGGTGCCGCTGGCCTGGAACTGGCAACCCGCCTTGGCAGAAAACTCGGTGCGCGCAAACAAGCCCATGTCACGCTGGTTGATACCCGCATGACGCATATCTGGAAACCACTTCTGCATGAAGTCGCGGCAGGCTCCCTCAACTCCTACAGCGATGAACTGAACTATGTCGCCCAGGCCAACTGGAATCATTTCCACTTCCAGCCCGGCCGAATGATCCAGCTGGATCGCCAGAAACAGGCAATCACCTTAGCCGCAACGGTGGACACCAATGGCAAGCAACTGCTGCCTGAGCGCACACTGACATACGACACACTAGTCATTGCCGTCGGGAGTCATTCGAATGACTTTGGCACTCCTGGCGTTCAGGAGCACTGCCTCACCCTCGACTGCAGGGAACAGGCCGAGCAGGTGCACACCCGCTTCATCAGCGAGTACCTCAGGGCACAGGCCGCCGACGATCCCAGCGAAAAGATGAACATCGCCATTGTCGGTGCTGGCGCCACCGGCGTTGAGCTGGCCGCAGAACTGCATTATGCAGCGAAAGTCATGGCGCGCTATGGTATGGATGCCATCAAACCGGAAAACGTCAACATCACGATTATTGAAGGCAGTGATCGTGTATTGCCAGTTCTTCCTATGCGAATCAGTGTCGGCGTGCAAAAGCAACTCGACAAACTAAACATCCGCACACTGACCGGACATATCGTCAAAGAGGTCACAGAAGATGGACTGGCAACCAATCAAGGGGAGTTTGTTAAAGCGGAACTGAAAATCTGGGCAGCCGGTATTAAAGCACCCAATTTTCTGAACCATCTGGATGGGCTGGAAACCAACCGAATCAACCAGTTGATCGTCAAACCGACCCTTCAAACGACGCTCGACGACAATATTTTTGCCATTGGTGACTGCGCGTCATGTACCCTGAAGAACAAGCAGGGAGAAAACTACACCGTCCCCCCTCGCGCTCAGGCGGCACATCAGCAGGCCAGCCTCGTCGCCCGATCCATCATTGACAGCCTCAAGGGGAAGGCGCCCGGCACTTTCAGCTACAAAGACCACGGCTCACTCATTTCACTGAGCACCCATACTGCCGTTGGCAACCTGATGGGCAACCTCACCGGAAACATCATGCTGGAAGGTTTTCTGGCAAGAATGTTTTATATCTCGCTCTACCGCCTGCATCAGATGGCCGTCTACGGCAAGTGGCGGACCGGCCTGATCATGGTGAAGGATCTGCTTGAGCGCACGACACGGCCAAGACTGAAACTGCATTAAAGGGAGAAAGAAGGCAAGGAAGCCCGAATAGCGAAGAGAGATAAAAGAGGAAATGGTGGGTCGTGTAGGATTCGAACCTACGACCAATTGGTTAAAAGCCAACTGCTCTACCGACTGAGCTAACGACCCATACCGGACGACGGACTCTATCCCGCCTTAAGAGGAAGATGGTGGGTCGTGTAGGATTCGAACCTACGACCAATTGGTTAAAAGCCAACTGCTCTACCAACTGAGCTAACGACCCAACAAGTGACAACACTCGATCATCACTTTAAATTGGCTCCCCGAGCTGGACTCGAACCAGCGACCCAATGATTAACAGTCATTTGCTCTACCAACTGAGCTATCAGGGAACAGCATGTGCCAATGCACACTAGAAAATGGTGGGTCGTGTAGGATTCGAACCTACGACCAATTGGTTAAAAGCCAACTGCTCTACCAACTGAGCTAACGACCCAACAAGTGACAACGCTCGATCATCACTTTTAAATTGGCTCCCCGAGCTGGACTCGAACCAGCGACCCAATGATTAACAGTCATTTGCTCTACCAACTGAGCTATCGGGGAACTACCTGTGCCAACGCACAAATAGAAAATGGTGGGTCGTGTAGGATTCGAACCTACGACCAATTGGTTAAAAGCCAACTGCTCTACCGACTGAGCTAACGACCCAACATGCGATGATCTTCGATCATCTTAAATTCTGGCTCCCCGAGCTGGACTCGAACCAGCGACCCAATGATTAACAGTCATTTGCTCTACCAACTGAGCTATCGGGGAACAGCGTTTCGGATGCCGTGATGTGCATCACTCAACGGCGGCGAATAATAATAACTTTCCGGAAAGAGTCAAGCCTTTTCATCGCCAGAAAGACATAAAGGTATAACCCGAAGCCATAAAACAACACGAAAACCAACAGATACTCAGCGGTTTGTTGCCGATCTCAAGCCCACCGGCTGCAGCAGCGGCAGGGATGCCGCGGTAGCGACGCAGGGCAGGAGCCCTGTCGGAGTGGCGGAAGCCGGTGGGCTTGAGATTGGCTGGCACAATGTCTTTGACCAAAAACATTGAGCACCAACCTCAAGCTATCCCACACCAGCAATCAGACGACGTCAGATCAAACAAACACGATCTGATCGTCTTCCACAGATGCCTTGATGGTATGCCCCGGAGGGAACCGTCCGGCAAGAATTTCCTGCGCCAACGGATTTTCCAGGTAACGCTGGATAGACCGCTTAAGTGGTCGTGCACCATAGACAGGGTCAAAACCGGCCTCAACCAGTTTATCCAATGCCGCCTGATCCAGATCCAGTGACAGATCATTCTCATGCAACCGCTTGCGAAGCTGTTCCAGCTGAATCTTGGCAATACCGGCAATCTGTTGTTTTGCCAACGGGTGGAATACGACCAGTTCATCAATCCGGTTTACAAACTCCGGTCTGAAATGGTTACCGACGACTTCAACCAGGGCATTTTTCAGGGTTTCGAAATCGTCATCCTTGAGAGTCTGAATCATGTCCGACCCAAGGTTAGACGTCATCACCACAACCGTGTTTCTGAAATCGACCGTACGCCCCTGCCCATCGGTCAGACGACCATCATCCAATACCTGCAGCAGGATATTGAAGACATCTGGATGTGCTTTTTCCACCTCATCGAGCAGCACGACAGAATAGGGTTTGCGACGTATGGCTTCGGTCAGATAACCCCCTTCTTCATAGCCAACATACCCCGGAGGCGCACCCAGCAGCCTGGCAACAGAATGCTTCTCCATAAATTCGGACATATCAATCCGAACCACGGCATCTTCGGTATCAAACAGGAATTCGGCCAGCGCCTTACACAACTCTGTCTTACCGACGCCGGTGGGACCAAGAAACATGAACGAACCGTTCGGCTTGTCGGGATCTGACAAACCTGCACGGGAACGCCTTACCGCGTTGGCGACTGCTACAACCGCTTCATCCTGACCCACTACACGACTGTACAGCGCCTGCTCCATTCTCAGCAGTTTGTCGCGCTCACCTTCCAACATGCGGGAAACGGGTATTCCGGTCCAGCGGGAGACAACATCGGCAATCTCCTCGTCTGTGACCTTGTTACGCAACAGCTTCATCGGGCCATCTTCAGCCGCTTCCGCCTGCTGCATGCGTTTTTCGATTTCAGGCAACTGGCCATACTGGATCTCAGACATTTTCGCGAGATCGCCATTCCGACTCGCCGCTTCCAGCTCCAACAACAGCTGCTCTTTTTCTTCCTTCAGCTTATGGACACCCTGAACAACGGCTTTCTCACTCTTCCAGACATCTTCCAGGTCAGAGTACTCTTTCTCCAGCTTGCCGATCTGTTCTTCAAGCACTGTCAGCCGTTCACGGGAAGCCGCATCTTCTTCCTTGCTCAGCGCCTGCTGCTCTATCTTCAGCTGAATCAGGCGACGTTCCAGTTTATCCATGGATTCAGGCTTGGAATCCATTTCCATGCGTATACGACTGGCGGCCTCATCAACCAGGTCAATGGCCTTATCAGGCAGCTGTCGGTCAGTAATGTAACGATGGGAGAGCTTGGCAGCCGCAATGATTGCCGGGTCAGTGATGTCCACATGGTGGTGAACTTCATATTTCTCTTTCAGACCACGCAGAATCGCGATGGTGTCTTCCACCGTGGGCTCATCCACCAGCACCTTCTGGAAACGACGTTCAAGCGCGGCATCCTTCTCAATGTACTGACGGTATTCATCCAGTGTCGTAGCGCCAACACAGTGCAACTCACCCCGGGCCAAAGCCGGCTTGAGCATGTTACCGGCATCCATGGCGCCATCCGCCTTACCAGCGCCCACCATGGTATGGAGCTCATCAATGAACAGGATAATTCGACCTTCCTGTTTGGCCAGGTCATTCAACACCGCCTTCAGGCGCTCTTCAAACTCACCCCGGTATTTGGCACCCGCCAGCAGGGCGCCCAGATCCAGCGACAATACCCGCTTGTCCCGAATCCCTTCCGGCACTTCACCATTCACAATGCGCAGCGCCAGACCTTCGACAATGGCCGTCTTACCAACACCGGGCTCACCAATCAGTACGGGATTGTTTTTAGTACGACGCTGCAACACCTGAATGGTGCGACGAATTTCATCATCACGCCCAATCACGGGATCGAGCTTGCCCTGTTCGGCCCGTTCGGTCAGATCCAATGTGTACTTCGCCAGCGCATTTCGGCTGTCTTCCGCATTGGCGTCATTGACCGATTCACCACCACGAATATTTTTGATGGCGGTTTCCAGGGCTTTCTTGCTGACGCCCTGACCATTAAGCGCTTTGCCCAACGGTCCACTGTCGTCCATCATGGCCAACAGGACGATTTCACTGGCAATAAACTGGTCTTTATTCTGCTGGGCCTGCTTATCTGCAAGATTCAGAATCCGCAGCAGGCTTTGGGAAGGCTGGATATCACCGGTGGGATTTTTCACCACCGGCAATTCGTCAATCAACTGTTCCAGTTCGGCCCGAAGGCCTTCGATATCAAACCCGACCTGCATCAGCAGCGGTTTGACGGAGCCCCCCTGCTGGGACAGCATGGCCTGCAGCAGGTGGACCGGTTCAATCTGGTTATTATCCCGACCGATCGCCAGCGACTGGGCGTCGGCAAGGGCTGACTGGAGTTTACTGGTCAGTCGATCCGCTCTCATCATTACCTCCGACAAAATGCCCGAGACAACGCCTCGGGCATGATTCGTTTGACTTTCGATGAGAACTATATGATGCCGACCTAACCCCTTTTCAAGGCAGGGTTATGCGTCAGTTCCGGCCAGCCAGATCACTGAAGCCAAGCGGCCGGACTTTGCACCATCACGCCGGTAAGAAAAAAACAGGTCTTCCTGGCGAACTGTGCAATAGCCCCCGCCATACACATCATGGATGCCCAGCGTCGCAAGGCGCTGCCGGGCCAGCGTGTAGATATCGGCAAACCAGCGATCGCCCTGGCCGGCCACGAAGGCACTTTCTGCTTCAGGGTCGTGCGCCAGGAATGCCTGCCGAACCTCCGGCCCCACTTCAAAACACGGCTGACTGATGGCAGGCCCAAGCCATGCCATCAGTGCATCCGGCGAATCATCAAAGACTGCAGCCGTATTCTCCAGCACACCACCGGCCAGCCCACGCCAACCGGCATGCGCTGCCGCCACACGGGTACCGGAGCGGTTGCAGAACAGGACAGGCAGGCAATCCGCTGTCAGCACGGCACAGGCGCGTTCTGACACCGCTGACCAGCAGGCATCCGCCTCTTTTTCCTCACAGTCCCGATCCGCCTGAACGACATCAGCACCATGCACCTGTTTCAACCACTGGATTTGATCGAGTGACCAGTCATGCATCAGCACTGCGCGATTGTGTAAAACCTTATCAGTGTCATCCCCCGAGCGAAGCCCGAGATTCAGACTTCGCCAGGGACCGTCACTAACACCACCACTTCGGGTGGTCACAAAGGCTTTCACCGAGGCGGGCGCTGGCCAGTCAGGTTGCAGATAACGACCGTCAGAAGACGGGTTCTGTGGTGTCGACATAGGCCTGCTGATCCCCCTCCAGCACTTCGAGCAATTCCACGAAATCCGCAGGCAAGTCGGACTCCCACTCCATATACTCCCCCGAAACCGGGTGTACCAGCCCCAGGCGACGGGCATGCAACGCCTGACGGCCAAATGTTCTCAGCATTTCCACCAGCTCAGGCGTCGCACCTTTGGGCAGCTTCAGACGCCCCGCGTACAAGGGGTCACCCACCAGGGGATAACCGATATGCGCCATATGCACCCGAATCTGATGGGTACGCCCCGTTTCCAGCTGCAGGCGGATATGCGTATGGGCACGGTATCTGTCGATAATGCGATAGTGCGTGAGGGCATACTTGCCGCTCTCGGTCACCGCCATTTTCAATCGGGTGGCCGGGTTACGACCAATCGGCGCCTCAACTTCACCGCCGGTCGTCATCGTACCGATCGCCACCGCCTCATATTCACGGCTGACGGTACGCTCCTGCAGCTGATCCACCAGATCGGCATGGGCAGCGAGGGTTTTCGCCACCACCATGAGACCACTGGTGTCCTTGTCCAACCGATGAACGATACCCGCCCGAGGCACACTGGCAATATCCGGATACCGGTAAAGCAAGGCATTCAGCAGTGTACCGCTGTAATTACCCGCCGCCGGATGCACCACCAGCCCGGCAGGCTTGTTGATCACCGCTATCGCGTCATCTTCATAGATCACATCCAGCGGGATAGCTTCCGGCTCCCAGCGTTCATCATTTTCCACTTCAGTGGCCAGTGTCAGCAGCTCACCCCCGAAAAACTTCTCTTTCGGTTTGCAGACCTTGCCGTCCACCTTCAGATCACCCGAGCGAATCCAGGACTGCAGGCTGGAGCGAGAGTAATCAGGAAATACCGCCGCAGCGATCTGGTCGAGGCGCTTGCCGCCGAGTTCTTCAGGGATGCAGGCTTCGAGTTCTATCCGTTCTGTCATTGAGTTGCCGAACAGTAAATATCAACAGGTTTCAGAAAACACAGGCAACCGCCACAAACGCTGTATCAGCAAGCCTGGGCGTTGCAGAAAAATCCACAATTTTAGCGTTTGGGATTAGGTTATGACCTATGTTTAAATACGAAGAATTAACGTCACGCAGTTTATCACACCACGTCCGGTTCCGGGGGACGGAAACCTCAGGGATATTGAGCAAACATGTTACTGAGCAAACGATTTTTTATTCTGGCCCTGGTCACATTCCTGACAGCCTGCGCCAGCAGCGAGAAAGAGAAGGTTCCCGAGAACCTGTCTGAAGCCGAGTTGTACCGTCAGGCCCAGCAATCGCTGGAGAACAGCAACTACAGCCAGGCCGTTGACAAACTCCGGGCACTGGAATCCCGCTATCCGTTCGGCCCATTCGCCGAACAGGCGCAGCTGGATCTGGTCTATGCCTACTACAAGAACATGGAGCCGGAAGCCGCACGGGCCTCGGCTGAGCGGTTCATCCGACTGCATCCACAGCATCCGAACGTGGATTACGCCTACTACATGCGTGGTCTGGCGTCTAACACCGCAGACCTTGGCTTGATTGAGCGGTATGTACCGGTTGATATGTCCAAGCGAGACCCCGGCCAGGCACGCCTGTCTTTCAACGAATTCTCTGAGCTGCTGCAACGCTTCCCGGACAGCCCTTACGCCAGCGACGCCCGTCAGCGGATGATCGCCCTGCGTAACCGCCTGTCATACTACGAGCTGCATGTCGCCAACTACTATATGAAGCGCAAGGCCTATGTCGCCGCCATCAACCGTGGACGCTACATTGTCGAGCACATGCAGGGCACGCCAGTCGTCGAAGAAGCGCTGGGAATGATGGTGGAAGGCTATCAGCATCTGAACCTGGAACAGCCGGCTAACGAAGCACTGGAAGTTTTAACAACCAACTTCCCTGATAGCAAGCTGATTGGCGAGAACGGTGAATTTACGGGTTACAAGGTCTATGCCGATGTTGATCCGTCCATCTGGAACATCATCACTTTCGGCCTGGTTGACGGCAAACCGGCTGACGAGATCAAGCCCGATCCTTACACTCCCAGAAGCCGCTCCTGGTTGAACGTGATCACCTTCGGCCTGCTGGGCGACAGCGGCAATGAGGCAACCGCCCCGAAACCGCCAGAGCAGTCCACCGGCCAATAAGTTCAGCTGAACACGAACAGGGCTCGCATAAGCGGGCCCTTCTCTTTATATCAATGCAAGAAATGATGACTATGACTACTGCAGTAAAATGCCCAACATGCGGCAAAAAAGTGATCTGGAAACCCGAGAATAAATTTCGTCCATTCTGCTGCGAACGTTGCCGATTGATTGATCTTGGCGCCTGGGCCAAGGAAGAGCACAAGATTCCGGGCAATAGCCAGTTTGACGATGTGATGGAAGGAGATCTGGATATATCTGTCGATTATGATGAGCGCTTTTAGCTGAATACCAAACAGGAGTTATCCTCATAACTCCCAACGTAACCAAACTCAGGGTACGTCACCACCTTCGCCTGCAACCAAATTCTCATTAGCAGAATGAAATTCACCGTCAGAAGAAAGAGATTCGTCATCAGAAGAAAGAGATTCGTCATCAAAATTCATCCTGATAACCCCACAATGCCAAAGCCGCTCTACCGGCACATTGCCTGGAACATCTCCAGTATCGACAGTATTTTCAGGCATATAAATAACTGCCTCCTTACGTTTCTGCTCTTTTTCATCGTCACTGTATACACGATCCACCTGGTTGCAGTTAATCGCTCGTCTTAACCTTAACTCAGGCGTGGCATTCTCTACATTCTCCCTACACATAGCGACATAGTGTCCTGGCATCATATTTGGCTGAACACCTGTTGGCGACCAACGAAAACAGAAGTTTTTCATTGCTTCAATGGAACGTTTCCAACACCCCTTGGCAGGCGGATCGTAAGGGGTATTCAACAATCTGATCGCGTGGGTTTTCCTGAGATGTGTCAGCCTGTAAAGCCTATCCCGCTCATGAGGATCTGCCACAACAGCGAGGGCATCCAGTATCTGGCGATTCTTCACCTGCGCCATGCGTTCAAGCACATTGTAAAGTGCAGCATACAAGGATTTGGGATCTGCCAGCGCCAACACATCAAGCATCGTCGGACGACCAAAATATTGCGCTGCATGCTCCCAGGTGCGTTTAAGCAACATTTCTAACAATTCTTCTATCGTATCCGCAAACTCAAACTCTACACCCTCAAAATGACCACACAACCCTGTGTCGATTGCACAACAGCTTATCTTATGATCACTATTCAGAACGTTGGCCTCTTCATCAGGCTTTACCTTTGCAACCCATAAATAGTTGTCCAGCTTCAGGCAGTCTTTGTCACCCAATAAACGGCGCTCAAAAAATGTTTCCGCCGGATTACCATCATCCGCAAAACACTCTTTCCACAAAACCTTTTTGCCGCCATGTCTTGTCTTATAATCTTCGATATGAGATTTAATGCTTTCAAACGACAAATCAAAACATGCTTCACCCTCAGCACAGGTAGAACCCAAATGCCGAGAGGCGATACAATACCGCTCATGCTTTTTTCCATTTTTATCAATATAAATATCTTCCAGATATTCAGAGTGCATGCGCATTTCAGCTTTCGAGTTTTTAAAATCCGGATTTGCAACAAGGCGCATTAAATTAGAAAAAGCCACTTCCCGTTGAGCTAACCTATCCTTCCGTAAGAAGTAAACCAATACCCCCCAATAAAAATCTGCCCTACTTCTATCTCCGACCAAATAAAACACAAGCCAAACAATTGCATAAACAACCATTTGCATAAAACGTTTAATCTTCTCCAGCCACGACACACCTTCAACAGATTTCACAACCCAACTGCCCTTATTTTTATTAGTATAAAAATCACCACTCTCATCAGGGCATTTATTACTTTTCACACCTTCCCGCTGATCTATTTTATGTCCCGTCAGAATAGAAACCGTACTTTGACCCACTTTCGAACGAGCATCTTTAACAATATAAGATTTTTCAGAATGAATAATGACAGACGCACCATCATTCAAACGTCGTTCTTTAGCTTCAATGGCCTGATGAAGACCATCACAAAAACGCTCATCTGGAAGCTCACGCTTGTTTTCTACCTCTGCCTCTGACCCTGCTGCCTCTGCTAGCTTAAGTTTAACAACCGCTTGATTGCCATTTTCTGACCGCTGTAAACTGTAGTCCTCACCCTTACACAAAAGACGGGCATGAAGAGCCAATCTGGCACGAAAAAGTAACAAACCCATGGCCCGCTCGCGTCTAAACTTATTGAGATTTTCTCTTCCCGTCTTAATATGATCTAACTTGTTGTATTCGACTCTTTTAATTTCTGGACTTGAGGATTCACCCAGCACCGTAAAGGATAAACGATCAAACATACCGCTATTCCCCAGCTCCTCCTCGAACTTGTCTTCAAATGCTTTCTGGGTATCTTCTGAGCAAAACCGAAAGCCGTACTCCTGATCAAGCGCTGCAATCTCTGCCGTTTCTTGTCTCAGTTCATCCAGCACTTTTCCTACAAGTCGATCAATGTCAATATAAAGGTCTGTAAATGAGTCCTGTGTCTCCCTAACCCGATCGGAGACAACTTTCCCACGAAAGACTTCTTTTGCATCAAACCTACCAGGATGGAATTCAGGGCAATCTTTTTGAGATTCCACCACCACTTTTTCATGATACTTTTTATGAATCCGTTGACCTACTTCACTTTCATCAACGCCATTAATCCCTTCAAGAATTTTATCAACACCTATTGAGGGGTCTTGATGGGTTTCCTCATCAATAATTTCAGCAATAATTCTCCGGCCTTTCTCCGGCCCTTCAAACTGTAATTGCGCAACCCCCCTTTCATGCAAATTCTTACAATCTGTACAAGTCGGATAGCCCATGCAACCGATATTCTTAAACGCAGACGTCACATTATCAAAGGCACGCATCTTTTCCGCTTCAGCGTCTATTTCTGCTTCAGCTTCAGATTTACCATTTTTTCTGGCTTTTTCTCTAATACCTTCCCCAACATCTCGATTTTTACGAGGATCTATAAAGCCTGGGAAAGCACGTTGAAGATGGCTGATAACAAGCTCAGGCATAGATTTCCCCGCAAGGCTCAATGTTGAACTACAAATAGTAAGACAAAAAAATCTCAATTAAGTTCACAATCAGCTGCAGGGAATACGAAACCTACCACCAGGCTGAAAGCGCAGCAGCACCCTGACCACCACTAGCCTTAATGTTAGGAATATGGTCTGTTTCCATCCCACCTAACCAAAACAGGGGCAACTTGGCTTGTTCAGTCAGCGTACTCGATTCTTCCCATCCTAAAGGGGTGGCATCAGGATGGCTGGTAGTCGGTAATACAGGCGAGAGAGTAGCGAACTGACAACCAATGGTTAAGGCCATAGCCAGCTCACGCTCATTGTGACAGGAAGCTGAAAGCAGTTTTGGCGAACCAGAATGGCGCCAATCAGACTGGTAACACATTGATAACTCAGCTGACGTCAGATGAATACCGTCCACCCAGTCTTCATTCAATAGCACTAAATCCCCCTTAATCAGAAACCGGCAAGAATGAGCACGACAAAGCTCAGATGCATCTTCTGCCAGCTTTAGATACTGATCATTTTCCAACCAGGGGGCTCGGAACTGCACCAACTTAATACCTGAATTTAGATTCTTCTCCAAGCGCATAAGAAACTCAGCATGATCCTGAAAAGCGCCTGTAATTAAATAGCGATCCGGCAATGTTGCAGCCGTGACTATCGGAAGATTAGCCGCAGGAAACTGATAAGCACCTAAATCACAAAGGGGAACCCAACGAACCTCCTGACCTTCGCACCCTCTAGCTTCACCTGAAAATTTTGTGACTCGCCAGACATCCAGCTTTACAGATTTGTCATCGTAATCATGTCGAACAGAGATCAAAGGAGCAGCTTCCAATACCTGAATACCTAACTCTTCGGCAAGCTCACGACAAAGGGCATCCCTGACATTTTCACCAGGCTCTACCTTCCCGCCAGGAAACTCCCACAAACCACCCTGATGCTTATTTGTCGGACGTAACGCGAGCAATACTGCACCATCCTCTCGTCCAATCACTGCAGCGGCAACATGTACAACACCGTGATTCATTTCGATAACCACTCCATACGCAGATTTAAATGTGCCTTACGCCCTTGATAAAGATAGTGACCTGTAGCTCGTAATAGCTAGAACAAGCTCAGAAACCCATGACATAGAGCGTTAAATCAAAGACTTTTTAAGTTGCACATATATGGCCTGAGACATGACAAATATTATGGTACAAGTTGACAACAACCGAATTACGTTCGGTATTCGGCATTAATCTTGACATATTCATGTGAAAGATCAGAAGTCCAGACAGTTTCAGAAAAGCGTCCCCGCCCCAAAACAATTCGAATAGTGAATTCATCCTGATCCATGATGGCCTGGCCTTCTGACTCCTTATAACCAGCGCTCAGCCCACCATCCGATACAATACAGACATCGCCCAGGTATATTGCAATCTTATTAATATCGAGCCCTTCCACAGAGGCACGCCCAACAGCCGCCAATATACGGCCCCAGTTCGGATCACTGGCAAAACATGCCGTTTTCACTAATGGAGAGTGCGCTATGGTATAAGCCACTTCCAATGCTTCGCCGGATGATCCTGCCTGCTCAACCACAATACTGACGAACTTGGTCGCACCTTCGGCATCCCGAATCAGTGATTGAGCCAATTGCTTGCATAGCTCTACCAAATGGCAGCTCAATACGGAGTAAAGTGGATGATCAGCGCTGGCAATCATTTCATTGCCTGCCGCCCCCGTCGCCACCAACAAACATGCATCATTGGTTGATGTATCACCATCCACGGAAATACGGTTGAAAGATTGATTGACCGCATCGTTAAGGATCTGCTGAAGACAGGCAGTATCAATCGACACATCCGTTGCAATGAAGGCTAACATGGTTGCCATATCTGGCCTTATCATGCCCGCGCCCTTGGCAATACCTGTTAGTGTATAGACAGCCCCATCGTACTCAAATTGGACAGAGTCCCCTTTGGGACGAGTATCTGTCGTCATGATCCCTTCAGCCGCTTCTCGCCAGGCAGCTTCCCCCTCATCCAACCTGGCAGCACATCCAGGCAATCCGGCGAGTAGCGTAGGAACAGGCAGGTATTCACCAATAACACCTGTTGAAAACGACAATACCTGATCTGGCAAACAACCCAGCTCTTCAGCCAAACGCGCGGTGCAGGTTTCAGCATCATTAAAACCTCGCATACCTGTGCCGGCATTGGCATTCCCGGTATTTACAACCAACGCACAGGGATGATTTTTTAACCGTCGACGTGACAGATCAACAGGGGCAGCACAGAAACGATTTTGGGTAAAAACACCAGCAACCGAAGCATCTTCAGACCACTTCATGACTACAAGATCTTTGCGCCCCGGGTATCGAATACCCGCTTCCACTGTACCCAAACGAAAACCCTTGACCGGGTACATTACCTGAAGAAGGGTATGTTCTGACGTCATCACAGAGGTTCCTCGTAAAACTGCCTTGTACCATCTGGCAACAAAGATAAATTAATGATTATTATTCCTGGACATCCGGCCCAATAAAACAATGCCCCCCATCAGGGAGGCATTGCAATCCACCGCTCAAGCAGGTTCTATTTAGACAATCTTGCCATGACACTGCTTGTACTTTTTGCCGGAACCACAAGGGCAAGGCTCATTACGCCCGACCTTCTTGCCATCCCGGACAAACGGCTGAGCAGAGGGCTGTTCAGCTGGCTGCGGCTCACCGGCGGGTGTATCCATAGCGGCGGCCTGTTCATGCTGGAATTGCATTCTACGAGCCAATTCCTCACGACGCTGGCGTTCCATCTCTTCTGTACGATCGTTGTCCTGAACCTGAACGTGGGACAGGATACGAATCACTTCGTGCTTGATATCACTGAGCATTTGCTGGAACAGCTCGAAGGCTTCACGCTTGTATTCCTGCTTCGGATTCTTGGCCGCAAAGCCACGCAAATGAATCCCCTGGCGCAGGTGGTCCATCGTCGCCAGATGCTCCTTCCACTTATCATCCAGAATTCGCAGAAGAATATGCTTCTCAAACGCTCTCAGCGCTTCGGCACCAGCCATTTCTTCTTTTTGCTGGTAAGAGGCAACGACTTTTTCAAGAATCCGCTGACGCAGGCCTTCCTCTTCCAGGTGGTCTTCTGCTTCTAACCACTCTGCAATCGGCAGCTTTTCAGCAAATTCGGAAGCAATCCGGGTTTCCAGACCAGGAATATCCCACTGCTCTTCCAACGTTTGCGGCGGAATATATTCATTAATGATTTCTTCAATCACTTCTTCACGGATATTGGCAATGCTATCTGCCACATTTTCCGCTTCAAGCAGCTCATCACGCTGGGCATAAACAACCTTACGTTGGTCATTGGCCACATCATCATATTCCAGCAGCTGCTTACGAATATCGAAGTTACGGCCCTCGACCTTTCTCTGGGCCTTTTCAATAGCATTGGTGACCATGCGATGTTCAATCGCTTCGCCTTTCTCCATCCCCATCGCTTTCATGAAGTTCTTAACTCTGTCTGAAGCGAAAATACGCATCAGGTTATCTTCAAGCGACAGGTAAAAACGGGAAATACCGGGATCACCCTGACGACCCGCACGGCCGCGCAACTGGTTATCAATACGGCGGGATTCGTGACGCTCGGTACCGATAATATGGAGGCCACCTGAGTCCAGCACCTGCTGATGGCGCTTTTGCCATTCAGCCTTAATTCCGTCTATATCATCCTGAGTGGCATTATCGAGTGCGGCCACCTCAGCTTCCCAGTTACCACCAAGGATAATGTCCGTGCCACGGCCAGCCATGTTCGTAGCGATAGTCACGGTACCAGGACGCCCTGCCTGGGCAATAATTTCCGCTTCCTTTTCGTGGTATTTGGCGTTCAGAACCTGATGATTGATCTTGGCTTTTTTCAGTGCCGCAGACAGCAATTCAGAAGACTCGATGGACGCAGTACCGACCAGAATCGGTCGTCCTTCGTTCATTGCAGTCTTGATATCTTCAATGATTGCGTCGTATTTTTCCTGAATCGTCAGGAATACGAGGTCATTGAGATCATTACGAGACATGGGCTTGTTAGTCGGAATAACAACCACATCCAGTCCATAAATCTGACGGAACTCATACGCTTCGGTATCCGCCGTACCCGTCATACCGGAAAGCGTTTCATATAAACGGAAGTAATTCTGGAAGGTGGTAGAAGCCAGTGTCTGACTTTCCGCCTGAATAGCGACACCTTCTTTAGCTTCCAGGGCCTGATGCAGACCTTCTGACAGGCGCCGACCATGCATGGTTCTGCCTGTGTGCTCGTCAACCAGCAGGATATCGTTGCCGTTGACAATATAATCTACGTTCTTGTGAAAGAGGACATGCGCTTTCAACGCGGCATTAACATGATGCAGAAGGTTCAGGTTATTAGATGCATAGAGGCTCTCACCTTCAGGCAACAATCCTTCCTGAGTCAGCAGCTCCTCAATGAACTGATGCCCTTCTTCCGTTAACTCTACCTGCCGGGTTTTCTCGTCGACCTGATAGTGGCCCTGCTCTTCACCCTCTTCATAGTGGCGCGTCAACTTTGGAATCAAACGATTTATGCGCTTATAGAGTTCAGAACTGTCTTCAGCAGGACCTGAAATAATAAGCGGCGTTCTCGCCTCATCAATCAGGATGGAGTCAACCTCATCCACGATGGCGAAATTCAGTGGGCGCTGGAACTTGTCCTCGGCACTGAAAGCCATGTTGTCTCGCAGGAAGTCAAAACCAAATTCGTTGTTGGTTCCGTAGGTGATATCCGCCTGGTAAGCAGCACGCTTGTCTTCCGGCCCCTGCATTGGCACAACTACACCGACGGTCATCCCAAGGAATTCATAGAGAGGTCGCATCCAGTTGGCATCACGGGTAGCCAGATAGTCGTTGACTGTAACGACATGAACACCTTTGCCAGACAGCGCATTAAGATAAGCCGGTAATGTTGCAACCAGTGTCTTACCTTCACCGGTTCGCATCTCAGCAATACGACCTTCATGCAGCGTGATACCACCAATCATCTGCACATCAAAGTGACGCATACCCATGATGCGCTTGCTGGCCTCACGACAAACAGCAAACGCCTCTGACATGATCTGATCAAGGGTTTCCCCTTTTTCAAGGCGCGCCTTGAACTCACCGGTTTTCGCCTGCAGCTGCTCATCTGTCAGCTGGGAAATTCCGTCTTCCAGGGCGTTGATGGCCTTAACCACCTTGCCCATTTTTTTGAGTTGTCGGTCGTTTTTACTACCAAAAACTTTCTTAATTAGGGGTGCCAACATAATTTCAGTAATGCCTAAACTGATCGAATCCCGAAAAAAATAATGAATTATCGGCTGGCACGGTATATATAACGGGCCGGGTTTACCTGACGACCATTCACCAGCACTTCAAAATGCACATGCGGGCCGGTTGAACGCCCAGTGCTACCCATCAGGCTTATGGTCTGTCCCTTGCTGATAATATCGCCAACACTCACCAGAATGTCTTTGTTATGGCCATAACGGGTGACATACCCATTACCATGATTGATCTCAACCAGGTTGCCATAACCACTTCGCTTACCTGCCCAGGTCACCACACCAGAACCGACAGCTATAACATCCGAGCCATCCTTACCGGCGAAATCAACCCCTTTGTGCCACGCAGGGCGTCCACTGAACGGATCGGTTCTACGACCAAAAGGAGATGACATCCACCCTTTTTTGATAGGGCGTCCGGCTATATAGACATCATCCTGTAATTTGCGGTCCAGCAGCAGGTTTTCAAGAACGTTAAGCTGCTCTTCACGCTTATCAACCTGCATCGCAAGCTGATCAATTAACGAAACAAAATTCGGCGGCTGATAACTAATGCCTGATTCCACCATTTCATCAGGCCCCCCCTGTGCAGCCGGGGAGCTGAAATCAAATTCACCTGCATCCAGCTTTGCCATCGCGGTCAGGCGTTCACCCAAAGCATCCAGACGAAGGATTTGTCCCTGAATCTGCGCTAACTGCACTGCCAGCGCATCAATTTCAAGACTGGCATTACCGCGAATTGCATCAATATCATCCTGCTGACGTGCAATGGTCTGTTGCCATTGCGACAACTCTCTGGCCGTCAGGGAACCACCAACATTGACATTGACCATCGACCAGGCCAAAAAATAGCCACAAAACAAAAGAGCTGCTGCAACCAGACAGCCGAAAAACACCAGCTTTCGTGGTTTTAAATTGATAGTCTGGCTCTTGCCATGCTGCTGGCTGACAACAATTATCTTCATTGTCACATTAACCGGGTCTATACCTGTTATACAGTTATGTTGTTCAGTTCTGCCCAGCCCTGTATACAGCCAAACCGGTGGAACCGTACCAAATAAAAAATCAAGCCGGCCAACTCTAGCATTAGCCATCCCCCCCCGCAACTGCAGCACATTGTGGACTCACGACCACAGGCAAACAATCTCCACAAGCATTAAGCTAACCGTCTACCTCAAATGCGAGAGCACAACATTGCTTACTAAAACCGAGTACTACGACTTAAATCTAGAACACCCTGGCCGACTTCCGCCACCTCAAACAGCGTCATCCACAATGGCAGAAAAAAGAAAAGCCACCTGAAGAGGTGGCTTAAAAAGAGAGAAGTAAAACAGTATCAGGCCACAACCAACGTTGGCCGAGCATACGAAATAGGTGCACTGGTCGCATCTTCAAATGTCACCATTTCCCAGGCGGACTCATCAGCAATCAATGCACGCAATAACTTGTTGTTCAGCGAATGGCCAGACTTATGACCAATGAATTCACCGATCAAACTGGTACCGAGAAGATACAGGTCACCAATCGCATCCAACATCTTGTGTTTCACAAACTCATCGTCATAGCGAAGACCGTCTTCATTGAGAATGCGGTACTCATCAACCACGATGGCGTTATCAACGCTACCGCCAAGCGCCAGATTTTGCGAACGCAGATACTCAATATCTTTCATGAAGCCAAATGTACGAGCCCGACTCACTTCCTTAACAAAGGACGTACTGGAGAAGTCGATACTGGAACGCTGCACCAGGCCCTTGAAGACAGGATGGTCAAAATCAATACTGAACGTCACCTTGAAACCGTCAAAGGGAACAAAGGTAGCCGTCTTGCCGTCTTCTTCTACGGTGACTTTCTTCTTGATGCGAATAAATTTCTTCGCTGCGGCCTGCTCTTCAATACCCGCAGACTGAATCAGAAAGACGAAGGGACCCGCACTGCCATCCATGATAGGCACTTCATGCGCTGTCACTTCAACGTAAGCGTTATCAATACCCAAACCTGCCATTGCAGACAAAAGGTGTTCAACGGTATCAACTCGCACACCATCTTTTTCCAGTGATGTGCAGAGTGTCGTCTGCCCTACGTTCTCGGCACGCGCCGGAATTTCAACTACAGGATCCAGATCGGTACGACAGAATACAATGCCGGTATCGACAGGCGCAGGCTTCAGCGTCAGGTAAACCTTCTCGCCGGAATGAAGCCCTACTCCTGTAGCACGAATAATATTTTTGAGCGTTCGCTGTCTAATCATGACCCAGCCGTTAGCTTGCATCTGCACAAAATAGTCAATAAACGGCCATTCTAGCAGAGTAATCTCGCCTTACAAAGTGTTACATCTTGACCGCGCAGGCTTTAATCAGCCTGGCGGCGTAAAAATGCCGGAATATCCAGATAGTCCGTATCCGTCTTAGCGCTGGGCGCTGCATCAACATCACTGCCCGCAACCGCTTTCTTACGAAGGATGGTAGGACGATCAAGCTCGCTGTAGTTCACATTACCATCAGCACTCTTGGCAGCATTATCAACCACCTTCTTGACTTTCTGCTCCGGCTTACCAAGACCAGTCGCCACTACCGTGACACGGATTTCATCCGACATTTCCGGATCAATAACAGTACCCACTACCACCGTAGCATCATCAGACGCAAATTGCTCAACGGTACTGCCCACTTCTGTGAATTCACCGATGGAGAAATCCAGACCTGCAGTAATGTTAACGAGAATACCCCGCGCGCCCTGCAGATCCACATCTTCCAGCAGAGGACTGCGAATCGCTGCTTCCGCGGCTTCTACTGCACGGTTGGAACCCGTCGCGTTACCGGTACCCATCATCGCCATGCCCATCTCAGACATAACCGTCCGTACGTCTGCAAAGTCGACATTGATCATACCGGGGCGAATGATCAGGTCCGCAATACCCTGAACCGCACCCTGAAGCACGTCGTTCGCGGCACAGAATGCAGACAGCAGACTTGCATCCTTACCCAGTACTGGCAGCAGCTTTTCATTCGGAATGGTGATCAGGGAATCGACATGCTCAGCCAATTCCTTCAACCCCTGATCGGCAATAGACATCCGCTTTCTGCCTTCGAAGGGAAAGGGACGCGTAACTACGGCCACTGTCAGAATACCAAGCTCCCGGGCCACTTCCGCCACAACTGGCGCAGCGCCGGTGCCTGTACCACCACCCATACCGGCAGTAATGAAAACCATATCCGCACCTGACAGCACTTCTGCCAGACGCTCACGATCCTCCAATGCGGCCTGCCGCCCGATTTCGGGGTTTGCGCCAGCACCGAGACCTTTTGTAATACCTGTACCCAGCTGCAGCAAGGTTCTGGCATTGAGATGCTTCAGCGCCTGGGCATCTGTATTGGCTACAATAAAGTCCACACCCTCAACCTGACTGTTGAGCATGTGATTAACGGCATTGCCGCCGCCACCGCCGACACCGACCACTTTTATGACCGCATTTTGCGGCACATTATCGACCAGTTCGAACATGACAAATCTCCTTCTCTCTTAACTGTCCATTTTTATAGAATTACTTCCCTAAAACAATCAGAAGTTCCCCTGAAACCAGCGTTTTATCTTCGCCAGAATGGGCTCTTCCTGCTTCTTTGAACCAAAGGCCATATCCCCTTCACCCTGCATTTTCAGACCATAGTGAAGAAGACCAACGCCTGTGGCATAAATCGGATTGCGCACAACATCAGACATCCCCCGAACACTCTGGGGAACGCCCAGCCTGACCGGCATATGGAAGATTTCCTCGGCCAGCTCGACCACACCTTCCATCTTCGAGGTGCCGCCGGTCAACACGATGCCGGCTGCAATTAACTCTTCAAAACCGCTGCGACGCAGCTCCGCCTGAATCAGGGTAAAGAGTTCGTCATAACGAGGCTCAACCACTTCAGCCAGGGCTTGACGTGACAATTCCCTCGGCGGGCGCTCACCCACGCTGGGTACATTAATAGTTTCATCGGCACCCGCGAGCTGGGTGAGAGCGCAGGCGTACTTGATTTTGATCTCTTCAGCAAATTGCGTCGGGGTACGCAGCGCCATGGCGATATCATTGGTGACCTGGTCACCCGCTATGGGAATCACCGCCGTATGACGGATCGCACCTTCCGTGAAGATCGCGATATCGGTGGTGCCACCACCGATATCCACCATGCAGACGCCCAGCTCTTTCTCGTCTTCAGTCAGAACCGAGTAACTTGAAGCCAGCTGCTCAAGAATAATATCCTCGACTTCCAGGCCACAGCGACGGATACACTTCTCAATATTCTGCGCAGCGTTCACCGCACAGGTGACCAGATGCACCTTGGCCTCCAGCCGCACCCCAGACATGCCCAGAGGCTCCTTGACCCCTTCCTGCGTATCGATCACATACTCTTGAGGCAGGATATGCAGAATGCGCTGATCGGCCGGGATAGCCACGGCCTGTGCTGCATCAATCACCCGATCCATATCCGCACGGGTCACCTCACGCTCACGAATGGCTACAATCCCGTGAGAATTGAGGCTACGGATATGACTGCCCGCAATACCGGCATAAACAGAGTGAATCTGGCAGCCCGCCATCAGCTCCGCCTCTTCAATGGCGCGCTGGATAGATTGTACTGTTGACTCAATATTGACCACGACGCCTCGCCGCAACCCCCGAGAAGGGTGCGAGCCAATGCCGATCACCTCGATATCACCGTTATCCGTGATTTCGCCCACGAGCGCCACCACCTTGGAAGTCCCGATATCCAGACCGACAATCATCCTTCCATTTCCCGTCGCCGTCATGCGTAACCTGCCTGTTGCTTCAACGTTTACCTGTTCATCAGTTACTGCGATTTACTCTGCTTCCGTCATTCGTGTTCCAGGAAACCGCTATACCATCGCGATAGCGCAAGTCCACGCGTCGCACATCTTGCCACTGTTTCTGCAGCAATACATGATAAAGACGCACAAATCGTTGCATTCGCTTTACCAGATCGCGATGCCCAAGGTTGACCTCAACATCACCGACCCGGAACCACCAGCTCCCCGTCTCTCGCTGCCCCAGGGCTGTCATTGCCAGACCTAAAGGACGAATCTGCTGGTTCAATGTCATATACTGCTGCATCACCTGTGGTGCAGCAGCTTCCTTACCATAGAGCAATGGCAAATCACTGAAGCGGCTCAGATCATTCACCCGAAACACTTCACCATCGCCATTCAAAACACCGCCCCGCTTCCAGCGAGCTACCGGTACCTGCTCCTGAATCCGGATGTTCAGGGTCTCCGGCCAGACTTTCCGGACTTTGGCCCGGCTAATCCACGGCACGCTCTGCAAAGCGGTTTGCAGGCCCGCCACATCCAGGCGGAAAAACCGCTCTGCCAAAAATGGTGTGACCTGCTCCTGTACCGTCTCTTTCGGTAGATAGCGAAATTCGCCTTCTACTTTCACACTTACTATCGGTCTGTCGAGCCAATTCCAGAGCCAGGGCAACGACCAGACAAACGCACCAATCACCATCCCGGCCAGCAACAGCTTGGCGGCCTGTGCGCCTCGCTGAGTCCAGCGTCTGACAGACGCCTGCCGGTCTTCCAACCGGCTGGCACCATGGATTTTCCTGGCCGGTCTGCCCGCTACCCGACTTTTCAGTCGGTCACGGCCATCTCGGTCCGGGGCGTATAACCGGGTTTCCATGTCCCGTTCTCCTGCTGACCGGATGCCTGCAACAAGGCCAGCACCAGATCTTCAAACTCCAGCCCTGACGCACGGGCCGCCATGGGTACCAGGCTATGGTCCGTCATGCCAGGGATCGTATTCACTTCCAGCAGCCAGAACTGTCCATCGCCATCCTGCATCACGTCTACACGACCCCATCCATGACAGCCGAGGCTGTTGAACGCCCGGAGCGCCAGCGCCTGCAATTCGCGCTCCTTTTCCTCACTGAGGCCGCAAGGGAGATGATAACGGGTTCCATCCGAGAGGTACTTGGCCTCGTAGTCATAGAACACGTTGTCAGTCTCAAGCCGTATGGCTGGCAAAGCGCTACCGTTAAGAATGGCAACGGTAAATTCAGCCCCTTCAATGAGACGCTCAACCAGCACCTGTTCACCATGGTCTGCCGCTTTGCGAATCGCATCGGCCAGTTGATCACGGGTATTTACCCGGGTCATTCCGATACTGGAGCCTTCCTGGTTCGGCTTGACAAAACAGGGAACCGGCAGATCATCCATGTCGACATCCCCGGTCACCAGCTTGTATTCCGGGGTCGGCAGACCAATACTCTGCCAGATCAACTTGCTGCGGTATTTATCCATGGCCAATGCAGACGCTTTCACGCCACTGCCGGTATACGGAATCCCCATATACTCCAGCACACCCTGCACCGTACCATCTTCGCCATCACCGCCATGCAGCGCCAGAAACACGCGATCAGGCTTGATCGTTTGCAACTGACTGATAAGCCCGTCCTCAGTATCGATAAGAATACTGTCGACACCACGACTCTGAAGCGCTGCATGAATCCGACCACCGGAATGCAACGATACCTGCCTTTCAGCCGACGTACCGCCATAAAGAACGGCCACACGCCCCAGTGCATCCATACCGCCCCCTTGTTCATCCCTGCCAAATTGTTCACTCATTCAGTTTCACGCCTTCAGTTTTAATGCGTTCTCCGCAAGGTCAGCCGCCAACACACCGATATCACCCGCCCCCTGGGTGATCAGCAGGTCATCATCGCGCAACAAATCAGCCAAAACCGGCTCTACGGGTTCGCCTCTGGGGATAAACACCGGATCAACACGTCCCCGCTGTCGGATACTGCGACACAGACTTCTACCATCGGCACCCGGCACCGGCTCTTCACCGGCAGGATAAACATCCATCAACAGCAGCACATCCACCTGTGAGAGCACTTCGACGAAGTCATCATACAGATCACGGGTTCTGGAGAAGCGATGCGGCTGGTACACCATGACCAGTCGTTTATCGGGCCACCCCTTGCGAATCGCCGCGATAGTGGCGGCTACTTCGCGGGGATGATGGCCGTAGTCATCGACAAACATGACATTGCCGACACCGGTCTCATAGTGCCCATACACCTGGAAGCGACGGCCTACACCCTGGAACTGCATCAGGCCATCACGGATCTGTTCATCACCGACGCCCTCTTCACTGGCCACAGCAATAGTTGCCAGCGCATTCAGCACATTGTGCTCACCGGGGATATTCAGATGGATATCGAGCACATCGTCACGATCCTTACGCACCAGGCGAAAACGGTTTTCCATCCCGTTCTGATCGATATCAATGGCCCGGAAATCTGCATCTTCAGACAATCCGTAAGTGATTACCTGTCGCTTGATCTCCGGAAGCAATTCACGGATGACCGGGTCGTCAATACACATGACCGCCAGCCCATAAAACGGCAGGTTATGCAGAAAATCGACAAAGGTCTTCTTCAGGCGACTGAAGTCACCGTCGTAAGTCATCATATGATCGGCATCGATATTGGTGACAACCGCTACCATCGGCTGCAGATGCAGAAACGATGCATCACTTTCATCAGCCTCAGCTACCAGGTAACGACTACCACCCAACCGTGCATTGGTACCGGCTGAGTTCAACTTTCCGCCGATAATAAAGGTTGGATCCAGTCCGCCCTGCCCCAATACCGAAGCAATCAGGCTGGTTGTTGTTGTCTTTCCATGGGTACCGGCGACGGCAATACCATGGCGATAGCGCATCAACTCAGAGAGCATTTCCGCCCTGGGCACCACCGGAATACGGAGTTCACGGGCAGTCACCAACTCAGGATTATCTTCCTGCACCGCTGACGACACCACTACGACATCCGCCTTCTGCACATGCTCGCGCTCGTGGCCGATAAAGACCTCAATACCAAGGTCACGCAGGCGCGCCGTCACACGAGACTCCCGCAAATCAGAGCCTGAGATGTCGTACCCCTGATTTTTCAATACTTCCGCAATGCCGCACATACCGACACCGCCAATACCGATAAAATGAATACGGCGAATGCGACGCATCTCGGGAATAGCAAACACCGGTACTGACCGGCCGTTAAGATCAGCCAAGAGCCACCTCCCGACATTGCTGTGCCACGGTAGCGGTCGCTTCAGGGCGTGCACAACCCAGGGCTGCCTGACGCATGTCCCGCAGGAGTTCACGCTCCTGCGCATATTTATCCAGTAATTCTGCCAACTTCACGTCACTTAATTCGCTTTGTTCCAGCAGGACGGCCGCGCCCCTGTCCACCAGGTAACGGGCATTACGCAGCTGCTGTTGATCTTTGTGCCAGGGATATGGCACCAGGATGGCTGGTTTGCCGGCATTGGCCAGCTCAGCCACAGTCAGTGCACCGGAACGGCAGACAATAAGGTCCGCCCAACGATAAGCCGCCCCCATATCGTCGATAAAGGGTTCAACACGCCCGGTCACACCACAACGTTCATAAATAGCCTGGGTTTCATCCACCTTGCCGGCCCCCGTCTGATGCCAGACCTCTACCGGCGCCTTGGATAATGCCAGCGCTGCAGGGATACATTCGTTGATCGCCAGCGCGCCACGACTCCCCCCTAATACCAGCAGTTTTAATGATCCAGCTTCGGAATCATCTCCAGATTCAGCCAGAATCGTATTACGCACTGGGTTACCAGTAAAAATGGCCTTGTCATTGGCATCAAAGGTACCCGGAAACGCTTCCAGCACCCGCGAGGCAAACCGCGAAGCAATACGATTGGTAAAACCGGGAACCGCATTCTGCTCATGAATAACCAGCGGGATACCCAGTAATTTTGCCGCGACACCACCCGGTCCCGACGCAAAACCGCCCATACCCAGAACACCGACCACATTCATGCTACGCATAACTTTGATGGCTTTCAGGACAGAAGCCGTGACTCTAAAAGGCGCCTGCAGCATGGCACGCATCCCATTCCCCATAACTCCTTTTACCGGCATATAGGAAATATCAAAGCCATGGGCAGGAACGAGAGCGGACTCCATACCATCACGCGTTCCCAGCCAGTGAATACCATAACCCTGAGCCTGTAGCTCTTCTGCCACAGCCAGCGCAGGGAAAATATGGCCACCGGTGCCGCCGGCCATAATGACAAAAACCGGTTTACGCTGCTCAGTCATGTTTGGCCTCCTTGACTGCCCCGGAGGCGAAGATCCGTCGTTCATAATCAATCCGCACCAGCAACCCCACGGCCAGACAACTGATCAACAGGCTGCTGCCGCCATAACTCAAAAACGGTAATGCCAGCCCCTTGGTCGGCAATAGCCCGGTGCTTACACCAATATTGATAAAGACCTGGATACCGAGCAACAACCCGATACCGTAAGCCATATATCCCGAAAACACCTGCCCGGCCTTTTCCGCCAGGAAACCTATGCGCATGGCCCGCCAGCTGACAAAAGCGAGCAGCATAATCACTAAGACACTGCCCAGCAATCCGAACTCTTCCGCAATCACTGCAAAAATAAAGTCGGTATGGGCCTCCGGCAGGTAAAACTGTTTCTGGATACTGTTGCCGAGACCTTCACCAAACCAACCACCGCGGCCAAAGGCAATCAGTGATTGCGTCAACTGGTAGCCACTTTCAAACTGGTAGGCCCAGGGATCCATATACGTCGTCAACCGGCGCATCCGGTATGGCTGACTGATTGCGATAAGCGCAATACCAGCCAGGGAAGCGAGGATCAAAACAAAGTACTGCCTTAATTTTGCGCCCGCCAAAAAGACCATACCCAGCACAGCCCCCATGAGCACAACAACCGCACCAAAGTCAGGCTCGGCCAGCAGTAACACCATGGCGAAGAGCAAAATAATCAGCGGCTTGAGAAACCCCCACCAGCCATCACGCACTTCATCCTGACGGCGGGACAAGTACGATGCCATATAAATCACAATGCAAAGCTTGGCGACTTCTGAGGCCTGCAAATTAAAGAATCCCAGGGGAATCCACCGAACACTGCCGTTGATCTCCCGACCAACAAACAACACCAGCACCAAAAGGGAGAAACCCAACGCCAACAGCAACACACTCCAGCGCTGCCAGAGTTCTATCGGGAAAACCTGTACTGCCGCCATCACGCCAATGGCGCCAGCCATGAACACGCATTGCCTCAGAAAAAAGTGAAACGCTGAACCGTAATGCGCACTGGAGATACCCGTAGATGCCGATCCGACCATCACCAGACCAATCAGCAACAATGTCAGAACACAGGCAATCAAGGGATAATCCAGCACCTGCCGATCCCTGCCGGCCACCAGAAAGGACGGCTCCAGCTGCGGAAAGCGCAGACGCTTGATCCAGCCACCCTGAAGCCACTCAGCCATGGGCAGCCCCCACCAGGTGCGCGAAGACTTCACCGCGCTCTTCAAAGCTTCGGAACATATCGAAGCTGGCGCAGGCGGGTGCCAGCAGTACCGCGTCTCCCGCTGCTGCCACTTGACCGGACATCGTCACAGCCTCATCCATGGATGAGGCAGAATACAGTGTCGCGCAGCCATTCAAGCATTCTGCAAGCCTGGGACCATCAGCTCCGATCGCAATCACAGCTTTGACGTATTGATTGACCGGATCACGTAATTCTGAAAAGTCAGCGCCTTTTCCGTCGCCTCCGGCAATCAAAACCAGCCTGCCTTCAATATCCGCACCCAACCCTTCAATGGCAGCAATTGCTGCGCCGGTATTAGTGGCCTTGGAATCATTAAACCAGCTGACGCCATCCTTTTCTGACACCCATTGGCACCGATGAGGTAAGCCGGGAAAAGTGCGAAGCACCTCCAGCATTGCGGGCAAAGGAAAACCAGCCTGACGCCCGATCGCCAGTGCAGCCAGCGCATTGGCATGGTTATGTCGGCCACGAATACGGATTTCACTAACCGGCATCAGGCATTCAAAACCACGAGCCAGCCAAGTCCGGCCCTGCTCATGACGCAGCCCAAACTGGTTCAAATCCGGCTCTTTCAGTGTGAAAGCGATTTGCGGCACAGAGTCAGGCACCAGTGGATAACTCAGGGCATCATCGCGGTTATACACCGCAGACTGGCAACCTCGGTATATCACCTGCTTGGCCTGATGATAGTCCGCTACGGTGCTGTAGCGATCCATATGATCCGGCGTCAGGTTCAACATTACCGCTACCTGCGCACGCAATGAGTGCGTGGTTTCCAACTGGAAACTGGAGAGCTCAAGCACATAGAGTGATTTCCCCCCATTCTCCAGCAGTTCCAGGACAGGCACGCCGATGTTGCCGCCGACACCGACATTGATACCTGCCGCTTCAGCCATCAAACCCACCAGCGTCGTTACCGTGCTCTTGCCATTGGAGCCGGTGATCGCTATCACCGGTGCAGCGACATCCCGGCAAAACAGCTCAATATCACCGACGACTTCAACACCGGCGGCAATGGCCGCTGCAATCGCCGGTTCCTTAAGGGAAACACCCGGACTGACAATCAGCTCATCTGCACAGGCCAGCAGTTCTGCATCAAACGAACCGGTGACAACTGTTACATCGGGGAACTGCTGACGAAACGCATCAAGACCCGGAGGTGATTCACGGGAATCCACCACACAGAACGGCAACTGCCTGGCAGCCAGGTAGCGGGCACAGGCTACCCCGGTCTTTCCAAGACCTATGATGATCCGACGCTTGTCACTGCCAATCAGCTGCCCGTTCAACGCACTATCCTTAACGAATTTTCAGAGTTGCAAGACCAATCAACACCAGAATCAGGGTAATAATCCAGAAACGGACAATGACCCGGGGCTCTGGCCAGCCCTTCAGTTCATAGTGGTGGTGTAAAGGCGCCATGCGGAAGATACGACGCCCCGTAAGCTTGTAAGAAGCCACTTGCAGAATGACCGAGACGGTTTCCATCACAAACACGCCGCCCATGATGAACAGCACAATCTCCTGCCGAACAATGACGGCGATAATACCCAGCGCGGCTCCCAGCGCCAGGGCACCGACATCCCCCATAAACACCTGTGCCGGATAGGTGTTAAACCAGAGGAAACCCAGTCCGGCGCCCGCCAGGGCGCCTGTAAAGATCACCAGCTCACCGGCGCCACTGATATAGGGAATATGCAGGTAACGGGCGAATTCAGCATGACCACTGAGGTAAGCAAAGATGCCCAGTGCAGAGCCAACAAGCACCGTCGGCATGATGGCCAGGCCATCAAGGCCATCGGTGAGGTTGACGGCATTACTGGTTCCAACAATGACCAGGTAGGCAAACAAAATGAAGAACGGTCCCATATTCAAGGCAACGGTCTTGAAGAAAGGGACAATCAACGCAGTTTCCAGCGGTGTAGATGCAAGGGAATAGAGATAGATGGCTGCACCCGCACCCAGCACTGACTGCCAGAAGTATTTCCAGCGCGCCGGCAATCCGCGTGAGTTCTTTTCCACAACCTTGCGATAATCATCCACCCAGCCGATCACACCAAAACCCAGCGTGACCGCCAGCACCAGCCAAACATACTGGTTCTGCAGGTTACTCCATAGCAGTGTACTGATCGCAATCGCAATCAGGATCAGCGCCCCACCCATGGTCGGGGTGCCCGCCTTGCTCAGATGCGACTGCGGTCCATCATCACGCACGGCCTGACCAATCTGGTAAAAGCTCAGCTTGCGAATCATCACAGGGCCGAGGTACAGGGAAATCCCCAGCGCCGTGAGAACTCCCAGGATGCCCCGCAGGGTCAGGTATTTAAAGACTGAAAACCCACTGTAAAACTGCGTGAGATAGTCCGCCAGCCATAGCAGCATCAGCGATTCCCCTCTTCCGGCTTTTTACAAGCCCTGACCACTTCATTCATTCCCATGGACATGGATCCTTTCACCAAAACAGCACAATCCGGCCCCAGGCGAGGCAACAGATCTTCGATAAGTAATGTTTTATCCGTAAAATGAGCCCCGGCACCTTTCCAGAACTCTTGTGTTAGCTGGGTTTGCTCACCGTAGGTCAGCACAATATCCACACCGGCCTCTCGGGCATACTGCCCCATTGCCTGGTGCCCGGCCTCTGACCGGTCACCCAGCTCCACCATATCGCCCATCACCAGAATTTTTTCTCCCGGACAGGCTGCCAGCACATCAATCGCTGCACGGGTGGATGAAGGGTTGCCATTGTAGCTTTCATCAATGACCAATGCGCCACCGACGCCCCGGAAGCGCTGACCACGTCGCAGATACGGTTGTGCATTTTCCAAACCACGAACCACTATCGCCAGCGACAAACCTGCCGCCATTGCCACAGCCGCAGCAGCACATGCATTGGCGACTTGATGCTCTCCCCAGAAATGAAGGTGCACTGGCGAGGATTGACCGGCCATATGCAGATGGAAGTGCATGCCATCTTCCAGAGACTGAATATCACTCGCGTAACAGTCGGTCGACGCATTGAAGAGACTGAAACTCAGCGTCTTTCTTCCAGGCTTGCGGAGAACCCGATCCAACCATTCGCCATAGGCGGGGTCATCAAGATTAAGAATTGCAGTGCCGTCATCCGGCAGACAGTCATAAATCGCACCTTTTTCAGCCACAACACCGGCAAGGCTACCCAGTCCGGAAAGATGCGCCTCCGAAGCATTGGTTATCAGGGCAATCTGCGGCGCACCGAGTTGAGCGACATACTCAATATCACCCGGCTGGTTCGTTCCCATTTCAATCACGGCGTACTGATGCGTTTCATCAATACGGCTGAGAATCACCGGCACGCCGAGATCATTATTCAGATTCCCTTCCGAAGCCAGCGTCTCACCGGCTTCCCGACAGATAGCGGCAATCATTTCGCGGGTCGAGGTCTTGCCACTGCTGCCCGTAACGCCAATCACGGTGCCATGGAAACGCTGGCGATTAAACGCACCAGCCTGCCCTAACGCGAGACGGGTATCGGAAACCAGCAACAACGGCCCTTTTACGCCTTCCAGCACACGGGATACCACAACGCCCGCAGCTCCGCCATTCAACGCCGCTTCAACATAATCATGGCCATCGAAGTTCGGCCCGGTTAAAGCTACAAACAACTGCCCCGGCTTAAGGGTACGTGTATCAATACTGATATCTGAGAATGAGGCATCACCTCCGATCAGCTCAGCGTCCAGCGGCTGAACCAGATCTGATAATGTTGCATTGATCATCAGATTACCCTCCTGTCCAACGCCTGCCTGACTTCACGCATATCACTGAACGGATAACGAACACCGTGAATTTCCTGATAATCCTCATGCCCCTTACCCGCGACGAGGATGATATCGTCATTACCGGCCTCAGCCACGGCGACAGCAATCGCCTCAGCCCGATCTGGCACAACTTGTAATTTGTGATCTCGAAGCTCTGTCGGGATGCCCGCCATGGCATCTTCAATGATTTTCAGAGGATCTTCGGTACGGGGGTTGTCGCTGGTCAGCACAACACGATCAGCGCCCGCCAATGCTGCCTCTGTCATCAGTGGTCGCTTACCACTGTCACGATCACCACCGCAACCAAAGACACAGGTCACCGTCTGGCCACCATGATCACGAAGCGCCCCCAGCACACTGCGAAGTGCATCAGGGGTGTGGGCATAATCCACGACGACAGTGGGTTGAGCCGTACCACCGAGCGTTTCCAAACGTCCTGGCACATTATCCAGCCCGGGAATGAGCGTCAGAATACGATCCAGCGCAAAGCCCTGCAGACACAAGGCGCCAATGACCGCCAACAGGTTACTCAGGTTGAATTTACCCAGCAGAGCGGTACATAAACGTCCTTCTCCCCACGGTGTGTGGAGATTGGCTTCCATCCCTTCAGGCGAAAATACAATATCTGACAGACAGATATCCGCTTTATCTGAGCCAATGGAATATGTGATGTAATTCACCTGACTCTCTGCCGCCGTGCTCAGCATCAGGTCTGCCCACTCATCATCAAGGTTGATCACGGCATGCTGCAAATCTGGCGAACGGAAAAGCATTGCCTTGGCTGCAGCGTAGGCTTCCATCGTCTGGTGATAATCCAGATGATCGCGACTCAGGTTGGTATACACAGCCGTATTGAAGGCAATACCGCTAACTCGACCTTGATGAAGACCGTGAGACGACACTTCCATCGTCAACCAGGGCACTGACTTATCCACCAGCCCAGCCATAAACCGTTGCACCGACAAATTATCGGACGTGGTATTTCCGGCAGGCACCAAGTCAGGAAAGACACCATGACCCAGAGTGCCCATCACGCCACATGATGCATCAAGACGACTCAGTAACTGCGCAATAAAATGACAGCAGCTGCTTTTTCCATTGGTGCCTGTGACACCAATAACTTTTACATGCTCAGAGGGATTCCGGTAGAAACGACTCACCAGTCCACTGAGCTGATCTTTTAGATTGGCGACCGTTACAAGCGGCACAGTAGTGGCAGGCAAAGCCTCACCTGCTTCTGCAAGCACAGCGCAGGCACCGGCCGCTACAGCCTGCCCGATATATTGGCGACCATCACTACTCAGTCCCGGCAGCGCCAGGAACAGATCTCCCGCCGCCACCTTGCGACTATCTAGCACCAAATCACGGACAGCAACATCCGCCGCCACCGGCGGCAGATCCAGCCATTCCAGCAATCGATTCAGTGTCATCTGCTCATGCTGCATACTGTTCATCAACCTTTGATCCTGGAGTACTTCTGAACGTCAGCCAGCGTCTTTACACCCGACTCATCTGGCGCAACGCCCAACACCCGGAGCGACTCGCCTGCCACACGGGAAAATACCGGCGCTGCGACCAGGCCGCCGTAATATTTACCGTTGGCAGGGCTGTCAATCACTACCACCATGACGATTCGCGGTGCATCCGCCGGCGCTATGCCGACAAACGAACCGATATGCCGCGAATCGGTGTAACCTTCTTTCCCCAGCTTCCGCACCGTGCCCGTCTTGCCTGCAACCGCGTAACCATCAAGCTGCGCTCGCGTTCCGGTCCCCCCTTTGGCAACCACGGTTTCCATCATGGTCAGTACCTGATGGGCCACATCAGCACTCATAACCCTGGTTCCTTCCGGTGCGATATCACGCTTCAACAGGGTAACCGGCCGAAAAACACCACCGTTTGCCAGCACCATGTAAGCCTGCGCCAGCTGCAGCGGGGAAACGGTCAGACCATAACCATAGGAGAGTGTCGCGATTTCAATCGGTCGCCATTGCATGCGGTAAGGCAACAGGCCAGTACTTTCCCCGGGGAAAGCCACGCCTGTGGATTGCCCGAACCCGACCTTCTGAAACAGGGAGAGAATCGTTTCCGGCCCCAGGTCCAGCGCAATCTTGCTGACACCGATATTGCTGGACTTGGTAATCACGCTCGTCACATCCAGCTTGCCATAGTTCCTGACATCACTGACGGTATCTTGCCCGATACGCATCTTCCCCGGCGTGGTATCAATCGGGGTGTGTGGACTATAGCGGCCGGACTCCAGTGCTGCCGCAACCGTCAGGGGTTTAATCACTGATCCGGGCTCAAACTGGTCGGTGATTGCACGGTTCCGCACACCTGCAGGGTTCAGCCGGCTGCGATTATTCGGATTGAACGTCGGCTGGTTGGCCATGGCCAGAATTTCACCGGTTTTGACATCCAGCATAACGAGGGAAGCGGCACGGGCCTTCAGGCTCTGTACCGCTTTTTGCAGTTCTTTGTTGGCAAGGTATTGCAGCCTCAGGTCAATGCTCAACATCAGCTCTTTGCCCGGACTGGCGCTGCTGACCACCTCAGCTTCGCGAATCAAGTGACCCCTGCGGTCTTTCAGGACACGCCACTTACCCGGCTCGCCCGACAACCAGCCATCGAAGGCTAATTCAATCCCTTCCTGACCCTGATCATCGATATTGGTCAGCCCCACCAGCTGGGCGGCGACGGAGCCTGCCGGATAGTAACGACGGTATTCATCAATGGAATAGACACCCGGCACTTTCAACGCCATGATCTTTTTGGCTTCTGCCGGCTCAATTTGACGCTTAAGATAGATAAACTCACGCTTCGCGTTGGCCCTGAGTTTTTTGCGCAGATCCTTGGCTTTCACATCCAGAGCGGTCGCAAGCCCGGACACATCGGCACCCGCAGTAATCAGCTCTTCAGGATTGGCCCAAATGGAAACCACCGGCGTACTGACGGCAATGGGCTTGCCATTCCGGTCAAAAATAATACCCCGATGTGCGGGAATGGTTTCATGACGCACACTACGCTTGTCGCCCTCATTCTGGAGAAAAGGACGATCCACCACCTGCAGCTCGGCGACCCGCCAGATGGTGACGGTAATCAGCAGCACGATCAGGCCTTCAACAAAACGGAAGCGCCCTTTGTATGGGGTTGTTTTCCTGCGCCGGTTCATGGTTCTACCAGGATCACCTTGTCCTTGTGAGGCATCTCCATTCCCAGCTGCTTAACCGCCTGCCGTTCGATCTGGCCATGGGCAGTCAAGGTGCTGTACTGCAACAGTAGCTGTCCCCACTCCTCCTGCGTCTTGTTTTTCCGATTCAATTCCGCCTGGTACTGGTTAAACGCCTGACGGTTCAAATGCGCCACATAAGCTACGGCTACCGCTGAACAAAATACGGCCAAAACCAGAGCCATCAGCCCTGGTCGGATACTCGCCAGTACAGCTTTCAGCGGTAACCAGTCCATACCGCTTATCCCAGCTTCACTGCCACACGCATGACCGCACTGCGCGCCCGCGGATTAACATCCAGCTCATCCTTGCCTGACTTGACCGCCTTGCCGCAGCTTTTCAGACGACGCGAGGCATTCAGCTGGTCTTCCGTCAGCGGCACCCAGCTGGGGATATCCGTGTCACCCTTCTCATGCTTGCGGATGAAGCGCTTCACGATCCGGTCTTCCAGCGAATGGAAGCTGATAACAACCAGCTTGCCGCCGGGCTTCAACGCCTCAAGCGCCTGCTCCAGTACACGGTTCAGATCATCCAGCTCGCTGTTGACAAAAATCCGGATACCCTGAAAAGCACGGGTCGCCGGGTGCTTGCCTTTTTCCCAGGACGGATTGGCTTCCGAGATGATATGCGCCAGCCGTCCGGTGGTCACAATCGGCTCAATCTCCCTCGCCTGCACGATGGCACGCGCCATCCGTCGGGAAAAACGTTCTTCGCCAAACCGCTTCAGGACATCGGCAATTTCAACTTCATCCGCTTCGGCAATCCAGTCAGCCGCGCTGATGCCATGTTCGGTGTTCATGCGCATATCCAGCGGACCATCCTGAAGGAAGCTGAAACCTCGTTCAGGATTGTCAAGCTGCGGGGATGAAACCCCAAGATCGAGCAACACACCGTCAACCTGCTGTTGACCGACAAACTGCTCTAGCTCGGCAAACGAACCGTGACAGATCTGGAACCTGCTATCGGCCTGCGTCAACGCATGACCCACGACAACCGCTTCCGGGTCCTTGTCGATACCAATCAGCCGACCATCGCAGGACAACTTTTCCAGAACCGCGCGACTGTGACCGCCACGACCAAAGGTACCGTCGACATACAGTCCTTCCGGCGAACTGACCAGCGCCTCAACGGCTTCAGACAGTAAAACGGTCTGATGCCTGTATTGTTCGTTCATACTTTCCAAAGGACTCACAACGACAGTGTCTGCAATTCCTCCGGGACCTGGTCTGCGCCGCCGGTTTCCTCCAAATAGGCATCACGGCGTTCGTTCCAGCAGACCTCATCCCAGAGTTCAAATTTTTTCCCCTGCCCCAGCAAGACGGTTTTCTTGCCAAGCCCGGCATAATCACGCAGCAGGGGGGGAATCAAAATCCTGCCGCTGCCATCCATTTCCAGATCCGTCGCATGACCAATCAGGAGCCGCTGAATCCGTCGGCTCAAGGGATGAAAACTGGGCAGGGACTCAATCTTGGCCTGGATGATCTCCCATTCATCAACGGGATAGATCAGCAGGCAACGCTCTTCCGTATCAATGGTGGCGACCAGGCGCCCTTCACAACGCATCGACAATACGGAGCGGTAGCGTGTTGGAATGGCCAACCGCCCTTTCGCATCCATATTGATCGCGTTGACGCCCCGGAACACTCAGCTGTCCTCTTTTCTTCCCTGGACCGAATACCAGATTATCCCACTTTTAGCCACTTTATCCCACAGTGCCACACTATAGGAACCCCCAAAATCCGGGTCAAGGCAGGGAACTACCTAGAAAACCTATAAATATGAACACGTTAGACGACAATCCAGAGTTTGACTCTCCGATCAAAAAGTGGGGAAACAGCCCGTTCAACACAAACATACGGCCAGAAAAGATAGCAGCACCCAGCAAAATGCACTGATACAAAAATCACGCGCCAAAAAAAATCCTCCCGTCGAGCGTTCGACGAGAGGATTTTCAGTATAAGTGGCGAGCTGGCCTGTAAGCCGGGTTCTGTAGCACCTGCGAACAGGTCTGACAGTCATTCATCTGGGATGCATGTCACCATGCACCTCTAGCAGCCTACCCGGATTCAGTGCGGGTCACACCATCGAATCCCTATTTGGCCTTGCTCCAGGCGGGGTTTACCGTGCCGTGAACTGTTACCAGTCACGCGGTGCGCTCTTACCGCACCCTTTCACCCTTACCGGTCTGCTCCGTTGCCGGAGTTGACTTAGGCGGTCTACTCTCTGCTGCACTTTCCGTAGGCTCACGCCCCCCAGGCGTTACCTGGCGCCTTACCCTGTGGAGCCCGGACTTTCCTCCACCTCATTCCAGAGAAATGAGACAGCGACTGCCCGGCCAGCTCGCGACGGCGCAGAATAATCAAAACCTCCCGGACACTCAAGCGAATTTCATCAGTCATTCATCAATTACTATTCGCGGCCATCACTTTTGAGGGTTAACCCGTATTCGTAGAGTGTTTTTTTCTTAACGCCTGTAATTTTTGATGCCAGCTGGCTGGCCTGCTTCAGCGACAATTCTTCCAGCAAAATCCCCATGAGATTCGCGCTACTTTCATCAATACCACCCTCCTTTGATGATTCAGCACCACGCACCAATACAACAAACTCACCTTTTTTCTGATTGGCATCTGCTCTTAGTCGTGACAAACATTCATCAACCTGCCCGGCCAGAACTGTTTCAAATGTCTTCGTCAACTCACGGGCAATAACGATATTGCGTTCAGCCCCCAGAACCTCCGACATATCAGCCAGGCATTCTTCAATCCGGTGCGTTGATTCATAGAAGATCCAGGTATGCTCAAAACCGGACAATGCCTGTAACCGCTTTCGGCGCGCAACGGATTTTGCGGGAAGAAACCCTTCAAAGAAAAACCGGTCAGAAGGCAGACCCGATACACTCAACGCAGCAATCAAGGCACAGGCTCCTGGCACCGGCACAACGCGATACCCGGCCTCTCGCACTGTAGCTACCAGAAAATACCCCGGGTCAGAGATCAAAGGCGTCCCGGCATCTGAGACCAGCGCTACCGACTCACCGGCTGCCATTTTCGCAACAATCTGCGCACTGCGATCACGCTCATTATGCTCATGACAGGCCAGCAAGGGCTTGCGGATCCCCAGGTGATTGAGCAACCGCGCCGTATGCCGGGTATCCTCCGCCGCGATAACATCGACCGAACCCAGCACCTCGACAGCCCTGGCGGTAATATCCCCCAGATTACCAATGGGCGTGGATACTATGTACAGACAGGCTTCATTCATCGGGTTTACTCAAACTATTAACCGGGATCGCTAGAGATGCGTCCGGCACTTGGTTAAAATCCACGAAGGGTACAGGTGACAACGATAGCCTGCCAACCCAAAAAATCGTGACGCGTTCAATCTGTCTATTTTTGCCAGAAGGTGGCCCATAAGTGAGTTTCATATCCCGGCCAGGATTATCCATTGGCGTACTTGCACTGACCCTGATACTGGCAGCCTGTTCAACCGCTCCTCGCCAGACGACTTATGATGACACCCTGCCGGACACCTCCCGCATGACGGTAGACGGCATGCTGTTAAAGGCTCAGAAATCCACTTATCCGGCCAAGGGGAAACTCTTGCTTTTGGCTGCAGGCACGCTACTGGATGAAGACAACCTCGAACGAGCAAGAAATACGCTTGACCGCATCGAACCCGGCCGCCTGGATGGCAACAATCGGAATAACTACAGCCTTCTGGAAGCGGATTACGCCGTCCTGACCCATGACAGCCGCTCAGCACTGGAATGGCTGTCAACCGTCAGCACCTATAACCTGAAGCGCGCCCAACGGGTTAAATATCACCAAATCAAAGCCAGAGCCTTTGAACTGGATGGCAATTTCAGCCAGAACATTGAACAACTGGGACAAGTCTTAAAACACCTGCCCAAAGAAGATCACCCGGCACTGTACCAGACATTATGGAACAACCTGCTGATGCTGAATGAAAGTCAGCTGCTGGATCTCCTGATGGCAACACCTCCCGATACGCTCAAACCCTGGATTGAGCTTGCAGTGATCTATCGCACCCCTGGCGAACTGGAAAACCAGCTGACTGAACTGCAAAGCTGGGAACAGCGCTGGCCTGCCAGCGATGCCGTACGCCATTTACCACAAAGCATCACTGACCTGAAAAATGCCAAACCCTACCAGCCCGAAAAGATAGCCCTACTTTTACCGTTGAGCGGTCCACTTGCACAGGCTGGTGAAGCCGTCAGGGAAGGTTTCATGGCAGCTTACTATGAAGCAGCCAAAAAGAAACTTCAGGTGCCGGAAATCCAATTCTACAATTCCGCCTCCGGCAACCCTGTAGAGCTGGCACAAACTGCTGAAAATGACGGTGCCGGACTCGTGATCGGCCCTCTGGGCCGAAACGCTGTAGAAAGTGCAACGTCCAATAGCCAGCTGACCATCCCGCAACTGACACTGAATTATGCAGATACATCAGAGAGCCTTTCCCCTATCTACCAGATCGGTCTGGCCGCCGAAGACGAAGCCAGACAGGGGGCTGACAGAGCCTGGAAAGATGGATTCCGACACCCTGTCATCCTGATCCCTGACAGCGATTGGGGCCAGCGAGTGGCCAATGCCTTCCTTCAGGCGTGGCAGGAACTGGGCGGCGAAGTGCTCACAACGGTTCGCTACACCGGTAACGGTGACTTCAACCAGGCAGCATCCAAACTATTGCTGGTCAACGAGAGCCAACAGCGAGCCAATAATCTTCGACGCATTCTTGGTAAAAAACTGGATTTCACCCCTCGTCGCCGCCAAGACGTCGATATGATTTTCATGGCCGCTTCAGCAGCCAATGGACGGCAGTTAAAACCTGCACTGGACTTTTACTTCGCCTACGACCTGCCGGTTTACACAACATCCGGCATCTACAGCGGTCATCAGGATCCCGCGAAAGATCGAGACCTGAGCGGTATCCGTTTCCCGGTCATGCCCTGGTACCTCAACCGGGATTCCGCCCTGAAAGATGTCATCACCCGGGAATGGCCCTCAAGCACGGGACAATACGGCAGCCTGTACGCTCTGGGCGCAGACGTCTGGCGCCTGTACCCCAGAATGGAACAAATGAGTCGCTCAGCCGGCGCCCAGATGTTCGGCGCCACCGGCACATTGAGCATCAATACACAGGGCTATGTAGAACGACGCCTGACCTGGCAATATTTTGATAATGGCCGCCCCAGACCACTCACCCGGGAATACAGCGCGAGAAAGACACATGCCATACACGTCCTGGACAGCAACGATCAGGAACCGAAAGGGTAACCGGGCGGAGCAGGCTGCCCAGCGTTTCCTGACGAAACAGGGATTAACCCTGGTCGCCAGGAATTACGCCTGGTGCGGCGGCGAACTGGATCTTGTCATGAAAGACAGCGAAACCCTGGTTTTCATTGAAGTTCGCTACCGGAGCCAGGATGCATTTGGCTGCTCAGCCGAAAGCATTACCTGGCAAAAGCAACAGAAGCTCATCAGAACAGCACAACATTTTCTTCAACAGCACAGACTAACTGACAAGTCAGCCTGTCGCTTTGATATAATCACCGCAAAACCTGATTCATCCCGTCAAGGGACACTGCAAATCGGGTGGATCAAAAACGCTTTCAGCGCCTGACAGGACTAACCCATGCTTGAACGCATCACCTCACACTTCTCCGACAGCATTGATGCCAAAATCCGTGCTGCGGAAACACTGCCACCGCTGATCGCCCAGGCTGCAGAACTGATCGTTAACGCCCTGATCAATGAAGGGAAAATCCTGACCTGTGGCAATGGAGGCTCCGCAGCCGATGCCCAGCACTTTTCCTCCGAATTGCTGAATCGCTTTGAGCGGGAAAGACCCTCACTGCCAGCCATCGCCCTGACAACAGACTCATCAACCCTCACCTCCATCGCCAACGACTACAGCTATAACGAAGTTTTTGCCAAACAGATACGCGCACTGGGTCAGGCAGGCGATGTACTATTAGCCATCTCTACCAGCGGCAAATCACCCAATATCGTGCAGGCGGTACAGGCTGCCCATGACCGCGAAATGACCGTCATCGCACTAACCGGAAAAGACGGCGGCAACATGGCCAGGTTACTGCACCCTGAAGATATCGAAATTCGCGCTCCCAGCACCGTCACGGCACGCATTCAGGAGGTTCACCTCTTGGTTGTTCACTGCCTGTGCGACCTGATTGACGAATGCCTCTTTGGAGCCGTCGAATAAACTGCCGATTATTCACTATCAACTAACTGCTTCACCCTGACGCGTCATCGTACAAACACAAGGGATCCTGACCATGCAAAGAACAAGGGCTCGTGGATTGCGAGTTTTCACAATCTCCATTCTGCTGACCGCACTCCTGGCAGGCTGCACCACCACGCTGACAGCAATCAATAGCGAGCCCATTAAACAGGACCCATCCTCACGCTCATGGGGCGCCTGGATTGACGATCAAACCATCGAAACCGTGGCCGGCGTTAACATAAAGAAAGCCGATCCCGCGTTTGCCAACAGCCATATTGTCGTGATCAGTCACAACGGCATTGTGCTTCTGGTAGGACAAACCGGCTCAACAGCCCTCAAGGAATTGGCAGGAAATACCGTCAGAAACGTACAAAAAGTTCGTAAAGTTTATAACGAACTGGAGGTCTCAGGCCCAACCACCATGCTGGTTCGCTCGGGTGACAGCTGGATCACCTCGAAAATCAAAGCGCGAATGGTCTCTGAAAAAGACTTCCCCTCAGGCAATGTCAAAGTCATTACCGAAAATGGTACGGTATACCTAATGGGACTTGTGACACCGGAGCAGGCAACCACAGCGGTCAACATCGTAAAGCAGTCTTATGGCGTGCAAAAAATCGTGAAGGTTTTTGAATACATATAACGCTGAGCCTTTCTCATAAAAAAAACCGCCGAAATGGCGGTTTTTTTATGATGCAGTCACTACTTGACCACTTTGAGACTGGGACGCCCTTTTGGCGGCCTGCCCGGCCCTTTGGGATCAGGCTCCGGCGAAGGCTCTTCTTCATTCACCTCAGAATCTACCAGGTGCACACCTTCTGGCTGAGCTTCAACCTCAAAGACCATGCCCTGGCCATTTTCCTTGGCATAGATTGCCATGACAGCCCCCACAGGCACACACACCTGGAACGTCCTGCCACCGAAACGCGCCAGAAACATGACCGCCTCATTAGAGACATCCAGATCCCGGATAGCCATTGGCGCCAGATTAAGCACAACCTGTTCCTCACCGGCAAACTGATCCGGAACATCGACACCGGGAACCGTCGTATCGACTAGCAGATAAGGGGTGCAGTCGTTATCAACAATCCATTCATACAGTGCCCTGACAATATAAGGGCGACTGCTGGTCATACTCATTGAAGGGCTCCAGCTTCATTTCCAAACACGTAAAAAAAGGGGGCTTGCCCCCTTTAGTGTATGCCAATCTCAGCGATCAGATACGCATTTCCTTCTCAACATCAGACAGGCTTTCGCGGAAAGATTCGCGCTCAAACAAACGCTCAGCATACTCCGTGATTGCCTTGGCCTGAGGCGGCAGCTGGATATCCATCGCCTCCAGACGCCAGAGAATCGGGGCAACACAGCAATCCACCAGCGTAAATTCTTCACTCATGAAGAAGGGCTTTTCAGCAAAGATGGGCGCAATACTGATCAGGCTCTCGCGCAATTCCTTGCGCGCCTTGGCTGCAACCGTATCCTTGGTCTTGGGATCCAGAATTACATCCGCCAGTGCACACCAGTCTTTCTGAATACGGTGCATCATCAGGCGACTCTGGGCCCGGGTCACCGGGTAAACAGGCAGCAGCGGCGGATGCGGGAAACGCTCATCCAGATACTCCATCATGACATTGGGCTCATAAAGCACCAGATCACGATCCAGCAGGGTCGGCAGCGTATTGTAGGGATTGATATCAGCCAGTTCCTGCGGTCTGGAATCTGGATTGACATCCTGAATATCGACAGCGACGCCTTTTTCCGCCAACACAATACGAACACGATGGCAGTAGTGATCAGCCGGGTCAGAAAAAAATGTCATTGAGGATCTTTTGGCGACTACGCCCATTGATCTACCCCCACCTGAGGTCATACATGAAACCAAAAATGCGCGCAGCCACAAGAGTGACTACGCGCCAGATTACGAATTTTACCAGATTATAGAAGTTAGTGAACGTCCTTCCAGTACTCCCGCTTAAGCAAATAAGCGATTACGAAGAAAAAGGCCAGGAACAGCAGCACATAGACACCAATTCTCTGGCGATCAAGCTGCATCGGCTCACCACTATAATCGAGGAAGTTGACCAGATCATACATCGCCTGGTCATACTCTTCCGGACTCATACTGCCTTTATATTCCGGATCCGGCACCAGGCCACACAGCTTTTCACCGGTCAGCGTATCAATCTGACCCTCTGTGTCGCCAGCACAGGTATCAATCAAGCCACCCTGCAATTCAAGCAGCACATGCGGCATGGCCACATCCGGGAAGACTTTATTGTTAACACCCCAGGGTCGCTTGGGATCCAGGTAAAACGTCCGCAGATAGGTATAAAGCCAGTCGGTACCGCGAACCCTGGCCACCATGGTCAGATCCGGCGGCGCCGCACCAAACCACTGCTTGGCCTCACTCTCGACCATACCGTTTTTCATCAGATTACCAATTTTGGCATCCGTAAAAACCAGATTATCCATCATAAGGTCATGAGGAATACCGAGATCATCGGCAACCCGTTCATAACGCTGGAACTGGGTCGCGTGACAGCCGGCACAATAGTTCATATAGAACTTGGCGCCCCGCTGAAGTGACGCCTGATCACTGACATCAGTTTCGATATGATCCAGCGGATAGCCCCCACCGCCGGCGGCAAACGCAGTGACCGGCAGCAACACAAACAGCCATGTGATGAGTATCTTTTTCATTAGCCGGTCACCCTCTCCGGTACAGTTTTAGTCTTCTCGATACGGGTGTAAAAAGGCATCAGCAGGAAGAACGCGAAGTAGAACACTGTTGCCAGTCGCGCAATATTGGTCAGCAAGTCCGTCGCCGGCTGCGTTCCGAGCCAGGTCAGCAGAATGTAATTCAGACCAAAGGCAACGATACAGGTCTTGCTGATCAACCCCTTGTAACGCCAGGACTTCACAGGGCTTCTATCCAGCCACGGCAGGACAAACAGGATCGCAATCGCGGCTCCCATGGCAATGACGCCCAGCAACTTGTCCGGAACCGCCCGCAAAATAGCGTAGAACGCACCAAAGTACCAGACAGGCGCGATATGCTCCGGCGTCTTGAGACTGTTCGCCTGCTCAAAATTCGCATGCTCAAGGAAGAAGCCACCCATTTCCGGGAAGAAGAACACCACGCCACAGAAGACAAACAGGAATACCACGACACCGACGATATCCTTCACGGTGTAATAAGGGTGGAAAGGAATACCATCAACCGGCACGCCGTCCGCATTCTTGTTCTTCTTGATCTCCACACCGTCCGGGTTGTTGGAACCCACTTCGTGCAGCGCAATGATATGCATGACCACCAGGCCGAGAATAACAATCGGCAGGGCCACCACATGCAGGGCAAAGAAGCGGTTCAGGGTAATACCGGAAATCAGGTAGTCACCACGGATCCACTGCTGCAGATCAGGGCCGATCACCGGGATCGCACCAAACAGGGCAATAATAACCTGTGCGCCCCAGTAAGACATCTGTCCCCAAGGCAGCAGATAACCCATGAAGGCTTCCGCCATCAACGCCAGGTAGATCGCCATTCCGAAAATCCAGACCAGCTCACGGGGCTTTCGGTATGACCCATACAGCAGGGCACGGAACATGTGACAGTAAACAACCACAAAAAACGCTGACGCGCCCGTAGAATGGAGGTAGCGAATCAACCAGCCATATTCCACATCCCGCATGATGTACTCAACGGAAGCAAACGCCGCTTCAGCACTGGGCACATAGCTCATGGTCAGCCAGATCCCGGTCAGGAGCTGGTTAACCAGCACCAGCAGCGCCAGGGAACCAAAGAAATACCAGAAATTGAAATTCTTGGGCGCGTAGTATTTGCTGAGATGCTCTTCCCACATCTTTGTCAGCGGAAAGCGATCATCCACCCAAGACAGTAATTTATTTCCCATCAGGCAGCCTCCTCATCGACACCGACAGTCAGAATGTCGTCCCCCTCAAAGGAGTAAGGCGGCACTTCCAGGTTGGTTGGCGCCGGAACCCCCTTATACACCCGTCCCGCCAGGTCAAACTTGGAACCGTGACACGGACAGTGATAACCACCTACCCAGTTGGCGTCAAAGTCCATCGGCTTGACTTCGGGAATGTATTTCGGCGAGCAGCCCAGGTGCGTGCAAAGCCCCACCAGCACCAGGATGTCTTCCCGGGTAGAGCGGAACTCATTTTGAGCATAATCCGGCTGTTCTGATTCGTTCGACTGAGGATCCCTGACCTTGCCATCCAACTTGCGGATATTATCCAGCATGTCCTTTGAACGACGCACGACAAATACCGGCTTGCCCCGCCATTCGACGATGACCTGCTGCCCGGGTTCTAGTTTGGATATATTGACTTTAACAGGTGCGCCCGCCGCCTTGGCCTTGGCGCTTGGATTCCAGGATTTGATAAACGGTGTCGCAACTCCCGCAGCCCCCACTGCACCAACTACCGAAGTAGCTGCAACCAGAAAGCGGCGCCGGCCCACATTTACGCCGTCTTGACTCATTCGGCTTTCTCCCCATCAGAGCATCAGCTCATTTATTCTGCATGCCAGGCAAAGCGGTGGGCATATTCGTTAAACTCGGAATTACTGACAAGCAACCGCAATTCCCCTTAGCACCCCACCTACAAACCGCAATGATATAGGGTTTAGCCCCTAAATTAAATGGATGAGATCATACTGGCGCACTTTCCTGGAATTTGCGATGAAAAAACGCCCTGTTTTGCAACACAAAAACAGCAGGCATAAAAAAAGCGCCGATCCGAAGATCGACGCTTTCGCAGTAATCCAAAAAACGAATTAACGCTTGGAGAACTGAGGACGCTTACGAGCCTTGTGCAGACCAACTTTCTTCCGCTCAACCATACGGGCATCACGGGTGACGTAGCCAGCCTTGCGCAGAGCAGGACGTAAAGTTTCATCGTACTCCATCAGGGCGCGGGTGATACCGTGACGGATCGCACCGGCCTGACCGTTAGCACCACCACCTTTTACGGTGATCATGAGATCAAACTTGTCGGTCATCTCAACCAGCTCAAGCGGCTGCATAACGATCATGCGGGACGTTTCACGACCAAAGTAGTCCTGAAGCGTACGGCCATTGATGGAAATGCTGCCAGTTCCCTTGCGCAGGAAAACACGAGCGGTAGAGGTTTTGCGGCGACCTGTGCCGTAGTTCTGACTTACTGACATGTTGACCCCCGATTAAATAGTCAGTTGCTGAGGTTGCTGCGCGGTATGCGGATGCGCAGATCCGGCATACACTTTCAGCTTACGCTGCATAGCGCGACCCAGCGGGTTACGGGGCATCATGCCTTTAACAGCCAGCTCGATGACACGCTCAGGCTTGTGAGCAATCAGCTTTTCAAAGCTCATTGACTTCAGTCCACCCGGGAAGCCGGTGTGGCGGTGGTACATCTTGTCAGATGTCTTGCGACCGGTCACACGCACTTGCTCGGCGTTGATGACAACGATGTAATCGCCGGTATCAACGTGAGGAGTGTACTCAGGCTTGTGCTTACCACGCAGACGACGGGCAATTTCTGTAGCCAAACGACCGAGCGTCAGCCCGGAAGCGTCTACAACATACCAGTCGCGCTTAGCGGTTTCTGGTTTAGCGCTAAAGGTTTTCATCTATCTATCCGCCTCAATGCTCGCTTTCGCGAGTTGAATTCAAACATCACGGCTGTTTAGCCAGCCCACGAACCAATGCAAGGGCTTTTAAAACCACCGCGGTTCAAACATTGGGCACTCATTATGGGAAACGGGAGCGGTATTATAGCCAGTTCGAACAGGAAAAAAACCCTGCCAACGGTCAATTGCGGCTATCCACCACTTTTTTGCGGCTAAAATGTCTGTCACTGCCTGATTGAACGATTGAGTCCCACCATGTCCAAGAGTGTTCTGGTGCCCATCGCACACAGCATCGAAGAAATAGAAGCCGTCACCATTATTGATACCCTTCGCCGTGCAGGCGCCACGGTCACGGTCGCGAGCTGCAATGCGGACGGCTCCATCAATGTCGAGGCCTCCAGGGGAGTGCGTCTGCTGGCGGACTGCCCTATCACAGAATGCGTTGATAGCCACTACGATATTATCGCCCTCCCCGGCGGCATGCCCGGCGCGGAACATCTGAGAGACTGCCAGACCCTCACCGATTTACTGATCAGCCAGAAACAGATGGGGCACTGGATCGCAGCGATCTGCGCGTCGCCCGCCGTAGTTCTGTCGCATCATGGCCTGCTGGACGGTATCCGGGCAACAGCCCACCCCAGTTTTCAGTCACAATTAACCGGCGCCATAGCCATCAACGAACCACTGGTTATTGACGAAGAGACTAAAATCATCACCAGCCAGGGGCCGGGCACTGCCATGTATTTTTCACTGAATCTGACCAAGATACTGTATGGAGAAATCGTTTTCCGGGAACTCGCCACGGCCATGGTCGCCCACTGGGCGCTCTGAAAGCACTTGCAACCGGCTTATTGGCACCGTATAAAAAATAGTAATGACAAGCCGATATATCTCACAACACGCACAAGGCAAACAACAATAAAAGAGGTATCTATGGAACTTGTTTGGCTACTGACCGGCGCAACTGCCCTCTACTGGCTTGACCGTTATCAGGATCAAATCGCCGATCGCATGGCCGGGGAAGCCTTTGACCAGATTTCTGAAACCCGCAACGGCAAAACCTACTACGGCAAAAGCTCACTCATTCATCGCAAAAAGCACATTGGGCACGTGTTTATGCCTCTCTTTCCTTCTCTTGACCATGACATCAAGGCACTGTGCCAGACAGAAGATAACCATTGGTTCTGGTATCACGCCCAGATCAAGAACATGAAGCTGGTGCATACTGAAATCAACCCCGTCTCCATTGAAGCGGCACTGGAAGCCATGGATGAAGACGAAGCAGGCACCTGTCGCGAAGAAAAAAGCTAATTTCCTTCCAAAGGTGTCAGCCCAGGCTGGCACCTCGCTTCCTTCCATACGCTATACTCGCTACCACCTGCCTGACAGAAGCTCATTGTCTTTATTCCATCCATTGAGATGTAAGCATCATGACCTTGTTCGCAGTCACTACAGAAAACGCTATCGCAACAGCAGTCATTGACAACCCTCCTGCCAACATTCTGACCATTGACTTAATCAACGAGATCAATAGATACCTTGCCTCTCTGGCAGACGACAGCAATACCAAAGCCGTTCTGTTCACATCAAAGAACCCTCTCTTTTTTTCAGCACATCTGGACCTGAACGTTATTAACGGTACGCCTGAAGGTCAGACAGCCTGCCGTGAATTTAGCCAGATGATCAAAAACCTTAAAAATCTCAGACAGCTTTCCATTGCTATTGTCGATGGCTACGCCAGGGGAGGCGGTGATGAGTTTGTGATGGCCTGCGACCTGGCTTACGGCACAGAAAACGCGTTTTTTGCCCAACCGGAAATTGGTGTAAACATACCCACTGGTGGTCAGGGTGGCGTTCAATACGGACGACGAATGGGCAAGAGCAAAGCACTTCAGGCATTACTGCTTGGCTCTGACTTTACCGCTCAAGAAGCAGAGGCATTAAATATCATCACAAAATATGTCCCGAAATCAGAAATGGATAACTTTCTTGCAAGCCACTTATTTCCCTCTATTCAAAACCTCTCCCTTCGCGATATAGAAATGTATAAAGAGATCATTGCAGCATCAATCATTGATGAAAATGCGGGAGTAGAGCTTGAATTAAGGCACTTTCTCGAACGCGCCAAAGAAGAAAAAACACAAACAATTATCAAAGCCTTTCTAAAATCCGGTGGCCAAACCGAACGAGAAGCTACAGACTTTCTGGGTATTTTTTCCGACACCGCAGCTGCGCTTGCCAACAACAACTAAGCAGCAATACTGGAAGCAAGTAGAGAGGGGGGAACTTAAAGGAGCTGCTCTCCCACAACGATTCACGCTTACTACACGCACACCACGGCATCCACTCGCCCCTTCCAACAACCTTTCGCGATAAAATTGACAGACTAACAACCAATGCGGATAGTTACCCTCACGACAGCAGTAAAAACCCTAAAAACAGATGACATCGCCATTCCCTCACGTACTTCAGGAAAAACTCCGCAAGATTCCAATGCTTCGCGCCATGGAAGTTGACTACCGGCTTTACGATGGCAAACAGCTGCAGCTTACCTGCCCACTGTCACCCAACATCAATGACAAAGGCACCTTCTTTGGTGGCAGCATCAGCGCACTGGCTACCATCTGCGGCTGGACCATGACCAGCCTGAAAGCGCTGGAAGCCGGCGTCAATTGCGATGCCGTTATTGCTGAGCAAAACCTGCAATTCCTGACACCTGCCCGCAGCGAACTGACCGCAATCTGTGAGTGCACGACACCTGAAACGTTCACCAGCCGCCTGCAGGCAGGCCGCCGGGCGCGCCTTGACCTGACGGTGTCACTGCACGCAGACGGCGAATGTGTCGCCAATTTTAGCGGACGCTATGTCGCTGTACCCACAGAGGAAACAACGGAATGGATATAACTCTGATCTTACTGGCTGCCGCCATTCTTGCGATTGCCGGCCTGTCCGCGTGGGCAATCAAACTCTGGATGGAAGTGTTTCGAAACCGTGCCAGCCTTCGAAAATCCAATGAACAACACCGCCAGTTCCTTTGTTCCAGCCTGACCATTCTGGCCAGGAGTCTCGTGCATGAGCAGGTCAATCCAACCGAAGGCTGCATCCGGATCAAAACGATTCTGGATATGCTGGATCCTGCCCTGGGAAAAACTAAGGAATACCAGATATTCACAACTATCTATGACGCAACAACGCATATGCCGATTGGTGAAGCACGAAAAACCATGAAACTGAGCGAACGCAACCGTCTTGATACAGAACGTGAACGACTGGAACAACAGCACAAAGAGCGCATAAAGCAGGCCGCACAAAACCTGCTTACACAATTCAATGCCGAGAGCATCTTTAAAGAAGCATGAAACAAACGCTCGACACCTCCCAGCTCAATCGCAACCTTACCAAAATGCACCCTGAAGCACGGGTGCTGGTTCAGCCGCTACCAGACTGTCCCCAAATAAAGCTGGCGTTGCTTGATCCAACACCGATGAAGCATCGCCCATTCACGGAAGAAGAAATCAAAACTATCCAGGAATATCCGGCTTACTGGGCATTTTGCTGGGGCAGCGGCCAGGCCCTGACGGCCCAAATACTGGATACGCCAGAACTGGTGGCGGGCAAGACAGTAATGGATTTTGGCGCAGGTTCCGGAGTTGTTGCGATTGCCGCCTGTCTCGCAGGAGCACGTGAGGTAATTGCCTGCGATATTGATCCGGATGCACTGCTTGCCTGCCAGTTCAACGCACACATCAACCAGGTTAACTTCCGGCTCCATGACGACCTGTTCAGTTTTGATGAGCCACTCGACCTGCTGATCGCAGCCGACGTCCTGTACGACAGAAACAACCTGCCACTATTGGAACAATTCCACTCAATGGCCTCCGAAGTACTGGTCGCCGACTCTCGCATCAAGGCGTTTGATTTCCCACCGTATCAGCGTTTTTCCAGCCGGGAGTGCGGAACGGTTCCAGATCTTGATGAAACTCAGGATTTCAACAAGATAAACTTCTACTGCAACCGTACCATCCGGACAGACCGCCGGGCTCACGCCTATCAGGAACCCCTGACCGTTTAAGTCAAAAACTATAGAAACGCAAAACTCTCTTCTTTCATACGCGTCAATGTACGCGGGCAGGCAAGCATTGTTTTTGCGTGCGTTTCAGCGCGTGGAAGAATACGGGAAAAATAGAATTCTGCCGTTTGCACCTTGGCTTTGTAAAAAGCCTGCTCACTGGTACCTTCAGCCAACTTACGCTGCGCGGCTACCAGCATTTTCAACCAGTAATACGCCATTACGACATAACCGGAAAACATCAAATAATCGACTGACGCCGAACCCACCACATCACGATTACGGGCAGCCCTCAAAGCCAGGCGATAACTCAAGTATTGCCATCTCAGCGTCAACGCAGAAACCTTGCCAACAAACGGCAGGACTTTCAGGCGAGGTACACTGTTATCGGTCAATACCGACTTACAATATCCGAGTATTTGTCCCGCCAGTCGATTCAGGTCCTTCCCTTTGGACAGCAACACCTTACGCCCTAACAAATCCAGCGATTGAATACCGGTTGTACCTTCATACAGGGTAGATATCCGGGCATCCCGAATGATCTGCTCCATACCATGTTCACGGATATAACCATGCCCACCAAAGACCTGGACACCAAGGTTCGCTGATTCGAGGCCCGCTTCTGTCAGGAAGCCTTTGAGGATTGGCGTCAGCATCCCCAACTCCTCATCAAGCCGGTTACGCTCCGCTTCGGTTTCCGCCGTAATCATCCGGTCAGCCAGCTTGGCCGCATCGTACAGCATGGCACGGCCGCCCTCAGCAAACGCTTTCATGGTCAACAACATACGACGTACATCCGGATGGACGATCAACGAATCCGCCACTTTGTCAGGCTGCTTGGTACCCGACAGCGATCGCATGGATAACCGTTCACGTGCATAGGGAAGCGCCCCCTGGTAAGCCAGCTCCGCGGAAGCCAGCCCCTGTATTCCCGTACCAATCCGTGCGGTATTCATAAAGGTGAACATGCACTGCAAACCTTTATTTTCAGGCCCGATCAGGTAGCCCTCCGCCTCATCAAAATTCATAACACAGGTCGCAGAGGCCTTGATTCCCATCTTGTGCTCCAGGGAACCGCAGCTAACACCATTGCGTTCACCCAGTGAACCATCCGGATTCACCCTGAACTTGGGCACAATAAACAACGAGATCCCCCGCGTGCCTTCAGGTGCGTCCGGAAGTCTGGCGAGAACAATGTGGATAATATTCTCGGTAAGATCATGCTCTCCGGCAGAAATAAAAATCTTGGTGCCGGAAAGGCGGTAAGCCCCATCACCATTCGGTGTTGCGCGGGTTTTGACCTGCCCTAAATCCGTGCCGCACTGCGGCTCAGTAAGACACATGGTGCCACTCCACTCACCGCTGGTCATACGCGTCAGCCAGGTCTGTTTCTGCGCTTCGGTGCCATGTAAAAACAGGGTATTCATGGCGCCAAGCGTCAATCCAGGGTACATACCCCAGGACCAGTTGGCCGTACCGACCATTTCCGAAATCATGACTCCCAGAGACATCGGCAACCCCTGACCACCATACTCAGGAGGATGGGAAAGTGACTGCCAGCCACCCGCAACATATTGCTGATAGGCCGCCTTGAAGCCTTTTGGCGTTATAACTTCGCCATCCTGCAAATGACACCCTTCCTCATCACCCGAGCGGTTCAGCGGGGCCAGCACATTTTCAGCAAACTTCGCCCCTTCGCTGATAATGGCATCGACCAGATCAGGCGTCGCTTCTTCACCATTGGGCAGCATTTGATAATGGGCCTGCATATCCAGAACATCTTCTGCCAGAAATTTCATATCCCTGACAGGCGCCTTGTACTCAGGCATAGACCATCTCCTGATGAGAACGTGGTTAGACGCTGAGCATTCTGTCGAAAGGGAAAGGCACTGAGATTGGCTGCAACGTCACTCAGCAAGTACTTTTCAGCCAGCCCAGTGACAACACAAAAAAAATACCACCGCCCGGTAACCGGTACGGTGGCATTGATTTCGATAGTAAATCCGGAAGGTATCAGCTAACGGCTTCGCGCTTTTCCAGTTCTTCAGCCCGCAGGTCCTTACGCAGAATTTTGCCAACAGGCGTCATAGGCAGTTCTTCACGGAACTCAATCTGCTTGGGCACCTTATAGGCGGTCAGGTTCATACGGCAGTATTCTTTCATCTCATCCTGACTCAGGGAGCTGTCACTGGGAATGACAAACAGCTTCACCGCCTCGCCGGTTTTACTGTCTGGCACACCGATGACTGCACAGTTCTCAACCTTCTCATGCTGAGCCACAACATCCTCAATCTCATTGGGATACACGTTGAAACCTGATACCAGCACCATGTCCTTGATCCGGTCAACAATGGCCACAAAACCGTCTTCATTGATGACAGCAACATCGCCGGTCTTGAGCCAGCCATCTTCATCAAAGATTTCCGCCGTGGCATCAGGACGCTTCCAGTAACCCTTCATGACCTGAGGACCTTTCACACAAAGTTCACCGCGTTCACCCACCGCCATTTCGGCGCCATCATCCCCAACAGTCTTCAACAGGGTATTAGGCACGGGCAATCCAACTGTGCCAGGCTGTGCAAGATCGCCTGCCGGGTTCATACAAACAGCCGGCGAGCACTCTGTCAGCCCATACGCTTCAGACACCCCGCAACCGGTAAACTCTTTCCAGCGGCGTCCTGTATCCGCCTGCAGAGCGGTACCACCAGAGAGGGTCAGCTTCAGTCCACTGAAATCACACTTGGCGAATTCCGGATGATTCAGCAGGCTGACAAACAAGGTGTTCAAACCAATGAACGCCGTAAAGCGCCAGGGCTTGATCATCTTGATAAACATGGCGGTATCACGCGGATTGGCAATGAGGATACTGTGATTCCCCATTTCCACCATCGCCATCAAATGCACTGTGAAGGCGTATATATGGTAGAGCGGCAGCGGTGCAACGATGGTTTCCTTGCCAGCTTCATGCATGGGCTGGCCTGACTCATCCTGCTGGCTCAGCATAGCCTGCGCCTGCAGCATGTTGGAAACCATATTCCGATGGGTCAGCATCGCGCCTTTGGCAACACCTGTCGTACCACCGGTGTATTGCAGGATAGCCACATCATCCGGTCGCGGTGCAGGCGGCTTCCGGTACTTGCCGGCGTCCCCTTTTGCCAGCGCCTGCCGGAAACGAACGACACCAGACAGTTTATAGGGCTGTACCATTTTCTTAACGTATTTGGCTGCCACATTGATCAACTGACGCTTTGGTGCCGGCAGCATATCGGCAATACTGGTGACAATCAGGTGTTCAACCGGCGTATCGCTGATGATCTCTTCCACCAGGTGCCCGAACACATCCATGAAGACCAGTGCACGGGCACCGGAATCATTGAACTGATGATGCATTTCACGGGCGGTGTAGAGTGGGTTGGTATTAACAATAACCAGACCAGCCTTGAGCGCGCCATATACGGCAATGGGAAACTGCAGAAGGTTTGGCATCTGGATCGCGATGCGGTCACCGGGCTTAAGGTCGGTCTGGGTCTGAAGATAGGTGGCGAAACGGGTACTGTAGTCGTCGATATCCTGAAAGGTCAGGGTATGGCCGATACCGGTGAATGCAGGTCGTTGGGCATACTTACTGACGGATTCTTCAAAGACTGCCAGTATGGAACCGTACTCGTCCGGGTTGATGATATCGGGCACACCGGGTGCGCGCTTACCATGCCAGAAACTCGCTTCCATATTCTTATCACTTTTTTGTTATGTAGTTATGCGACAACCTGACATTACTGTCTCTGACCAGACATGTCACGGCATTGACATATCTGCCGACTCCCCCGAGTTCGACAGCCATTGGTTGTCCCCTGACTCTTTGTCAGCCTGATGAATCAGACAACGACGGCCTATCATAGCCTGATTTGCGACACAGTTCATGGGTAAGTTGTTGTATTTCGTGAATGCGGGCTGAAGAAACCGCTATCACGGCAGGCAGCTTCCCGGGGGAGTACACCATGACACTGAACGCCACAGGGATCGCCCTTTCCCTGGTCAACCGGTTCGCAGGCTCGGCACTTGCCAGCCGCTACAAACTGCGCAAACCCGCGGAACGACTGGCCTACCACGTAACTAGAACCGGTTTTCGACTGGTGTCATCCGGCCAGCAGACGCTTTCCAAAAAACGTCACACCACAGCTTCAGCAACAGGCAACAACCATCGTAAACTGTTCGATCTCTCTCTTTCAGAAGAACAGCGCCTGATAATTGAAAACACGCAAAGACTTGCCAACACGCTGAGAGAACAGGCCGATCAGGCAGAAATTGCCGGTTATCCAACCAAAGACGTCTTAGCCGAATCAGAAGCCCTGGGCCTCAATCTGTTTGTACTTCCTGAAGCCTGGGGTGGTATTAGCTCTGATGCACCTGCTGAAACCATGACCCTGATCACTGAGCAACTGGCATGGGGTGACATGGGTCAGGCGTTGGCACTGCTTGCACCAACCGCCTGCCTATCGGCAATCAGCCGCTGGGGAAATGCCTCTTTACAGGAGAAATGGCTACCCCGTTTTGCGGAAGGACAGTTTCTTCCTGCTGCCATGGCCATTCATGAAAATAAGATCGACTTTTCCCCAGAGCTGTGTCGCTGTACGGCAAGCCGTCACCGCAAAGGCTACCGTCTGAACGGTCAAAAAACGCTGGTTCCATTGGCGCAAACGGCAGAATTCTTTCTTGTTAGCGCCAAGACCAACAAAAATACGCCAACCCTGTTTCTGGTTGAGCGAAACAACCCTGGCATTCAAATTGACGCTGCGCCTGCGATGGGTCTGAAGTCGGCCGGATTAGGCACGCTGACACTGTCTAATGTGCAAGTCAGCCCAGACGCCCGTCTTGATTGCAATTTTCAAGTGGAGGACTGGCTCTCACGCTCCCAAATTGCGGCCTCCGCACTCGCCTGCGGCACCTCCCAGGCTGTCGTTGATTTCACCATTCCCTACTGTAATGAACGTCAGGCATTTGGAGAACCCATCAGTCATCGACAAGGTGTCGCCTTCCTGCTGGCAGACATGGCCACGGAACTGGAAGGCATGCGACTGATGAACTGGCGAGCCGCCAGTCGTTGTGATCATCAGCTTTCTTTTGACAGGGAAGCCTGGCTGGCGCACACCCAGTGCAGTGACAAGGGCATGATGATTGGTACTCATGGTGTACAGTTGCTCGGCGGCCACGGTTTTGTCAAAGAGTATCCCGTCGAGCGTTGGTATCGTGATTTACGTGCTATTTCGCTCCTCACCGGTTCGCTACTGGTATAAGGGACACGGTATGTATCTGGAAACACCCAAAAAATTCAAAGGTCTGGTGAGCCAGGCCAATCAGGTCGCCAAGGCCGTTCTTCGTCCTATTTCCCGCAAATATGACCGCAGGGAACATGAGTATCCTGTTGAGCTCGACATGCTGGCATCCCTGCTGGACGCCATGAATGATGGCGCGGACAGCGGCACCGGAGCAGGTCGCCTGAATACTGCTAAAGGCGACAGTCACACGGTTGTTAATGGCAGCAACCTCTCTACCGTGTTGGGTCTTACTGAACTGTGTTGGGGAGATGTCGGTCTATCCCTGAGTCTTCCCAGGCAAGGGCTTGGCAATGCCGCTATTGCAGCTGTTGCAGACGACGAGCAGATGAAAAAATTCGGCCATCTGTGGGCCGCCATGGCCATTACTGAACCCGGGGCTGGTTCTGATTCAGCGGCGATCCGGGCGACAGCCAAACAAGATGGCGACGACTACATCATCAATGGTGAAAAGATCTATGTAACCAGTGGTGAGCGGGCTGATGCTGTAGTGGTATGGGCAAGTCTTGATCCCAGCCTCGGCCGTGCAGCGATTAAATCCTTTGTCGTTGAAAAAGGCACACCCGGCATGGAAGTGGTAAGGCTGGAGAAAAAACTTGGCATCAAAGCGTCCGATACTGCGGCGATTACCTTTACCAATTGTCGTGTGCCTACTTCACACCTGCTGGGTAATCCGAATATTGACGTACAACGAGGGTTTGGTGGCGTTATGCAAACCTTTGACAATACCCGCCCCGTCGTTGCCGCCATGGCCGTTGGCCTTGCCCGCGCAGCTCTCGAACGCACGCAGGAATTACTCAAAGCACAAGGTATTGAACCCTCCTGCAAGGGGGGGCTTTATCAGCGACCAGCGCTGGAGAAGGAACTTCTGGTCATGGAAGCCGAGCTGGAATCTGCCCGGTTGCTTACGCTCAGGGCTGCATGGATGGCTGATAACGGCCAACCCAATTCCAGGGAAGCCTCCATGGCCAAAGCCAAGGCAGGTCGTACGGCCAATGCTATAACCCTGAAGTGTGCTGAACTCTGCACCGTACGCGGCTACACCGAAGATGAGTTACTGGAGAAATGGTCCCGGGATTCGAAAATCCTTGATATTTTTGAAGGTACCCAGCAGATTCAGCAATTGATTATTGCTCGACGACTATTCAATAAATCGTCTGCAGAATTGAAGTAACAACCACACAATAATAACAATAATGCCAACACGAACAGTCAGCTTTGCCAATATCCTACGCTCTGGCCTTGCCCTGACGCCAGAGCTTCCACAAATTACCACCGGTCTGCTGAAGCTGGTATCACTGCATCCGGAACGACGGTTATCCATTGGGCGATTACTGGAAAAACAGGCACAACGATACGGCAAACGTCCATTTCTTAAATATCAGGATAAAGTCTGGTCATATGACGCAGCCAATCGACAGGTCAACCGCTTCAGCCATGCGCTGGCACAGGGAGGCATTCAACCGGGTGATCGCATTGCGATCCTGATGGAAAACCGTCCTGAAACACTGCTGGTCACTCTGGCCGCCTTAAAGCTTGGCGCCATTGCGACCATGCTTAATACCAGTCAGCGTAATAACGCTTTATTGCACAGCCTCACGATTACAAAACCAGCGTTATGTATTGTGGGTGAAGAATTAATTGAAGCCTTTGACGGTATCAAGCACACGTTGTCCGAACGGTCAGAACATCCCCATTACTTCGTTAACGATAACAGCAATAATCCCACACCTGATGACTACGAAAATTTCGTTGAAGTCTCGGCAAACATGCCAGATACGAATCCTGATATCACCCGTACTCTGAAGCTCTCTTCTCCGGCACTGTATATCTTCACATCCGGCACAACCGGTCTGCCCAAAGCCTCAGTGATGTCACATTATCGCTGGTTCAAAGCCATGGCTGGCATTGGCATGATGTCCCTGCGACTCAAACCAACCGATATTCTCTATTGTGCGCTTCCGCTCTACCACAACAACGCACTAACCGTTTCATTGAGTGCCGTCATGGGAAACGGAGCATCGTTAGCAATTGCCCGGAAATTCAGTGTTAACCGGTTCTGGGACGATATCCGCCATTATGGCGCCACCAGCTTCTGTTATATCGGTGAATTCTGCCGTTACCTGCTTAATCACCCCGCCAGACCCAATGATGCCGATAACCCGGTAAGAACCATCATCGGTAACGGACTGCGACCGGATATCTGGGAAGCCTTCAAGGAACGCTTCAGGATTCCATCCATCAGTGAGTTTTATGGCGCCAGTGAAGTCAACCTGGTGTTTACCAATGCCCTGAATCTGGACAAGACAGCAGGCACCTGTCCGATGGCTTATGCGGTTGTCCGTTACGATGTTCAGAACGACCGCCCTGTTCGAACGCCCAAGGGTTTCATGGAGAAAGTCAATAAAGGAGAAAGCGGTCTTTTACTGACAAAGGTTACCCGTCGTATGCCGTTTGATGGTTATACCGATAAAGATGCATCACAGAAAAAGTTGTATCGGGACGTTTTCCGGTCGGGGGATTGTTACATCAATACCGGCGACCTCGTTGTCCGCCAAGGCTGGCGGCACATTGCATTTTCTGACCGGATTGGGGATACCTTTCGTTGGAAAGGGGAAAATGTCGCCACATCTGAAGTTGAAGCGGCCTTTACCAACTTTCCTGCTGTTGAGCATGCGGTCACATATGGCATAAGCCTGCCAGGAACGGATGGCCGGGCTGGCATGACGGCCCTGGTCGTCTCAGAAGCCAAAGAAACCCTCAATCTGGAAGCGCTGACCCAACATGTCCGCAGACAGCTACCCGGTTATGCCATCCCACTGTTTCTCAGAATCTGCGATTCTCAGCAGATGACGACAACCTTCAAATACCAAAAGACCACATTAAAAAAAGAAGGATTTGATACCAGCCAATTCGACGATCCGGTGCTGGCATTACTGCCCGGAAACCAACAGTATCAGCCTCTGCAACCCCATGAACTGGAAAAAATACGTGCCGGAAAAGTACGCTTCTGACTGCTGTCGGAAGCGGGCATGCTCGAATCTGTCAAATAATTACGCAAGCCCCCGTTAAAAATACGATAACCCATTGTTTTTTCGGGCAGCTCAGGCTATCCGGTGGAAATATCCCCCACCATCACATACGCTTTTTTTAGTAGTCAGCGTTTCAATGTTTACGCCATTTTCAGCCGCGCTCCAGGGATTGGATCATGTGCGGGCGAAAGGCCCCATCAGGCATCTCTTTCAATGAATATGGCGACGCTCTGCCACTGCAGGTAATGGACAACAATTTATGGCAGACCAGGTCTGGGTTTTAAAGATTCTGTCCGGCCCCCATGTCGGCGCAGAAATCACTCTGGATGCAGGCCAGTACTCACTGGGCCGGCACGAAGAGTGCGACCTGGTGCTCACCGATAACACCCTCGCCGATTATCAGCTGGAAATTCTGGTTTCTGAGGATAGCGTTGATATTCGGAACCTGGCCGAAGGTCAGGGTGTCTACCTGAACGGTCAGGCTCAGGAAAACCAGTTTACGCTTCAGCCCTTTGTGATCGTGACGGCAGGAAACCTGCATTTTGCCATGGCACCGGAAGGAGCAACATGGCCCGAACTGACCATGCCAGACCTGACGACGCCGGCGCCAACAGCACCTACACCGTCACCAGAAGAACCCGCTCATTCGGATACTGCTCAGGAACACCATGATGACGAAAACATCCCTGTTCTGGACGACAGACTCTCCGATGATGAGCTGACGGAACTCGAAGAACAGTATTCCTCCAGCCCCAGCTTTACGCAGAGACTGCGTGCTTTCCTGCCATCATCGGGAAAAAAAATCGTTATTGTGGGTGCCGCAGCTGCACTGTTGGTCGGCTTTATCAGCGTTTTTTCCTGGTTATGGCAACTCACTGATCCTGCCCTGGCGGAAGCAGAAAAGCCTATTTCTCATATTCTTGAAGCGGAAAATCTACGGGTCCTGCAAAACCTTGAAGATGTCACACTGAAAACTCTACCTGACGGCTCCGTGTTACTGACAGGCTACATTGTCGATGGCACGACCAAGCAAGCCTATCTGGATGCGCTCACCGAGAAATCTGTCCTTTTCAACAACCAGATCATCGCCCTGGATGAGATGCAGGAAAATGCCATGGCGGTGCTGAAAATGCACGGTTACAAGTCACTGACCGTTGCACTGGACACGCTACCGGGCACACTGATTCTCAGAGGTTACCTGCACACCGTCAGAGATTTGACGAAAATCCGTGAATTACTGCATCAGGAAGTGCATGGCCTGCAGACCATCATTGACCAGCTTGAATTCCAGAATACCCGCATCAAGACGCTCCGCTCAATGCTCAAAGAAAAGGCGCTGAGTCAGCGTATCAAGCTGCTGGACCAACCCGGCAAGGTGATTATGAAAGGGCGTCTCATGGATATCTCTCAGGGGTATCACCTGAAGGAAGTGGTCCGAAACTTCCGTGAAAAATACGGCAAGCGTCCAGAGCTGGTGATTGATGTCACCCTGCCATCCGCCGATCTGGCCACCCTGCAGCCCATCATCAATATCAAGAGCGTCACCATCGGCAAGGAGCCCTTTGTGATCCTCGATAACGGTGAGAAGTACCTGAAAGGCGCCAGGCTGAAAAACGGATATATACTTGAAAGTATCACCCTGGAATATCTGACGCTTCGGCTAGGCCAGGAAAGAATAAAATACTACATAGGAGGCAACCATGGCGGAAGCTGATAACGTCTCCCTGTCACTGACAGAGGACCGTCTCAGTACCGATACGGACGGTCAGTACAGACAGGAACTGATCGACAGCCTGAATGCTGAGGCCGCTCAGCTCAAGAGCCGCAAGCAGGGCGGGCTGTCTCCCGAAGAATTTGAGCAGACCGACGCCCTGATCAAGGCGCTGGATGACGCCGTCAAGGTGATCGAACTGACCTGGCTCAAATACCACAAGGCCTCTGGCACGCATTAAGACCGGGTTTATCCACGGCGGTCAGACCGAATACTGGCATATCTGTGGACTAGACTTAAAAGAGGCACTGGGAACAGGGAGAAGTTCTTATGTCAGTTTTGAATAACGGCACCAACAGCATCAGCTTTGATCAGGCAACTGACCGCTTGTCCAACAAGCTGTCTGAATTTGAAAGCAAGCTCGAAACATCGATGCAGGATCTTGATCCCAGTAACCTGGCCGACATGATCAAACTGCAGCAGGATGTGAATAAACTCACCATGCTCTATAGCGTCGACAGCTCGGTCGTCAAAGCCGTCAAGGATACCGCGCAGGGCATTATTCAGAAGATCAACTGATCCAGGGATTCAGGGGGGAACCAGGGACATGGTCACCGTAGAAACCTTACGACTGCTGGCCGATATCGGGTTTATGGCTACCAGCAATGGGATGTCAGCCCAGGCCAAGTCTATCTTCAAGGCCATCGGTCACATTCGCCCCAACAGTGTTCTGCCACACATCGGCATGGCGCTGAACCATCTCAACCTGAACCAGTTTCAGGATGCGCTGGATGTGCTTGAAAAGAAAGCCCTGAAGATCGAGCCAGACAATCCTACTGTTCGTGCCTTTATTGGTATGGCACTGATGTTGATGGGCCGCAACAGCGAAAGTGAAAAATTCCTGACACCGCTGACAGAATCCGATGATCCGCTGGCTGCCAACCTGGCAGAGAACCTGCTGCAGGAACTCAAGCACCACGCCGACAAGAAAAGCACACCGCCTAAAGCCCCGCATTAAGCAGTAGCGGGGCTTTATTGATTCTCTCCCAGCCATTGCAAAAGATTCTCTTCCAGCGGCTCATCAGCCGCTAGATTCAACAACCCGTTTTCATAAACTTCCATCCATTTGTCGATCGTAGCCTGATCCAGATGTCCAATACACTTAACCAGTTCAGGCAGCACGGCTATTGGAAAATAATCAATTCTCACTCTTTCATGCCTGTCTGGCCGGTCATTGACGGCAACTCTCAATGCGGTAGCCTCTGGCAACCGGTAAAAACAAGGAAAATTCCCCCTCACCCAAGCACGCATAATGCCATCACGACAACACATCACCGGTTGATGGCTACGCTCCACATGTGCCTGTTCCCGGATAAAACGGTCGACCATCGTTCTCGTCGTTTTAAATAAAGTGCCAATGGAAGCCTCGCAGAATACATGGTATCTCGCGATATCCTGTATCTGCTGGCGGTGCTGATGGTGGGTCAACAGTGAGCAATAAGCGGGTAATTCAGCCAGCTCCTGTAGAAAACTGGCCACAAAGTCAGTCTTTGCAGCCATTAGCTTCAACCCCTGCTGAAACCCTTCTGCAACTACAGAAGCATATTGAGCATGTCGATCAGGATCATCGTCTATGTCTTCAGAATCTTCCCAGAAGACATTGATCCGGGTTTTTGACAGGGCGGATGTTTCCCATGTCAGACCTGTTGAGTCTTCCAGATCCGCCACCAGACCGGTGACAACGCCTTGTGATAATGACCGTTTGGCATCCACGAGATAAGGTATCTCATTGTGAATAAGGATATTTTTATAATGGGCATCTCCCTGCCCGGTTATCAGCAGAAAGGCTGACAGCAGCCCCAAACTCCTGTAAGTCTTATCCGTCCATTCAGCCCGTGGCGTATTACCAGGCAGATACTCGGAATAACCGTAAAAGCATTCCCGGATACCAAGATTTTCGGCTCTTGAGACTTGTCGCAGGCAACCCAGTATTGGCTCATTGACCCACTGGTTAAAAAGCTCAGTCAGGCTATAAGGTTCATTATCCCGGGATTGATTCACCAGCCTGGCTTCAAGACGCATATCCCTGGGCTTATAGAGAATCGTTTCACCGTTGCTAAACCTGACAAGAACGACTCCCCAATAATGCTGATCGGTGAGTGGCTCCAGTCCTGCTATGCGTAATTCATCCTGTGAGTCTGCATGCAACAGCTGTTGAACAAGCCACTGACTATCCTTGTTTAATCGCCGAAGTAACGTTTTAACGGCCTGAAGATAGGCAACCAGTTCAACTTTAACCTGCCGCCCCCACAGTGGAAAATGATCCAACAGCGCCTGCGCAGGGAGAGTCCTTAAATCAATATTGACTGCCGATTTCAAACAGATGGTTTTAAGCGCATCCAGCTTCCGGGATAAAAGATCAACAAGAGGGACGGTTAACGCGGATACCGCACCTTCAGCCTGGTACAGGTCAGTACTCAGCATTCTGTTCAATAACGGATACAGATACCGATTCATGACGGGCTGAATAAGTTCTGCAGTCCAGTCATCAGGGTATTCTGTCAGCTGCAGCGTCTGCCAAACTTCATTATCAGAATGCTTCTTTTCCGATACAGGAACATTTGGGATCCGTACATAGCGTCTTGGACGGATTCCCGGATCTTCTTTCGTTATCGCCAACATATGATGCTTCAATCCCCACAGGATATTGAAAAGCACCAGAGGCTTCGCCAGAGAGATATGCTCACATAATTGGCTGATTGAAGCCCCCAACAGCGCCCCTTCCAGAACCGCCGTTTGAAGCTGCGCATCAACCAGGTGGTTTATCCCGTCAAAACAGACCGCCGTTTCAGAGCCTGTCAGCACCCGACGTCCACGTGGCAGGGTTTTAACAACCACAGCATCATCCAGCAGACCCGACGCATAATGATTAAAAACAGAGGCCACCGGCAAACCCGGATAACGACCAGACGGCTGAAACCCGATAGCGTCAGCCTGCTGCTTCAGCATTTTGACCAGCAACATATAGCGAGACACAGATTCATTCCAGGTAAAGCACGCTTCGACACGCTGTTGTCCTGCTGCCCCCACCTTCTTTCTTTTCTGATTGTCATTAATCAGATTGATTAATAGTTGGGACAAGACTGAAACATCAACTGCTACGCTCTGTGCTGACGCGAGCAGATTGCGTTCCGGTTCATAAAAGGCTGTTGGTGTGACCAGGGTGTTGACATCACCCCAAACCGTCGGAATGAGATAACCCGAATGACCATCTTCTACCAGGTCGCGATAGCCGTCCCAGTCTGACAATATCACCGGCAAACCCGCAGCCATGGCTTCCAGCGGGGCAAGACCAAACGTTTCCTGGGGATTATCGGCAATAGAAACAAACAGGTCCGCTGCCGCATAAACAGTGCTGCGCTCATCGGGGGCAAGATCAAACTTGAATAACACCCGGTCTTCGATAGCCAGCTGACCAGCAGATCGCGCTAAAGAGACCACATAATCATCACTCGCTGATGACTGACCACAGATATACAGTACGATATCCTGAGCAGCGCCAGCCGTTTCATCGCTAACAACATCGTTCAATGCCTGTAGTAAAGGATGCAGATCCATCTTATTACCGGCATCAATCCTGCCAAGATACAGAATAATGATCGCTTCTTCCGGAAGCCCTAATGCTTGTCGTGCGAACATTTTATCTGTGGCCGGAAAATCGTCTGGCTCAATTCCCAGCGGCACCCTCTCGATACGACAGCCTTTCCGGAAGGCTACGCCATGCCGCTCAGTGAGCTGTTCTCTTACAGTCTGAAACAGCTTTTCCATAGCCGTCTGAGCGGCATCACTGGCGCAAAGCAGGGCGTCACAGTACTTCTGCGGCGCCAAACATAGATTCCGGGTGCTGGAAAGAGAAACATCCTGGCAGAGCGAATGAACTCGCCCGGTAACAGGAAACAAACGGGAAGCATAGGACTCCCGCAACTCCAACAGCGGCGCAATATAGTGATCACCACAATGGAAAACGGAATAATCATACTGTGACAAACAGACAGGCAGAAGATGCAAGGGATAAACCCGGATTTCTTTGTCCAAACCACGCAACATCTGATAGTGAGACCAATAGGCTTCAACCGTTAGACAATCGTCTGCCACCACAAAAAGATGGAACACAGTGAATTCACTGTATCGAACCAGCGCCTGCAAAAAGCCGGTATTGGCCACGCGCAAACCATTCTGGTAATCATCCCCGCCCGATTCCGCCGGAGACAGAATGGTTGCAAAACGCTGTATCTCTTTTTTCGCCATACCGGCGTTACGGCATCATCATGGGGTTAATACCGCCACCACCGACAGGTTCATTAATGATGTCACGCACATACAAGAAACAGCTGCCAAAACTCTCAACCGCTTGCTGGAATTGATCCAACTGCAGCCCGGGCTCAGGCAACCGGCGATGCAGCCAATAATGATCATCTTCTTCATTAATACTCAGGCAGGCGCGCTGGGCGCGAATCAGGGGCAGGCTTTTTTCCGCCAGCTTCATTGCCAGCTCTCGACGCTTGTCATCCCCTTCCGGCAGAGCCGCGAGCTGCGCCTCAAGATAAATACGTCCGGCCCGGGTATAACAAAGAACATCAAACCCATTCATTTTCAGGGTATAACGACCTTCTTCCGGCGTTATCGGGTCAAGCTGATTGACCTTGCTTAACTCATCCATCAATGCTGTCAGACTCATGGCGACGATCCCTGTCACATGTGGCGGTATAAAATTTCTCGATATTTATAACAGTCTAGCAAGAGCCTGTTATCCGGCTTCAAAACAAAAAAACCGATCCACCGGGATCGGTTTTTCATCGGTTATCCATATCAATATCAGGCGTACTGGCGAACACCGTTGGGCATGATATCTGCGGACAGTTTTTTAAAACTGAAAATCAGGGCAATGAATGCAACCAATGAGGTCAGGAAGCCCACCGTCATGGAGTCGGCCATACCCATGGCGAGATATCCCAGTAAAGCGACCAGTGCGACTCCACCACTGTAAGGCAGCTGCGTCATTACGTGATCAATATGATGGCAGGATGCCCCTGTGGATGACAAGATGGTGGTATCTGAGATCGGTGAACAATGATCACCAAACACCGCCCCCGCCAGCACGGCTGACATGATCGGCAATAGTTGGGCAATCTCTGTACCGGCAGCCATATCGCCTGCAATCGGCAACATAATGCCGAAGGTGCCCCAGCTGGTACCCGTGGCAAAAGCCATGATACCGGAAATCACAAACAGCAAGGCCGGAATCATTGAGGCATCAATCGAGCCACTTACCAGGCCAGCCAGATACTTACCGGTTTCCAGGTTGCTGATTACATCAATCAATACCCAGGCCAGCACCAGGATATAGATAGCATCCAGCATGGACTTTGCACCATCGACAAACGCCTGTCCCACCATACCTGACGGCAGTCGGTGACGTAGTAACATCAGGACAGAAAACAGCAAACCTATGGTTCCACCCATAACCAGCGAAGTCGCAACATCGGTATGCTCGAATGCACCCATTACCGTAAACGCCTGACCCGCTTCTGCCTGAGCCTGGGCACCCGTCCAGATAATCGCACCGACGGTCGCGACAACCAGCACAATAATAGGAATCACCAGGTCACCCACATGCCCCTTGTCGCACTCGGTGATTTCAGTCGCACCGGGGGGTTCGCCCTTGGAAGGATCATAGAGCTGCCCTTCCTGGGCTAACAGCTCATGCTGCTTCATGGGCCCGACATTGAGATCCATCCAGGCGGCAAGCACCACCAGCGCCAGCGCAAAGACAGCATACAGATTCATCGGCACCATGGTGAGAAAAGCGGCAAACGGGGTAATGTCCGTCACGCCATGGGTCAGCATGACAGAACCGATCAAAGCAATGATATACGCGCCCCAGCTGGAGATTGGTGTGATGACACAGACTGGCGCTGCAGTGGAGTCCAGCAGATACGCCAGTTTCGCCCGGGAAATCCGGTGACGGTCAGACAATGGCCGACTGATGCTACCAACAGCAAGGCTGTTAAAATAATCATCAATAAAAATGATAATTCCCAGCATAACCGTCAGCAGCTGAGAGCCTTTGCGGGTCTGTATGCGCTTACGTGCCCATTCTCCAAAAGCACGGGTTCCCCCGGCCAGCGTAATGAAACTGGTCATGACGCCAAGAAGGATCAGAAACAGCAGAATGAATACATTCCACTTGTTCAGGCCATCGTCCCAGAACACTTTCAAAAAGGCGGAAGAAAGGTATTTAACAAAGAGGGCAGGGTCAAAACCTGTCAGCAACAAGGCGCCGCAAAGAATACCGGCGCCCAATGACAGCAATACCTTGCGGGTAATCACTGCCAGACCAATGGCGACGGCGGGCGCCGCCAGAGACAGGGACGAAAACTCGAAACTCGCTAATTCCATAACTTCTGATCTCTTAAGCAGGTACAACTGTAGTCCAAAACAGTCACCCTGGTGATAGACGATCAGGAGCGCGATTGATGATGAAAAAAGGCCTGCACCCGAAAAGTCAGTACATTCACTTTTCCCACAGCGGTAGCACTCCACGGATCCGGCATCCATCCGTTCTCATCGCGACAAGCAGACGATAACGGATTACACCTGATGGCATGTGTACCGCAGACGATTGTCTGCGGAATACACCGTGACAGTGTGGCGTCTCTTAAACGACACACCAGCCGATGGCGCTGACTCGCTTGACCGGCTTCGGCGGTGATTCCTTTCACAGGAGATCTCGGGCGTCACCCTACTTCCTGTTACTCTTAAGCACCGCGCCTCTACCAAGAGGAAGACCCCCGAAGTATGCCCCACAGAAAACTTCGCGACAACGAAACACGTACATTCCGCGCATTTTTGTTAGTGATACTTACGCCGGTATTCAGCAGCGCTTACCGGCAGTCCTAAACACCCCAGAAAACCGGCGTGCAGGCGTTTTTTCATCAGCGGTTTTAAAAAAGATTATTCCCGCTCAGTTGACGAACAGGTTTTCATATTGATGTTCAATCAGTGATCCACAAACCATGCGTCTCTGTCAGAAGATGCCCCTCCATTTCAGTTTAAGCGATGCTTGTTGCCGCACGGCTGTTCAGCCTTTCCTGGCAATGTGACATTCATTCACCGGGGAACCCGTGAAAGACGGACGTGAAAACCGGCAGACCGGGACCCGGAAAAAACCACCCGCACTTCATCGTTCCGGATCGCAGGTTCCTGTCGCCATCACGCCCCCTACTCGTTCACTGAACCCGCTACCGGCGAAACAACCTCACTCGCCGGTTCCTGGTCATCGTGGAAGGTGACTGTGCCCTGACGACGGCGGTTGACCGTCAGGTGCGTGATATCAGGGCGGGAATAATGGCCTGCCGGATCAAAGTTCTGCCTTTCCATCCGTACCTTCTGATGGGATATCCTGGCAATATAGAGCCCTTCTTCTCCGACCTGCGGGGGAATCACCCAGCTGCCGTCCGGCGCCGCCAGGCATGAGCCGCCATTGGCCAGGTGCGTCCCCGTGACGGCGGCCCTGAGGGTGTCGGACAGTGGCGAATCGTCCGGGATGTCAGCGGGCCTGAGCAGGCCGGACACCGCCGCCACGTAGGAACGCCCTTCCTTCGCCAGGAACACCGGCAACTCCCGGGTGTTATGGTCACCGCCGGGCCAGGTCGATATGTGCAGGTCTTCGCCCTGGGCGTACAGCGCCGCCCGCGGCAGGGGCATCCAGTTTTCCCAGCAGTTGAGGCCGCCAACCCGGAACGGCCCGAGAGCATGGACACGCAGGCCGTGCCCGTCCCCCGGCGACCAGACCAGCCGTTCCTCGTAGGTTGGCATCAACTTGCGGTGAACAGTGCGCAGGACGCCGGTTTGATCAAAATACAGCAGGCTGCAATAGAGGCTGTGCCGACTCCGGTCCGCCGCTTTCTCCACGACGCCCAGGTAAACCGCCACCTGCGCCTTGCGAATGGCCTCGCTCAGCGGGGCCAGGTGGCCGTCTTCAATGCTGACCGCTTCCCGGGAATAGTGCGCGAACATCCGCTTCTGGTCGGGATGGTTAAACCGCGCGCCGCCGGTTAATTCAAGCCAGAACGGGTAACCGGGCACCAGGGCTTCGCCGAACACCAGCAGGTCCACCGACCGGTCACGGGCTTCATACACACGGGCTATGACCTTTTTTAAGGTCGCCGCCCTGTCCAGCCAGACCGGCGCAACCTGCGCCAGGCCAATCGTCAACAGGTCCTGTTGCCGGACTGCGGAACGTTGCCGCAGTCCGGGCTTCATCGCGTTCGAATCCAGTGATGTTTGTTTTCCGGACTGGCTATCGGCATGACCCGGGTTTGCCGCACCGACAACAAGCGATAACGCCATGGCACCCGCGACACCCCTCGACAAAGACATGGCCCATACTCCGTGAAGCAGGCAGCTTAAGCGACAGCTCGGGCGCGACCGAAAGAAGCCCCTGACCTGACGCCGAGATCGGCGACCCCTGCCGGAATGGATGAGCACATTATAGAAAATGCAGCGGCTTAACGAGGAGGGAGGGATGAATCAGACCTGTTGACGGCGACAAGAAGCAGGTCTATCTGGGAGTGGGAGTGTGACAGCAACCTAATCCCTTGAAAATCAATGATAATGATGCAGGTAATCAGCCAGCGAGTTTTGGTTGGATTGTTTCAACAAAAGCGTCTCACCTAACCTCAAGCTAACCAACGCCGCAAGGTGTCTGGCTGAGCGAATTGTCAGGTAGCGTGTCAGTTGTTGGCATCGGGGATAAGTTGGCGGATGAGAAGTTCAAGTTGGTCAAACCGACTGTCAACCTGGTCTAACCGACTGTCAACCAGATCTAACCGGCTATCAACCTGATCTAATCGGCGATCAACCTGGTCGAAACGATCACGATTTTCTTGTTGGCTGACTTCAACCTTATTATCAAGTGATTTGATAGCAATTTCCTGTCGTGCACTGAGCAGGAATAGTCTTTTAATATCCTTCTGTGAATTCTTGACGT